>CAMBFR010000052.1 GCA_945865815.1 Candidatus Sulfopaludibacter sp. SbA3
AGAAGATAGAGAAGGCCGTGATTACGGTTCCGGCCTATTTCAATGATGCCCAGCGCCAGGCCACGAAAGATGCGGGCCGCATCGCCGGTCTGGAAGTGCTGCGAATCATCAATGAACCGACGGCGGCTGCGCTCGCGTACGGTCTCGACAAGAAAAAGGACGAAACGATCGCGGTATATGACTTCGGGGGCGGTACTTTCGATATCTCGATTCTCGAGGTTGGCGAAGGTGTTGTCGAGGTCAAGGCGACCAACGGTGATACGCATCTGGGTGGCGATAACATCGACCAGCGGATCATCGACTGGATTATTGAAGAATTCAAGAAGGACCAGGTTATCGATCTCTCCAAGGACAAGATGGCATTGCAGCGGTTGAAGGAAGCCGCGGAGAAAGCCAAGTGCGAGCTATCGACCGTGCAGGAGACGGAAATTACACTGCCGTTTGTTACGGCCGACGCGTCAGGTCCAAAACACCTGAGCCTCAAACTAACGCGTTCCAAGTTCGAAGCTTTGGTTGAGGACATGCTTCAGCGTTCGATTGGACCCTGCAAACAAGCTTTGCAGGACGCCGGAGTCAAGCCCAGCGATATCGACGAGGTCGTGCTTGTAGGTGGTACGACGCGTATCCCCAAGGTTCAGCAGATCGTGCGCGAACTGTTTGGGAGGGAGCCCCATAAGGGGGTGAATCCGGACGAGGTCGTTGCGATTGGAGCGGCAGTTCAGGCAGGTGTGTTGGGTGGGGAAGTGAAAGACGTGCTGCTGCTGGACGTCACTCCGCTCTCGCTTGGCATCGAGACCCTTGGCGGAGTTTTCACCAGGCTTATCGAACGCAATACGACGATTCCGACGCGGAAAAGCGAGACGTTCTCGACGGCTTCGGATAACCAGACTTCGGTTGAAATACACGTCATGCAGGGTGAGCGCCCGATGGCCAAGGACAACCGGACTCTAGGCAAGTTCCATCTGGTCGGAATACCGTCGGCGCCGCGGGGGATTCCGCAAGTCGAGGTCACTTTCGACATCGATGCGAACGGCATCGTGAATGTTTCGGCGAAGGACCTGGGTACAGGCAAAGAGCAAAAGATCACAATCACGTCTTCCAGCGGTCTTAACAAAGAAGACATCGACAAGATGGTAAGGGAAGCGGAGTCTCACGCCGATGAGGACCGCAAGAAACGGGAGGAAATTGAAGCGCGCAATCGGGCAGACTCCCTGGTTTATCAGACTGAGAAGTTACTGCAAGAGAACCGCGAGAAGCTGCCCGAGTCCGACGTTAAGGCGGTAGAGTCCGCAATCTCAGATTGTAAGAAGGCGCTGGAGGAAGGCGGCGTTGAACGCATCAATCAGGCAGCCGACGCGCTGACACAGGCATCGCACAAACTTGCGGAAACCATGTACAAGTCCGGGGCCCAGGGCGGAGGCCAGGCCGACGGATCCGGTTCTTCCGGTCACACAGCGCAGGGCGATGGCGCCAAGGGCGGCAAGGCCGACGGTGATGTCATCGATGCCGAGTATGTCGACGTGGACGACAAGAAGAAGGATTGAAGCCTGTCGATGATCTAAACAATGTCGAGAAAAGACGATCTCTACATCATTCTTCAAATCGGCCGGACAGCCTCGGTTAACGAGATCAAGAGAGCTTTTCGGAGGCTGGCGCGGCGATTTCATCCGGATATCAATCCGGGTGATCGCGGCGCGGAAGAGAGCTTCAAGCGGATCTCGGAGGCGTACGACATCCTTAGCGACCCCTTGAAACGTGAATTCTACGATGTGAACGGGTTCTATACCGATGGCGTGTTTGAGCACGAGAAGTCCGATGCGTCATGGAGTTTCAGCTTTCAGGGATTCGATGTGGGGCACGGTAGCCAGTCCTCAATTGGAGATGTTGTGGGGCATTTCTTTTCCCGGCAGACTTTGCGCCGTGAGCCGGAACGAGGGCAGGACCTGGAGTATCAAGTGGCGCTTGGCTTCGACGATTCGACCCGGGCCCTGAAAACGACCATTACGGTGCAGCGTAAAGAAACCTGCGCCGGTTGCGGCGGTTCGGGTAATGCCGGTGCATTCAGAGACTCCGGCTGCGCTACCTGTACCGGGACGGGCAAGGCGATTCGCACCAAGGGGCATCTGCAATTCGTCGTGACGTGTCCGGAATGCGGAGGAGCCGGGCGCACTCTCTCTTCCTGTGGGGAGTGCGGTGGAGAAGGGCGCCGGCTTGGAAGTGAGAGTCTGGAAATGGAGATTCCTGCGGGCGTAGCCACCGGGTCTCGCATCCGATTTCCGGCGAAAGGTGACGCTGGCCGTTGGGGTGGTCCTGCAGGCGATCTTTTCGTCGTAACCAACGTCGCTCCCCATCATTTTTTCAGGCGGGTTGGAGACAACATCTACTGCTCCGTCCCGGTCACGTTCACTGAAGCGGCCCTCGGTACAAAGATAGAGGTGCCTACCATCGATGGACAGGCGGTGGTTCGCATTCCGCCGGGTACGCAGAGCCATCAGACTTTCAGGCTTCGGGGAAAAGGGGCGCCGTCGTTATTGCAGCCGGGTCTGCGTGGCGATCAGTACGTTGAGGTCAGCGTTGTCGTTCCTCGGATCGCTGACGAGCGATCGAAAGAGATTCTTCGGGAGCTTGCAAAACTCAATCCGGAGGATCCGCGAAGAGATTTACCCAAATGAGCGGCTGCGAATGCAAGCCCGATAGGGCGCAGCGATCAATAAATGGATCGAAAGAAAAAAGGTAAAGCGGCTTTCATGATCAGCGCGGTGGCCGAAACTTACGGCATCCACCCGCAGACGTTGCGTCTTTACGAGCGCGAAGGATTGCTGAAGCCCTCACGATCGGAGGGCAATACACGTCTATACACTCAAGAGGACATCGAGCGGCTGGAAGTCGTTCTGAGTCTGACACGTGAACTCGGAGTCAATCTCGCGGGTGTGGAGGTCATTCTGAACATGAGGCGCAGGATGGAGGAAATGCAGGGCGAGATGCAGGACTTCATTGCCTACGTCGAACGGGAAATTGCCACTCGTTCTCCCGAACTGAATCAAAAGATCCAGCACGCCCTGGTAAAGGTTACGCCTCCGCACGTTATTCTCGCTCGTCCGCGCAAGTAGGCGAGGGAAGGCGGTACTTATGAGACAAATCGGTTACGAACGGGTCGTCGAAGGACCAGATACGCTGCGAATTTACTTGAGGGAAATTTCCAGATTCCCGCAATTGACGCCCGATGAAGAGAAGGAACTCGGGAGAGGCGTCCAGCGAGGTGATGACGACGCCTTTCGAAAGCTTATTGAATCCAATCTGCGCTTCGTAGTCGCGATGGCAAAGACGTATTCGCGTTCCGGTTACCCGATTCACGAGTTGATTAACGAAGGGAACATGGGTCTGATCGAGGCGGCGTCACGTTTCGATCCGGAGCGAGGCGTAAGATTCATTACGTACGCAAGCTGGTGGATTCGCCAGGCAATTCTGGCTGCGATCGCTCATCATGGGCAGGTTTTCAGGTTTCCGCCCAAACTCAAACATGAGCTGTATCGATTCGAGACAAAAGTGTCGGACTTGACGCAGGAGCTCGGCCGCCGACCGACAGTTGAAGAGATTTCCAGGGAACTCGATCTCAGGGAAGACGAGGTGCGCGGCATGATGGAGGGCCTGCCGACCGAAGTGTCGCTAAGCGCCCCGTTTGGTCCGTCGGATGAAACGGAGACCCGGCTCGAAGACATGATCGAGGATACGAACATCACGCCACTCGACGAGGTTCTCATCGCTCAGTCTTTTGAAGAGCAGTTGAACAGTCTCCTCGCTCAACTCGACGACAAGGAGCGATTCATCGTTGAGCGCCGCTTCGGACTCGGGAATCATGACGCACAAACTCTCGCCGAAATCGGATTCGATCTGAACCTGTCGCGCGAAAGGATCCGTCAAATCGAAGAGCGGGCCCTCGGCAAGCTTCGCCGTTCGCAGCGCGCCCGGCAGCTGCTGGGATATCTTAACTAGACAGGGATCCCGGCCGGTGAATCATCCCATTTCATGTACAATGCAGCCGTGAACCCCGAACCGATTCAAGTTTGTCCCGATTGCCGAGGCACAGGCTGGATGCCGGTTTCACGCGATGGCATCGAAGGCGTGAGCCGGTGCGGATGTATCAGACGATCTCGTTCGGAGCGTTTGCTTGATATTGCCAGAATTCCCCCACGCTACGCGGCCTGCGAACTCAGCAACTTTGAATTGAGACCGCCACATACGAACCAGTCTCTCCAATTGGCCAAAATAGCCGCCGACCGTTTCGTGGAACACTATCCGATGTCTACGCCGTTCGGTTTGCTGTTCATGGGACCAAAAGGCGTGGGGAAGACCCACCTGGCTGTGGGAATTATCAAGCAGTTAATGCGAGTTAAGTCCGTTCCGTGTTTGTTCCGGACATTTCCGGAACTGCTCAAGGAGATTCAGAACTCGTACAATCCGGTTTCGCAGTCTTCGGAGCTTTCTCTTCTGGGACCGATCCTGGAGAGTGAGGTGCTGGTCCTGGATGAGCTTGGAGCTCAGAATCCGAGTTCGTGGGTAAAGGATACGGTCGGCTATATCCTTAACTACCGATACAACGAGAACAAGGTAACGATTCTCACAACGAACTACTTGGATCGAGATGATCCTAAGGACAGGCAGAAGGGCGTCTCGTACACGCTGGCGGAACGTATTGGAGACCAGATGCGTTCAAGGCTGCATGAGATGTGCAAAATGGTGATTATGACCGGAGATGATTTTCGGGAAATGATCAAAAATCGCGAGCACCATTTCTGATGAACGGCTGCGGAGGCGTAAAGTTATTCTTCCTCGTCTTCGTCATCATCTCCTTGTTTTACTACCTGAATGAAGAAAGAAGCCTCGCAATCCTCGCAGGCGAACTGCTCGTCTTCTCCCGAGTCGAGTTTTCCGGCACACAGTGGGCAAAAAGAGATTTCGACACTCATGTTGTCCTAAATACTAGAATGAATTTTTAAAGTCAAAGTCCTTTTTCGGGGGTGGTAATGAAACACGAAGGAATTGAGGAACAATACGTCATCGACGATTTCTCGAGTAAGGACACCTGGCGAATCTTCCGCATCATGGCGGAGTTCGTTGAGGGGTTCGAAACCCTTTCCCGTGTTCCGCCTGGCGTCGCGATCTTCGGGTCCGCGCGGGCATTGCCCGGCTCAGATGCGTATATCAAGGCCGAAGCGACGGCCTCGCTTCTTGCCAGGAACGGATATTCAATCATTACGGGTGGCGGGCCTGGCGTGATGGAAGGCGCAAACAAGGGGGCATCCGAGGCCGGAGCAACTTCTGTGGGCTTGAACATCGAGTTGCCTTTCGAGCAGAAGCCGAACACCTATGCAAACAAGCTTCTCAATTTTCGCTACTTCTTCGTGCGAAAAGTCATGTTCGTGAAGTATTCGATTGCCTTCGTCATTCTTCCCGGGGGGTTCGGCACGCTTGACGAGTTTTTTGAAGCCATTACTCTCATCCAGACCCGCAAAATCAAACCCTTCCCTGTGATTCTCGTTGGCAGGGAATATTGGAAGGGACTGCTGGGCTGGATCGGCGATACGCTCGTGCGGGAGAAGATGGTCGGCGCCGAGGATCTGGAGATGCTGAAATCAGTCGACACGCCGGAAGAGGTTCTGTACTGGGTGCAGGAATCGAAGATCCGCAATGGTTCGCAAAACGTTTCGACTCCCACGATATAGCCGCCGTTCTTTTTCCCTCCGCAACTGTGCGATAAACCCATCTGCAAAAAGACAGAGAGCTGTAGGGATAAGAAGTAAAGCGGCTCGTGGAAAGTGTTGTGGGGCAGGACGTGGAGCAGGGATTTACAGTCGATTTCAAATTTCCGGTCTATTTCACTCAGCGCCTGTTCTCGGCGCATAATCCCATCTTTTCCGATGCCGTCCGGCGTCTTGAGCCGGACAAAAGACATCGCGTCTTGTTTGCCATCGAGACAAGGTTGCCGGTCTGGCTGAAGCGGTCAAGGTCGCGTTAATTCGCGACCAGGAATTCTTCGGCTACATCGAAGACAACGCCTCACAATTGGCCGCGGCGGAACGCGACGTCATCACTTATCACATTCGCAAGACTGCCGAGTTGCATTTGCGGCATATTCGAACATCGCGAGATCCTTTCGAATTCGGAAGCGCCAGCTTCCATCCATGGAGAAGAGGATGTACGACAGATCGCGAAGGCGGGCGGCGCCGCAGCCGGGGCCACGCCAGCAAGGGAAGCCCCGGCACCGGGGGATTACCGCTATCTCCTGCAGGATCGAAAAGGGGCCTGTGCCGCCGATGAGCATTGTTCAAACATTCGAGATGGCATGCAGCCAGAGCTGGGGCGCCGGCTGCAGCAATGCCGGCATGAGCTATCTGCACGGGCAAGGAGTCGCGGCGAACCACACCCGCACCCTCGGTTCATTCCAAATGGCGTGCGACCTGAAGGAACCAACGGGCTGCGCAAATCTTGGCCTCATGTACCAGCGAGAGGATGGAGTCCCTTCAGACGCTGCACGCGCGGTCGCACTGTTCGATCGCGCATGCACACTGGGGCTTGCTGTCGCCTGCGCCTGGCGCAACCAGGTACAGTTCCGATAGGAGATTCGATGGCGCGGAAGGCGCCGGTATGTCAGGCAGGATCGAGGCTGCCAGGATTTGGTGAACCGTGGCATCCTGCCACATCCAGCTCGCTTTTCCATCTACCTATTGACACGCCGTTACTCTCCTCTTTAGAATTGGCACTCGGCACTAATGACTGCTAGCAAGCCTGCGTAATCCACTACAAACACTAGGAAAAGGAGAGCAAGACCATGAAAGTGCGGCCTTTGCATGACCGTGTACTGATTAAGAGAATCGAGGAGGCGGAAACCGTTCGAGGCGGGATCATCATTCCCGATACCGCGAAAGAGAAGCCCCAGGAAGGCGAAGTCGTCGCCGCAGGTTCCGGGAAGCGCACGGAAGAGGGGAAAGTTATTCCGCTCGAGGTGAAAGAGGGTGATCGGGTTCTGTTTGGAAAGTACTCCGGCACCGAGATCAAAGTTGAAAACAACGAGTACCTGATTCTCCGTGAAGACGAGATTCTGGCAATTTTTGTAAACACCGGCAAAAGCGCCGGAAAGAAGTAGGAGGAGCGGATGGCAAAACTGATTGTCCACGGTGAAGATTCCCGACAGGCGATTCTTCGCGGCGTAAACATACTTGCCGATGCAGTGAAAATCACGCTCGGCCCCAAGGGACGCAACGTCGTCCTCGACAAAAAATTCGGTTCACCGACGATCACGAAAGACGGAGTGACAGTCGCGAAGGAAATCGAGCTGAAAGACCCATTGGAAAACATGGGCGCGCAGATGGTGAAGGAAGTCGCTTCGAAGACCAGCGACGTGGCCGGCGACGGCACCACCACTGCAACGGTTCTTGCTCAGGCCATTTTCCGCGAAGGCGCCAAGACCGTTGCGGCCGGCGCAAATCCGATGGCCGTAAAGCGCGGCATTGAGAAAGCGGTGACCACTGTTGTCGAAGAAATAAGGAAGCTTTCCAAGCCTGTCAAGGGCGAGATGATCGCGCAAGTCGCCACGGTATCGGCGAACAACGACTCCACGATCGGCAACATCATTGCTGAAGCCATGAAAAAGGTCGGCAAGGATGGCGTCATCACGGTCGAAGAAGCCAAGGCCATGGAGACCACACTTGACGTCGTCGAGGGGATGCAGTTCGATCGCGGTTATCTGTCGCCCTACTTCGTCACCGATCCGGACCGCATGGAATGCGTGCTCGAAGGCTGCTACATCCTGATTCATGAAAAGAAGATCAGCACCATGAAAGATCTCCTTCCCGTGCTCGAGCAGGTTGCCAAGATCGGCAAACCGCTGCTGATCATCGCCGAAGAAGTCGAAGGTGAAGCGCTGGCGACCCTGGTCGTCAACAAGCTTCGCGGAACACTGCAGGTTGCGGCCGTAAAGGCCCCGGGTTTTGGCGATCGCCGGAAAGCGATGCTGGAAGACATTGGGATTCTAACCGGTGGCCGCTCGATTACGGAAGATCTCGGCATCAAGCTGGAGAACATCCGCGTCGAGGATCTGGGCAGGGCCAAGAAGATTGTCATCGACAAGGACAACACGACAATCGTCGAGGGTGCTGGAAAGTCTTCGGGGATCGAAGGCCGCGTCAAGCAGATCCGTGCTCAGATTGACGAAACCACATCCGACTACGACCGCGAGAAACTCCAGGAACGGCTGGCGAAGCTGGTCGGTGGCGTGGCTATTATCAAAGTCGGCGCCGCTACCGAAACCGAAATGAAGGAAAAGAAAGCTCGCGTGGAGGACGCAATGCATGCGACGCGCGCGGCTGTTGAGGAAGGTATCGTGCCGGGCGGCGGCGTGGCTTTCATTCGGGCGATGCCGCCTCTGGATAAGCTGAAGCTGGAGCATGATGAACAGATCGGCGTCAACATCGTGAGACGAGCGCTGGAAGAGCCCCTGCGCATGATCGCGTCGAACGCGGGGCACGAAGGCGCCGTTGTCATTGGAAAGGTCCGGGAATCGAAGGATCCTAATTTCGGGTTCAACGCCGCGACCGAAGAGTATGGCGACATGATCTCCGCCGGTATCCTGGACCCCGCGAAAGTTACGCGAACTGCCTTGCAGAACGCCGCTTCGATCGCCGGGCTCATGCTGACCACCGAAGCCCTCGTTTCCGAGATTCCGGAAGAAGACAAGGGGCCTGCCGGCCCTCCGGGCGGTGGCCCTCCGGGAATGTACTAGCAGCAGGCGTTCAGTCTACCTGTGGGCGCCGGGCTTTAGCCCCGCGCCCACGGGTGAGTTCCCTTATAATCCCCTCCATGTCTGATGGTTCTAATCGACTGCAGGACCTGCGCCGCAGATATCCCGTCTTCCGTTACGAAAGGTTTGAGTTCGAAACAAGTGCCTCCCGCGCGATTGCGAGGTTCACTTTTTCCGCGCCTCCCGACATTTCATTCTCGCCTGAAGTTGTCTTTGAGCCGGTGCCGGAAGGCTGGCATTCCGTTCCATCGGAATTTGTCGACAACGCGATCTTTCATCTCGGCCTGATAGAACTGTTCAGCTACTGGAAAGCGACCGCGTCCCCATCCATTGAGGTCCTCGCGGGCCCCATCAGCACGGAGCAGGCCGCATGGTGGGAAGATCTTCTCATCCACGGGATGGGCGAATACTTTTTCCGTAACGACATCGACTTTACTTCTCCCGGCTTTGTCCGGATTTCCTCGCCGGGAGGCGCTCCGGGCTCCGCATATCCCGTCGCGATGCCGGCTCGCAGCCTGCTGACGATCGGAGGCGGCCGGGATTCCGCGCTTGCGGCGGGCCTGCTTCGGGAATCCAGGGAAGCCTTTAACTGCATGATGCTGAATCCGTCTGACGCTGCGATGAAGGTTGCGGCCCGTGTGACTTCCGCTCAACCCGTCGTGATCCGGCGCTCAATTTGCCCGGAGTTGCTGAGCCTGAATCAGCGCGGGTTTCTGAACGGCCACACGCCCTTCTCGGCTTATCTGGGTTTTCTTGGCGCCGTATGCCTCCTGCTGTATGGCTACTCCAATGTGATCGTCGCCAATGAACGCAGTTCGGATGAAGGAAACACGCTGTACCGCGGCCGGGATATCAATCATCAATACTCGAAGAGCTTTCGGTTTGAGGCCCTGTTCGATGAATACCTGAGGAAGTATCTGGTCCGCTCGGGCCGATACTTCAGCATGGTCCGGCCGCTCTACGAGTTGCAGATCGGAAAGTTGTTTGCGGGCTTTCCCGAGTTCTTTGAAGTATTCAAGAGCTGCAATCGGAATCGTTCGGCTTCGTGGTGCGGGGAGTGCCCGAAATGCGTGTCCGTCTTCATCACAATGTATCCTTTCGTTCCGCGCGCGGCGCTTGTGAAGGTATTCGGAGCAGATCTTTTTCAACGTGAGACGTCGATCGCCATATTGAGGCAGTTGGCGGGAATCGAAATGAAGCCGTTCGAGTGCGTGGGAACGGCCAGGGAAATCAGGGCAGCCCTGGCGCTGTCCATCAATGCCGTAAAGGCCGTGAGATCGCCGGGTGAAGCGCTGCCGCCGGTTCTGGACTATGCGGAGCAGCACGTCCCCGGGGCCATCGACAGCAGTTCAGCAACGGAGATTCTGGCTTCCTATGGGCCCCATCGACTGCCGCCCGAGTTCGAGCGCATCTTGAAATCCGCGCTGGCAACCATCGCTTGACGGATCTGAATTCAACATATATACCTACTGGCCATGGAGGCTTTTAGAATGCGGGCTCATTGGACTATCAGGCTGATGACAATGGCGGTTGTTCTGGTGCTGTTATCGTTCCTTGGGGTGCCTTCAGCTCCTGCGCAAGAGGGCCAGCGCGCCAGGACGCCGATACCGGTTCCCCGGTTCCCGGATGGTACGCCAAACCTGGGTTGGGTTGACCCGGAGTACAAGGGAACCTGGCATTCCGGCAATCACCAGGATATCCAGAAGGATGTCGTCGACCCCAAAGATGGCATTCCTTTCCAGCCCTGGGCCAAAGCTTTGGTCGACTACCGTAACAAGACAGATCAAAAAGACGATCCCAACAACTATTGTCTTCCAGGCGGCGGAACGCGGCCAACCTCGCTGATGTCGGGCTGGGAGTTCATTCAGATGCCCGAACAGAAGCGCATCGTGCGGATCCTCGAGCGCCCGACGCGTTTCTTTCAGGTGATTTATATGGATGGGCGCCCGCATCCCCAGGAAGCATATGAACTGCCGACTTGGATGGGGCACGCAATAGGCCGGTGGGAAGGCGACACGCTGGTTGTGGATACGGTCGGTTTCAATGAGGGACACTGGATATCACGCACCGGCTCTCCGCGGACCAACATGCACCATGTGACCGAAAGGTTTACGCGCAAGGACTACTACACGCTCGCATACGAAGCCACAATCGATGATCCCGGTGCCTACACGCGGCCGTGGAAGATTGCATGGGATATCCGGTGGGAAGCCGGCGAAGAGTTGGAAGAAGTCGTTTGCATGGAGAACAACAAATTCCCGGACCATTACGAGGATCTGGCCCCGGATCATTCGAAGGCTCCCGAAGATATCATTCGCCAGTTTTGAGTTTTTTCACGAAGGATTTGTAAGAGTCGCCGCGCTCTTTGAAGTCCTTGAACGTTCCGAAGCTGGGAGAGGCCGGGGATAGCAGGCATATTTTGCCTCGCTCCGTTCGAGCATAAGAAATCCTGACGGCCTCTTCCATGCTTTCCACAAAGAACGCTTCCGGAAGCGTTCCTTTCTTTGAATTCTGCGAATTCTGCTCAATGGCATCCCAGATTCGGCGCCCGGTCGGAGGAAAGAGAATCACGTTTTTCACGCTCGCCGGGAGCAGCGCGCCGAGATCGTTGAAATCCAGATTCCGTTCATGCCCGCCCAGGATTACTGTCTGCACGTCTTTGCCCAGCGCTTCCAGGGCCGCCAGTGTGGCCTCCGGGACGGTAGCAATGGAGTCGTCATAGAAGGCCACGCCATTGAACACGCCCACGAATTCCAGGCGGTGTGGCAGCGCCTGGAAGTCCCGGACCGCATCGCGAATCGGCTCTGCGCGCACTCCGCACAGGGATGCCACGGCAATCGCCGCCATCACATTCTGGACGTTGAATCTGCCCGGCAGCGGTATTTCATCGAGGCGAAGGAAAAACTGTTCGCCGTTCGAATCCGGCAAAATGATCTTGTCGCCCTGAAGACTGTTCAGGCTGAAAGATCTCAGCGCAGCGCGGCTGCGTCCGGCAATTGCATTAGGAATGGGATAGTCGGCATTGAATACGAGGAAATCACCGCTGTCCTGAAACCGGGTGATGTTTTCCTTGGCTGCAACGTATTCGTCGAAACCCGGGTAGTAATCCAGGTGCTCCGGAACAATGTTGAGAAGCACGGCAATGTGAGGGCTGGAGGTTACCTCGGCCAGCTGGTGGCTTGAAAATTCGTACACAAAATAGCTGCCCTCGGCCGCCTCGTCGAGTCGCGCCAGCGCCGGCCGGCCGATGTTCCCCACCAACTCCACGGCGATGCCTGCCCGCCGGAGTATTTCGAAAATGAGTGAGGATGTGGTGCTCTTGCCCTTCGTTCCGGTTACGCCGATGATTTTCTCCCGGGGATAGTTGCTCAGAAAAATCTGCGTGTGGGATGTCAGGATGCATCCGGAGTTTCGGGCGTGGGCGATTTGCCCAACGGAGCCGGGTATCCCCGGCGTCTTGATGATGACCTCGCACTCTTCCGAGAGCAGGGAATCCAGATAGCCCGGTCCAAGGTGCAGAGTCAATGCGGCATCGTCCTGCAATTTTTGGGCAATTTCAGTGGAAAACTGGCTCAGGACATGTTGGTCGGCGATGCACAGGGGCTTCGAAGGCCACTGCTTCCTCAGGAACTTGTACGTGGCTTGTCCCTCGGCGCCGAACCCGAGGATGAGAATCGATTTATTGCCCAGTTCGTTCAGCTTCATGTGGCAGCTTCATCTGGTTGAGTGGACCTGACTTGTCCCACATTGTGACGAGACTATCTCTGTATGTCTACACAGGATCTGTCTCAACACACGCCATCACTTTTCGACGCCGCCCCTCCACTCGAGGCGGTTAACAAAACGGCTGACGAGGAGAAGGGAACGGGCGATCCGTCCAAAGACTTTGTCCGATGGTGTTTCAGCCTGGGATCGGATTTTCGCAACAGCCCAGACATCACTAATCTTCGCTCTTGGGCCAAGAAGGCGAAGTTGAAGCTCAAACCGGCCGACGAAGATCGCCTGCTCGAGGAATCCCGGCAGCTTTTCGGCAAACGCCTGGAGCTGCATCTCAAGAATTCACGCCCGATTTCCGAGTCGAACGCTGTTTGACTTCATTTTAGGTCCAAGCTAACCTCCGGTCCCGTGTCAAATACGGCAGTGCAGCTCAGTACGGTCGGCAATCTCATCCGCGACCTGGCAAAGAAACACCCAAGCCGTACCGCGCTGGTCTTTCCCGAGCTGAACGCCCGCTACACATTCGCCGAACTGGACGACCTTTCCGAGCGCGTTGCCAGGAATCTCTATCGTGCCGGCTTTCGTAAGGGCGACCGATTCGCGATATGGGCAAACAACATTCCGGAATGGATCATTCTGGAGTTTGCCACCGCCAAAATCGGAGTCATCCTTCTGACCGTGAACACATCTCTCCGGCGGAATGAAGTCCAGTACGTCCTCGCGCAGTCCGGGGCTCGCGCACTGGCTCTGGTTCGGTCGTTTCGCGGCGTCAATTTCATGGAGGAGCTGGAGGCGGTACGCGGAAGCCTGCCCGAGCTCAAAGAAGTCTTCATTCTTCCCGACGATTTCGATGTTCTCGCCGCTCCGGCTGATTTCGAATTGCCGCCGATCCCTCTCGACCCTCTCGACTGCATCAACATGCAGTACACGTCGGGTACAACCGGTTTTCCAAAGGGCGTGATGCTCAGCCACAATAACATTCTGCGGAACGCGTTCAACACGATGACAAATCTGGGCATGACGTCATCGGACGTGCTCTGTTTGAAAATCCCCCTGTTCCATTGCTTCGGCTGCATTACAGGAGTGCTGGGCGCCTACACCCGGGGCGCCCAGATCGTCTGTCTCACCGAGTTCAATCCAGGTCGGGCGCTCGAAGCGATACAGAACCATCGATGCACGGTGGTCTTCGGTGTTCCCACCATGTTCATCGCCGAGCTGAATCATCCGGATTTCGATAAATTCGATCTGTCGTCGCTTCGCACCGGCATTATGGGTGGCGCGCCGTGCCCTCGCGAAGTGATGAAGGCAGTGGTCGAGAAGATGGGAGCCAGGCATATGACCGTGGGCTATGGATTGACGGAAGCGTCGCCGGGGGTCAGTCAGACGCGGCCGGATGACCCGCTCGACCTGCGGGTGGGGACTGTCGGTATTGCCGGAACCGATGTTGAAGTGAAGATCGTGGACCCCGTGACAGGCGATGAACTGCCGCGGGGAAGTGAAGGCGAGCTGATCACCCGCGGTTATCACGTCATGCTGGGCTACTACAATATGCCCGATGAAACGAGCCGCGCGGTCCGCGGCGGATGGCTCCATACGGGCGATCTGGCGACCATGGACGCGCGCGGTTACATTCGAATTACGGGCCGCAGCAAGGATGTCATCATCAGAGGAGGCGAAAATGTGGCTCCTCGCGAAATCGAAGAATTGCTCCTGACTCATCCGGCAATTCGGGAAGCCTACGTTTACGGAGTGCCGAGCGATTTGTTCGGCCAGCAGGTTGCAGTTGCCGTTCAGCTCAGGGACGGCGCTCTCCTCACCGCAGATGCCCTCCAGGACTTCTGCCGCGGCAAGCTCGCGCGCTTCAAAGTCCCGGAGTTTGTCGACTTCGTTTCGGAGTTTCCGGCGACAGCCAGCGGGAAGGTCCAACGATATAAGCTTGCCGAGACATGGGCAGCGTTGCATCAAGGGCCTCAAGGGAATCAATGAGGAAAGCCGCCACCGAGATCGAGCACCTTCGAGAGAAGATCCGCCAGCACGAGTATCGATACTACGTGCTGGCGAAGCCGGTTATTTCCGATTACGAATTCGACCAGTTGTTACGAGAGCTTCAACGCCTGGAAGCTGAGAATCCGCATTTGATCACGCCTGACTCTCCGACACAGCGCGTGGCCGGCGAGCCCGCAAAGGAGTTTCCTTCTCATAGCTTTTCGCAGCCGATGCTGAGTCTGGAGAACGCGTACTCCAGGGAAGAGTTCGCGGACTGGGCGCGCCGGGCGGCACAATTTGCAAAGACCGAATCCCTGGATTATGTCGCGGAACTGAAGATCGACGGCCTTAGCATCGAGCTGATTTATGAAGACGGTCTGCTCAGCAAAGCGGTCACACGCGGGGACGGCCGGACCGGTGAAGTCGTTACGGGAAATGTCCGCACCATACGGTCGGTTCCACTGCGCTTGCATGAGAATGTATCAGTTGAGATAAGAGGGGAGATCTTCCTGGGACTAAAGGCTTTCCGTCAACTCAATGACGAGCGGGAGCAGGCCGGCGAGGACCGGTTCGCAAATCCCCGCAACGCCGCTGCCGGGTCCTTGAGACAGCTGGATCCCGGTGTCGCCGCAAAGCGGCCGCTCGACTTTTATGGCTATTCGATCCTGCCCGCCATCTCGGCAAGTCCTACCCAGGCGGACAACCTGAAGCGCATCTCGGCCCTCGGCCTGAAGGTCAATCCCCACCGGAAGCTGTGCCATTCCGTTGATGAGGTCATCGAGTTTTCGATGCACTGGGAAGAGCACCGCGACGATCTCGATTACGAAATCGACGGGGTTGTCGTCAAAGTGAATGCGATCGATATCCAGGAAATCCTCGGCGCTACCGCAAAGTCGCCACGGTGGGCCATTGCGCTGAAGTTTCGCGCGAGGCAGGCAACGACAAAGCTCGTCGACATTCGCGTGCAGGTGGGCCGAACAGGTGCGCTTACGCCCGTTGCCGTACTGGAGCCTGTGCAACTGGGCGGGACGACGATTCGCAGCGCCACGCTTCACAATGAGGACGAGATTGACAGACTGGGAGTCCAAATCAACGACCGGGTCCTCATCGAGCGCGGCGGCGACGTCATTCCCAAGATCGTCAGCGTCGTCGAGCAGGCTCCGGATCGCCGTCCGTTTGAGAAGCGCAGCACGTGTCCGGTCTGTGGCGGGGAAGTGTACCGAAGCGAAGGTGAGGCGGTAAGGCGATGTCTTTCCCAGACATGTCCGGCCAAGCTTAAGGAGGCGTTGCTGCATTGGGCCGGCAGGAGGGCCTTGAAGATCGAGGGTCTGGGAGAGCGCCTGGTCGATCAGCTTGTGGAAACGGACCTTGTCCGCGACGTCTCGGGCCTTTACGAACTGAATCAGGACCAGCTCGAAGGCCTGGAGCGGATGGGGCCGAAGTCGGCGGAGAACCTTCTTAATGAGATTGCCGGCAGCCGCTCACTGGAATTCTGGCGTGTCGTATTCGGCCTCGGTATTCGCCATGTGGGAGAAAGGACCGCCCAACTCCTGGCGGAGCATCTCGGATCCATGGCGCGGCTGCAGCAGGCTTCGCAGGAGGAACTCGAACTCGTGAATGAGGTTGGGCCCAAACTGGCGGAGAGCATTTATAAGTTCCTGCGGCAACCGGACAACGTCGCGCTAATCGGGCGGCTGCGCCACGCCGGATTGCAGATGGAATCCACCGCGCCACCGTTGTCATCAATTCCAGCGGTGTTTGCGGGGAAAACCTTTGTGTTGACTGGAACCCTGGATGGGATGACGCGCGAGGAGGCTACGGCCCTGATCGAGGGGCGTGGTGGCCGTGCAGCCAAGTCGGTCAGCAAGAAAACCACCTATGTCATAGCGGGCAAAGACGCCGGCTCGAAACTCGATAAGGCCCGGGAATTAGGGGTGCAGATCCTTGGTGAGGAGGAATTCCGTGCAATGCTATAATCCTGCCAGTATGAAAGCGATAAGGCTTCTATTGCTCATGGTCATTCTGGTGGTTTCGGCAACCGCGCAGAACACCCAGAACACCCAAAGTCCCCAGAACGGGCGGCCGGCCGACAATCAGACCATTTCGGTCAACGTCGACCTCGTCAACGTCCTCTTCACCGTCGCCGACAAGAAAGGAAAGTTCATCACGAACCTGACGAAGGATGACTTCGGGATCTTCGAGGACAACAGGCCTCAGGTCATAACGAACTTCAGCAGTGAAACCGATCTGCCTTTGACCGTCTCTCTTCTGGTCGACACCAGCGGCAGTATCCGCGACAAGCTGAGATTTGAACAGGAAGCGGCCATCGAATTTTTCTATTCGACGATCAAGCGGAACAAGGACAAGGCTTCGGTCATCACCTTTGATTCGGGCGTCGACCTGCTGCAGGACTTCACAGATGATCCGGAGCAACTCGCGGAAGCCGTGCGCAAAATGCGCGCCGGAGGCGGGACTTCGCTTTACGACGCCATCTACCTTGCGGTTACCGAGAAGCTCTCAAAGCAGTCCGGACGCCGCGTCATCATCCTGATCAGCGATGGCGACGACAACTCCAGCCGGATGTCGCTGACCGAAACGCTCGAAGCCGCGCAGCGCAGCGACGTGAGCATCTACGGCATCAGTACCAACAACACCGCGTACTTCGGTTCGAACCAACAGGAACGCGGCGACAAGACGATGAAGAGATTTTCCGAAGAGACCGGAGGAAGAACATTCTTTCCGTTCAAGCTCGAGGAACTCGCCGCGAATTTCCAGGACATCAGCACGGAACTGCGCTCGCAGTATCAGATGGCTTACAGGTCAAGTAACGACAAAGTCGACGGTACGTTCCGCCGCATTCGCATCGACGTCAATAACAAGCAACTCGCCGCGAACGCCCGCACGGGATACTACGCTCCCAGACCCGCCGCAAGATAAGGGAAAGACAAAAGGGAAGCGGGAGGAATTCCGGGGACGCACCCGGAATTCCCCCTACTGCTGAACCTTTAACTTCCTTACGGATATTCCCGCTTCCTGAAACAGCCGGAACGCGTTGTCGTTCAGCGGGTATTCCAGATTGAATATCACCTCGCGGATTCCGGAATTGATGATCATCTTGGCGCACATAAGGCAGGGTGCGAAGGTTGTGTAGATGATGGCGTCCTTCAAGGACACTCCGTGGTAGGAAGCCTGCACGATTGCGTTTTCTTCGCCATGCGAGCACAGGCATTCATCAAGATTCGTTCCCGAGACGGCCATGCTGTTGCACCGCGGGCAACCGCCCTCGTTGCAGTTTCGGGTGCCGCGTGGCGTACCGTTGTAACCGGTGGAGACTATCCTTTTGTCTCTCACGATGATGGCAGCCACCTTGCGTTTCATGCAATTCGAGCGCGATGCCACGACCTTGGCGATGTTCATGAAGTATTCGTCCCAGTCCGGCCGCTGAATCTGCCGAAGCAGTTGCATCAGGAGGCCGTCGATCTGGGGGTACAGTTTCTCGATCGGGCCATCATTGACGATCGCATGATCGGCCAGTGCCTCGACCTGCAGCAGATTCTGCGAATTCACGTTTCCCTGGGCTTCGCGGTTTTCAAGGTCAATGAAAGCTTCCAGGGTTTGCGGGTCGCTTTCTCTTTTTCGCCGGATAATTCGCTGGAACCGGACTGCCGCGGGCGCTTCAATGCGGATGAGTTTGAAGTGCTTGGCATCACGAAATGCATCCACTTCGGCGGGATTGCGTATCGAGTCAATGACGTAGTGTTTGTCGTCTTCGATCCGGGCAAGGATTCGCTCGGCCAAGACCTTGGGTCCATACTGGGTCCGCAACTCGTTGCCGACCTGGATCAGGCGCTCGCGAGTCGGCTCCAGTCCGCGTTCCCGTATCTCGTCGCGTATGGCATCCGAGAGGGAGTGGTAATAGAAGCTTTTCTTCTTCAGATACTCGGCAACTTCGCCTTTGCCCGCGGCGTTTCTGCCGGTAAGTCCAATTAGCATATTGTTTAGTTCAGCAGTATTCCCGTGCTCCCCGTCGGCGCCTTACGATACTATGATTTTCTTTGACTGGAAAGGGATGCCGAATGTTCGAGAATAAGAAAATAGCGGTTCTGGGCGCCGGAAAACTGGGAGAAGCTCTTATATCCGGCATGCTGGACGCCGGTATCGTCAAGAAGGAGCAGTTCATTGCCACCGCTGCTCACCAGGAGCGGCTCGACCAGATTCAAAAGAATCTTGGCATTGAGACGACGCTCTCCAATGGTGAGGCGGTCCGCCGGTCGCAACTCGTATTGCTTTGCGTGAAACCGCAGACTGTTGAGGAGGTCATACGCCAGATAGCGGACGATCTCACCGCCGATCATCTGCTGATTTCGGTTGTGGCCAGTGTCAGCAGCAAGCTGATTGAAAACATTCTCGAAAAGCCCGTTCCAGTCATTCGCACGATGCCGAACACACCGTGCCTCATCAGGAAGGGAATGACGGCCATCTCGCCTGGCCGAAACGCCAGGCCTGAACACGTCGAGCAGGCTCTCCGGATTTTCGATGCCATTGGCCGTTCCCTCATCGTCGACGAAAAGCACATGGATGCCGTGACCGGTCTCAGCGCAAGCGGTCCGGCCTTCGTTTACATCATTATTGAATCGTTTATCGAGGCCGGCGTGAAAGTCGGCTTGCCGCGAGATGTGGCCACTCAACTTGCCGCACAGATGGTTCTGGGGGCCTCAAGCATGGTGCTCGAAACCGGCGAACATCCTGCAAAACTGAAAGACATCGTCACTACGCCGGCCGGCTGCACTGTCGACGGAATCCTCGAGCTTGAAGAAGGAGGATTGCGTGTGACACTGATCAAGGCGGTTGTCCGGGCGACCCAACGGGCGAAGGAGCTCGTGAACGGATAGATATTCATGCCAGACACGGACAAACTCAGCGCCATCATGATTGCCGGTGAGTGTGTCCCGTTCGCAAAGGTCGGTGGGCTTGCCGATGTCATTGGGGCGCTTCCGGCGGAACTGGAAAAGCTTGGAGTAACCACACGCATCGTCATCCCTCGATACCGCGCAATCGATCTCGCGAAATTCGGATTTGTTCCCTATCCCGTAGCTGGAGATTGCCGCGTGTGGGTCGGCTCTGAGGAGCTGGTCTATGACGTGCACCGCGGAGTCCTTCCCCGGAAATCGATCGAAGTCTTCCTCATTGGAAACGACCGGTTCTTTGACCGGGATGGAATTTACGTCGATGCGGAGACCGGAAAAGATTATCCGGATCAGGCCGATCGATGGATCTTCTTCCAGCGGGCAGCGTTGGAATTCGTTAAGAACGCGTTTCCCGACGTTGACGTGTTGCACTGCCATGACCACCAGACCGGATTGATTCCAGCCTACCTCGATAAGTTTTACCGTAGCGCGGGATTGCTTGCCAGGACAGCTTCCGTTTATACGATTCACAATCTGGGATACCAGGGGCTGTTTCCCAGGGAAGTCATGGTTCGCGCAGGTTTCGACGACAACGAGTTCTATCCCATGAGCACCTTCGAGTTTTACGGGACAATGAACTTCATGAAAGTTGGGATCGGCTATGCCGACCTGATCACGACGGTGAGTGAAACCTATGCACGCGAGATTCGGGAAAGCCGGGAATTCGGATATGGCCTGGAAGGAGCCCTTCACGACAGGAGGAATGACCTGGTTGGAATCCTGAACGGAATCGATGACACGTTGTGGAATCCCGAAACCGATCCGCTCATTGCGGCTCCCTACAGCGCATCCGACCTGAGCGGGAAGATCGAGAACAAGGGCGCATTGCTCAGAGAGTACGGGATGAGCGATGAGCGCCTCGACCGGCCGGTCATTGCAATGATTTCGCGTATCGACGTTCAGAAGGGCTTCGACCTGGTCATCAGCATTTTTGATGACCTATTGGCAAAGGACGTCTATTTCCTGCTGCTGGGCGCCGGACACCGGGAGACCGAGACCTACCTGAAAACGCTCGTTGAACGGCACAAGGAAAAAGCAGGTATTCGTTTCGCGTTCGACAACGGCAGCGCGCATCTGGTCGAGGCCGGCGCCGACATCCTCCTCATGCCTTCCAAGTACGAACCATGCGGATTGAATCAGATGTATAGCCTCCGGTACGGTACTGTGCCGGTTGTGAGATCCACCGGCGGATTGGCGGATACGGTTCGCGAGTACGACCCGGCGACGGGTGAGGGGAACGGTTTTTGCTTTGCGGGCTACGACCCCGATGAGTTCAAGGCCGCCATTGACCGTGCACTGCAGCTTTGGCGCGATCCTGATGCGTGGCGAAGGGTCATGCTTAATGGAATGAGACAGGACTTCGGCTGGAAAGAATCGGCGAAGAAGTATGTCTCTGCCTACCAAAGAGTTGTGGAACGGAGACGCGGGTAATGATTACCGCGTTCCTGTACGTTCCCGGCGAGAAGTGTCACGAACTGCACGAGGCGGATGCCATATTCATGCCTCAGGCAGGAGAAACGCTTTGGGTCGATTTGGAAGCGCCGACACCCGAGGAAGGCGAGATCCTCAGCCGTGTGTTCAATTTTCATACCCTGGCCATCGAGGACTGCTGGCATGAGCCGCAGTCCGGCAAGGTCGATGACTATGGGGACTACCTGTTTATGGTGGTTCACGGTGTCCGATACAATGCCGATACCGAGGATTTCATTACTCATGAGCTGAACATCTTCCTCGGCGCCAACTATCTGGTGACGTTTCATTCGCATCATTCGCGCAGCGTCGAGGCCTCCCAGGCCTATGTGCGCCGCAACCCGAACATCATGACTCGCGGTATGGATTTCATGCTCCACCAGATTCTGGACCGGCTCATCGACAATTACTTCCCCAAGCTCGAGATCCTGGAAGACAAAATTGAGGAACTCGAGGCCGCCATTTTTTCCGATCCCCGGCCCGAACTGCTCAACAGCATTCTTGATGTACGCCGCCACGTGGGACACTTGAAACGCGTCGCGATACAGGAAAGAGAAGTCTTCGCAGCAATCAGCCGCGGAGCGTTCCCGTTTGTGAACGAACGAGCACAGGTTTACTTCAAAGATATCTACGACCATGTGTTTCGAATCGTTGAAACCGCGGATAATCATCGCGACACCATAAACATCATCCTGCAGGCGTACCTTTCGACCGTCTCAAACAAACTGAACGACACAATGCGGGTCCTCACCCTTCTGGCCACGATCATGCTGCCACTTACTGTGATCACTGGAATCTACGGAATGAACTTCGAATACATGCCGGAGTTGGGCTGGCGCTATGGCTACCTCGCGATCCTGCTCTTCATGGCGCTGTTGGCCGGCGGAATGTTGCTCTATTTCCGGAAACGAAACTGGCTTTAATCCAGAATCCAAAATTCAGAATCCCAAATCTCGAATTTGTCCGGGATTGCATCCTTCTAAAGTATTGATTTTATTGAGAGTAGCTTTGGTCTCTCTCGTGCCATCAGGTATTGAGGTCCGGGGTCTTGCTTTCATAAATCGTTCTCACAGGGGGTGGGGAGGAAAGGAAGCTAAGGCCCCGGACATCTGCTTTTCTGCCCGGCTTTCCGCTGCACAAACCTTGCCGATAGAACTCTGATTCGCGCTCCTGAAATAGTATCGCGTCAGGCTTTGCCGTGGTTTCGCGCGGCATGATGCGAGTACAATTTGGGAACTTCTGGAGACGGAATAACATCATGAAATTCAAACTGCTCTTACTGTTCTTATTGTTGGGCGCCGCTTCCCTGGTCTTTGCGCAGGGACAAGGAATCGTTCCTGAAGATCGCGGAGCCATGGGCCTCGCGCAGGCGCTGAACCGTCTTGATGTAGTCGCAAGCGTTCTTCATACCGGCGCTCATCCCGACGACGAAAACAGCGCACTGCTTGCCTGGCTGGGACGCGGACAAGGCACTCGTACGGCCTACTTGTCGGCGACTCGTGGCGAAGGCGGGGTGAATCTTGCAGGTCCGGAGTTGTTCGAAACCCTCGGCGTGATTCGCACTGAAGAATTGTATGGCGCCCGCCGGCTGGATCATGCGCAACAGTTCTTTTCGCCCAATTACGAGTTCGGTTACTCCAAGGGGGCCGACGACACTCTGGCGAAGTGGGGACACGACCAGGTGCTCGGCGACTTCGTCCGCGTGATCCGGTACTTTCGTCCCGAGATCATCATCTCTCGTTTCACCGGCACGCCGCGGGACGGCCACGGGCATCATCAGGTCGCCGGAATGATTACTCAGGAAGCTTTCAAGGCCGCGGCCGATCCCGCCCGCTTTCCCGAATACGGAATGCCCTGGCAGGCGAAAAAGCTCTACCTGAACTCGATGGGAAATGACCAGCAGGCGGGTATCGAGATAAACGTCGGGGAGTTCGATCCCGCGCTCGGACGTTCCTATAATGAGATCGCCGCCGAGGGACGCAGCCTGCACCGCACTCAGGCTCAGGGCTCGCCTCAGGACCGGGGTCCCCGTGCCACGCGCCTCCAGTTGATTCAGAAGTCGGTGGACGTCCTGGACAATGCGCCGCTGTTTTCGGGTGTGATCCACAAGCTGCCGGATCTTGCGCGGCTCGATGCGAGTATCGCATCCGATCTTGGAAGCCTCCAACAGCGTGTGGATGCCATCCGCGGGGCAGTTAATCTGCAGCGTCCCGGCAACATCGTTGCCGATCTTGCCCTGGCGCTGAACCAGCTGCAGGCGATTGAAGCGCGGTCCACAAATGAGCAGGTTGATTTCCTGCTTCAGCAAAAAGAAGCGGATTTCCAGGAGGCGCTTCGCCTGGCGGCAGGTCTGGTTCTCGACGTCACAGCTTCGGATGATACGGTAATCCCCGGACAGGAGTTCGATCTCACGGTCAGCGTGATCAACGGCGGGCCACTGGATTTTACGACCGTCCGGGCCCAGACCGATCTTCCTCCGGGTTGGGATGCCAGTTACCAGGGTTCGACCGGATCGCTTCAGCCGGGCCAGCGGTTGGACCAGAAATACAAAGTGAAGGTTGCGGCCGCCGCGGAATTTACGCAGCCGTACTGGCTGCAACAGCCGCGCCGAGGCGCTCGGTTCACCTGGCCGACAGTTCAGAATGGAGCCCTGCCGGCGGACCCGCCGCTGCTCCCCACTACCGCCGAGGTCCAGTACCAGGGAACGACGATTGCAATGAAACGGCCCGCGGAGTTCAGGCTCATCGATCGAATGTTTGGCGAACAGCGTACTTCAGTGAAGGTAGTTCCTGCCATTTCGGTCAACGTTTCTCCGGAAATCGCGATTGTTCCGTTGGGTGGAAATCGAAGGAAGGAGTTTACCGTCAGCGTTGAAAGTCAGAACGCGGCTGCGGTAGCGGCGGAGGTCACTCTTGCTGTTCCGAACGGCTGGACAGTTGCGCCGCCATCGCAGACGGTCAACTTCACGCAGGCTGGAGAAAAGGCGTCACTCCAGTTTACGGTTTCAGTGCCGCAGACCGCCGGAGACTTTACGATTCAGGCCCTCGCTAAAGCCGCCGGTCAGGAATTCAAGGTGGGTTATACCGCCGTCGCCTATCCGCATATCGAAACGCGGCACGTTTATTCTTCGGCCCAGTCGAAGGTGCAGGTGCTCGATCTGGTAACGAGAGTTTCATCGGTCGGATATGTCGAGGGAACCGGCGATGCAATTCCGGATTCGCTCAGGCAATTGGGCATCAGCGTAACGCTTCTCACCGCGCAGGATCTTGCCACGGCTAACCTCTCGAATTTTCAGGCCATCGTTCTTGGTGTGCGGGCCTACGCGGTGCGCGACGATTTGCGGGCGTATAACAAGAGGTTGATGGATTACGTATCGAACGGGGGAACGCTGGTCTCTCAATACAACAGGGGCAACGAGATCGGGAATCTTCAGATCGGGCCGTATCCGTTCACCCTGCCTCCGGTCAATGTGAATAACGCCGAACGTGTCACGGCCGAAGACGCGCCGGTCAGGATTCTCGACCCTGCCCATTCGCTCTTGAATGTTCCGAACAAGATTACCAGTCAGGATTTCGATGGCTGGATCGAAGAACGGGGCACGTACTTCATGCGAACGTGGGATCCCAGGTACGTTCCACTTCTCGAGACGAGTGACTCGGGCGAGCCGGGCAGACAGGGCGGTTTGATCGTTACGAAGTACGGCAAGGGAACTTACGTGTATGCAGGCCTTTCTTTTTTTCGCCAATTGCCCCTGGGCGTTAAAGGCGCATACCGGCTGTTCGCGAATATGGTTAGTGTTGAAAACTGAAACTGTGCCGCCGCAGCAATGTTAAGCTTGAGCATCATGATTCAGCGTAGTGCGATTGCCGTTTTGCTGGCCACTCTGGCCGTTCCGGCTTTCGGCCAGATCAACCGCGACGCCAGGTTCGAAATTCTTCGGACCGTCCTGGCGGAGCAGGCTTCGGCTCGAATTGTGCTGCCTTTCGGCAACGATGGAATAGAACTCTCCGATACCGGGCAGGTGAATCAGGAAAAACTGCAGAAAAGTATGAAGGAGGACGGCGCATCGATTCAGATCGAGCAGGTCGTGACCGTCACCGAAATCACGTTCGACGATGACAAGATCGACGTGGAACTCGACAACGGCGGGAAGAACAAAAAGAGCTTCTGGGACCGGATCGAAGTTGGTGTTGGAGCGGGGGACCGGACCGTCAGTCCAGACAGGGACGACCCAAGCAAAGCCAAAGGATCAAAGATCGTACTCCGCTTCGCAAAGAAGGTGCCGCCCGACCTTACTCCCGACCAGCTGAAGCAATTCCTCAATCCCGTGCTTGATTTCGACAAGCGCAACTTCCTGAAGACCGGACTGGAGTCTTTGCCGCCGGAGTATCAGGAGGCCGTCAAAGCCAAGGAGGCCAGAATCGGCATGGACCGCGCAACCGTGCTCATGGCAATGGGACGGCCTGATAAGAGGATTCGCGAGAAAGTCGATGGAGTTGACCGGGAAGACTGGATCTACAACCAGAGGGGTCTTCGCGTGCAGTTCGTCACATTCGAGCAGGACGTGGTCGTCCGAATCCGGCAGTTTTGAGCCGGGACAGCCGAACGCTCGTTCTGGAATACTGGTTGCCACTGCTTCTGTGGATCGGCGCCATCCACTTTTTCTCGACCGACGTCTTTTCGGGCGCCCAGACCTCGCGCTTCATTGTGCCCCTTCTGCAATTCCTTTTTCCCGGTATCTCCGCCGAGGGAATCGAAGCCTGGCATGGCGCGATTCGGAAATCGAGCCATCTCGCCGAGTACTTTATTCTGGCGGTGCTTGCATACAGGAGCTTCCGTTTCACCGAGCGTGAACCCGGCCGCGCGAGGCTGCTCTCCGGAGCCTTTGTCGTGCTGGTGGCGATCAGCGATGAAGTTCATCAGTTGATGACGATTTCGCGAAGCGGTTCGATCATCGACGTCGGTTACGATACTCTCGGAGCCGTTTGGGCCCTGGGGCTTGCTAAATTTCATGAAACCCGGCATCTACGTCCACATTCCGTTCTGTGAGCAGCGCTGTTATTACTGCGCGTTCACGATAGCTGTCTCTCCGGACCATACATACGAGCCCTACGTGCGGCGAATCGTTCGTGAGATTGAAATTTCACAGTTCATTGATGAGCCGGAAACGATCTTCTTTGGAGGAGGCACTCCCTCGATCATCAAGGCGGAGTTCCTGGAAACCATTCTAAGAGCCTTGCCTGGCGGTGGCACCGGTGCGAAGGAACTGAGTCTGGAAGCCAATCCGGGAACACTGCCTGCGGAAAACCTGAAGGTCTATCGCGATATAGGGATCAATCGAATCAGCCTCGGCGCTCAATCGTTCAACGATCGCGACCTCGAAACCGCGGGGCGCCTTCACAAGTCGAGCGACGTCATCGGCGATTTCGAGTCATTGCGCCGATTTGGCTTTTCCAACATCAACATCGATCTTATTGCCGGCCTTCCGAATCAGACGATCTCGGGATGGAGCGAAAATCTCGACTGGATCGGGCGTCTCCGTCCGGAACACGTGTCGATATATATGCTGGACGAGGAGGAGAACAGCGCCTGGGGAAAGAAGGGTGGCAGAACTCCGATCGATGAAGAACTGGTCCGATTCTACACCGATGCGACGGATCGTCTGGGTAACCTCGGCTATGTTCACTATGAGATCTCGAACTGGGCGCTTCCCGGTTTTGAATGCGCGCACAATTTGAAGTATTGGACTGGGGTTCCGTATCGGAGTTTTGGCGTCAGCGCCAATTCATTCGACGGCCAGTATCGATTCTGGAATTCGTCCTCCTTGAAGGAATACGCCGATATGGTCGATTCCGGGAGTCTTCCAATTGCCGGCCGGGAATTGCTGACGCGGCAGATGCGCCTCGATGAAGCATTTCTCCTCGGGTTGCGCCAGACTCGAGGTTTTAATATCTGGCGAGTGGCCGAAGATCTCGGAATCCAGTACCCTTCAGGCTGGTTTGCCGCGATCGAGGAAATGCAGCGCGCCGGATGGGTCGAATTCGACGGCGGCGTCTTAAGACTTGCGCCGGCCGGCTGGCTGCTCGCCGGCAGCATAACGGAGGAACTCCTATGGCCGACACTGTTATCGACGTTATCGACCTCCGAAGCGACACCGTAACGAAGCCATCGCCCGACATGCTCCGGGCAATGGCCGAAGCCGTCGTGGGAGACGACGTTTTTCTCGAAGATCCCACCATCAACCGCCTGCAGGAGCGCGCGGCGCAGGTATTCGGCCGCGAGGCGTCGCTGTTCGTGCCGTCCGGAACAATGGGGAACCTAAGCTGCATCATTGCCCATACCCGTCCAGGACAGGAGGTCATCTGCGAGGAAACGGGTCACATCTACAACTACGAGATGGGATCGATGTCGGCAGTTGCAGGCGTTCTTCCGCGGGTTGTTCGGTCCGAGGATGGAATTATGAATTGGGAATCGATAGCGGCGGCGATACGCCCCAAAATCTATTACCGTCCTCAGACCGCCTTGATATCGCTGGAGAACACGCACAACATGGCCGGTGGCACCGTGTATCCCACGCGCCTGGCGCACGAAATCTGCGATAAGGCGCACGATGCTGGAATTCCGGTTCATCTGGATGGCGCGCGCGTGTTCAATGCAGCGGCGGCGCTGGGCGCAGGCGTGGCTGAAATATCCGGGAAGTTCGACTCCATTCAGTTTTGCCTCAGCAAAGGGCTGGGCGCTCCGGTGGGCTCGATGATCGTGGGATCCAGGGAGTTCATCGAAAAATGCCGCAGCATCCGGAAGATGCTTGGAGGCGGCATGCGCCAGGCCGGCGTGCTTGCCGCCGCCGGCTTGCTGGCGCTTGAGCATGGTCCCGGCCGTCTGCACGTCGATCATGAGAATGCGAAAACCCTGGCGGCGCGGTTGGCTCAGACTCCGGGGATTACACTGAATCCTGCCAGAGTACAGACGAACATCGTGATATTCGATATTCGTAAATCGGGGCGCACTTCCGGCGAGTTCCTGAAGGCGCTTGCAGCCAAGCACGTGCTGGGGTTGCCCGTGGACAATACGCGGATACGGTTTGTGACTCACCTGGACGTTTCCTCCCGGCAGATTGAAGCCGCTGCAACCGCGGCATATGAAGTGATGAAATGAACAAGAAAGTTCGGATTGGTGTGATCTTCGGCGGCCGATCGGGTGAACACGAAGTGTCGTTGCGATCGGCCGAGTCGATAATTCGGTCCCTTGATGCATCAAAGTATGAAGTGATCCCCATCGGTATTACGCACGAAGGCCGCTGGCTCACCTCAAAGAATGCGCTCGCCTTGTTGCCTGCGAGGGAGACGATCGATAAGACGCTGGCCAGCGGCGAATCAATCACTCTGGCTCCGGAGCCTGGAGCGGAGCGGTTTGTCGACGTGATCTTTCCTGTTCTGCACGGTACTTACGGCGAGGACGGAACAATCCAGGGCCTCCTCGAACTTGCCAATGTTCCGTATGTGGGCGCCGGAGTGTTGGGTTCTGCCGTCGGGATGGACAAGGACGTCATGAAGCGGCTGCTTCGCGAAGCCGGTTTGCCGGTCGGCGATTACTGGCCGGTACGGAAGTCCGAGATCGCTTCGTTTGCAGACGCGAACTTGAAGACGCTGCCGTATCCGGTGTTCGTCAAGCCCGCCAACCTGGGTTCATCTGTCGGCATTACCAAAGTTCATCGCCCCGACGAGCTGCGGCAAGGCTTGGACGCAGCGGCGGAGTTCGACAGAAAACTGGTCGTGGAGAAGGGAATCGACGCCCGCGAAATAGAGATCAGCGTGCTTGGGAATGACGATCCCATCGCCTCAGTGCCGGGCGAGATTATTCCCTCGCGTGAGTTTTATGACTACCAGGCAAAGTACGTCGACGACGATTCCGAGTTGCTCATTCCGGCGCCGATCAGCGATGAGCAGCGGCGTGAGGCGCAGAGGCTGGCGATTCAAACGTTCAGGGTTCTGGAAGGTTCAGGCCTGGGGCGGGTGGATTTGTTCCTGGAGCGAAAGACGGAAAAGTTCTATGTAAACGAGATCAACACGCTACCGGGCTTCACCGCAATCAGCATGTATCCCAAGATGTGGGAGGCCTCCGGCATTTCGTATGCGGAACTCGTCGACCGCCTCATCGCGCTCGCAATCGAGCGTCACGCTGAAAAGAACAAGCTGAAGACGAAATACTGACTGCTGCTGATTCATTCTGCGGACGCGCGAGCAGTCTTGATGGAAGCCGCGATAATACGGCAAAGTTCACGGTTTTCGGCGACAATCGGGACAATTGTTTCCTTCGAAATCAGGAAACTTAGAGCTATTAGTTCGAGCCAGATTGTCGTTTCGTTCAGTTCCTTGAAGACGACTTTGAGTTTGTGAATGAAATCGGCCCGGCTTTCCGCGCCGCGCGCTTCGCCATAATTGGCCGCGGCCGCAGTTCCAGACCGCAGGATTTGACCGCCAATATGTCGGCCTTGTGGCGTTCTCGGCATTTTTGAAGATAGCGAGACGATTGCCGCTGCAAAGGGAATAAGTCGTTTTTCGAGTTGGTCTGCCTTCGAAGCCGTTGTGCTCATGTCCACTGCATGGCACGAATGGTTCCGGAAGTCTTGGGTCAATGGATTAATAGGTCAGTCGGTTGTTTGACAAGTGCATTCGACATCGTACATGGGACAACTGACGATTGACATCGGCCGCTCTTTCCAAATGTCAACTGTCCGATGTCCCATGTACGATGTCGAATGCACTTGTCAAACAACCGACTGACCTATTGACCCGATGAACAACTACAGCGTTACCCAATCGGCGTGCCCATTCTCAAACGACAACACCCGCTTTGCCGCGTCGCGCGCAAATTGCACGTGGTGCGTCACGACGATTTGCGTCATGCCTTCGGCATCCAGTTCGCGCATGACGTTGAAGACTTCATCGACGAGCCGCGGATCCAACTGGGACGTGGGCTCGTCATACAACATGACTTCCGGCTGCATGGCGAGACTTCGCGCAATGGCGACCCTTTGTTGCTGACCGCCTGAAAGCTTTGCCGGATATGAGTCCGTTTTGTCGGTCAAGCCCACGCGTTTCAGAATCGTCCTGCCGAGCTCCATGGCGTCCGCCGGCTTCAGTTTCTTCACCTGGATCGGAGCGAGCGTGACGTTTTCGAGAACGGTGAGGTGTGGAAACAAATTGAAGCTCTGGAACACCATGCCGGTCTTGAGGCGCATTCGGTGGAGTGCGAGTTGCTTGTCGGGGCTTAGCGCTTCATTCGCATTCCATCCCACGGTGAGGTCGCCAATGGAAATGTGGCCGCTGTCAAACAGTTCCAGGAAATTGATGCAGCGAAGCAGCGTCGACTTTCCGCAGCCCGACGGGCCCATGATTGCGGTCAGCTCGCCCCTTGGAAATTCGAGTGTGAGATCCTTGAAAAGAGTGTGCGGCCCGAACGATTTCGTCAGGGCTTCAATCTTGACCACCGCTGCTTTGCGCTAGCACTCCTGACTAATAAGGTTTTCTGCTGGCTTTCCTTCGTGTTGAAACCGATGGCGTATGGACAGAAGATGCTGGCGCGCTTGGACCGCGAAGATTCATCCAGGTAATATGCCCCCAGCCGGAAGTGATAATCGTCTACGGTTCCCGACAGCGTTCCATCCCCGTTGTACGACCAGGCACTGTTACGCCGCTTGTCGTTCGCGACAATGATGATGTAAAGGTTGCCTGGGGCCATGTCAACGACATCTTCCGAACTTGTCGGTAGCACATGATCTGTCCGGTGCCTGTAGCAAATGAAATGTCCGGTCTGAAGGGCAGGGTCGACGTAACGTCACATCCGCACTGGAGGTTAAGAGCGGATGGCGTTATATCCGGCCCGAGCTTGGGAGCGGGCCATGAAGAT
>CAMBFR010000053.1 GCA_945865815.1 Candidatus Sulfopaludibacter sp. SbA3
GTGAATTCCCATTTTCGTGAACGAAAATGGGAATTCACCCGTCAGACCCCGGTTTTCACGTCGACCCAGAGTCCCTGACGGGCTGACAGGCGCGCGGCGTCGAGAATGACCTGGCTGGCAACCGCATCGTCGAAATTGGGTGATGGAGATGGCAGGCGGTTGTCGATCGCGTGAACCAGCTTTGTGAGCAGCACACGAAATGGCGCGCGAAGAGGGTGGTCTTCGCTCGGCAGACGGTATTCTTCGGGAATTTCGATCGGACCGGATGACCGATCCGCGCGCTTGCCGCCCTGAAGTTCATTTCCATAAATGTCGGACAGAATGAGTTGCCCATGGGTTCCGAAGATGCCGAATCGAAACTCACTCAGACCGGCAACCGCGGTCATCTGCACGGCGGCGCGAGCGCCGGACTCGAATTCGACCAGGAGTGTGCAGCCGTCGTCACTCGAAACCTCGCGACCGGCGCGCTCGCGCACGAAAGTGACGAGGTCGCACAGAACACGGCGCGGCTCGCCAACCATCAGCCGCAGGCTGTCCGCGATGTGAGAGCCGTAGGCCCCCAGGATTCCGCCGCCCCGGGACGCGTCGGACCACCAGGTCCATGGCGCATCCTCGGGTTGAGAGCGCATTCCGACATGAATGCCGAAATCGGCCATCCGCACTTCACCGGCGTATTTCTGCTTCAGCAGTTCCAGCGCATAGGCGCGCGACGGCACAAACCGGAACTCGAAATCAATCATCGCGACCACGCCGGCCTGTTTTGCGGCCGCCTGCATTTCGCGGGCTTCACGGGCATTCAACGCGAAGGGTTTCTCGCATAGAACGTGAATTCGGCGGCGCAGCGCGGCCATAGTCATGGGAAAATGCTGGTCGGGCGGGGTAGCGATGCTCACGAGATCGGGTTTTGATTTGTCGAGCATCTCTTCGAAATTCGTGTAGTGCGCGCCGATACTGTGCTCTTTTGCGGTCTGTTCCGCGCGCTCCGCCCGCCCGCTCGACACGGCTACTACCTGTGTTCTCGGGTGCGTTTGAAAAACAGGAATCTGAACGTTGCCGCCGAATGAAGTGCCGGCAACTGCGACCTTTAATCTGGGAAGTTTGGAACTCATTTATGGCTAAAATTTATCCGTTTCGTGGTTTGCGTTATGCGCCCGGCAAAGCGCCTATCGAGAAAGTCGTCACGCAGCCCTACGACAAAATCTCGAAGGACATGCAGGAGCGCTATTACCAGCTTCATCCCAACAACATTATTCGAATAATCCTCGGTAAACCGTCGCCGGACGACTCGCCGTCCGCCAATGTGTACACCCGGGCCGCCCAACACCTGAAAGAATGGCGGGCTGCCGGAATCCTGGAGCAGCTCGCCGAGCCTGCGTTCTTCGTCTACTTTCAGCGATTCCAGGTTCCCGGAACCAACGACGTGCGGATCCGCAAAGGATTCGTCGGCGCCGGACGCCTCGAAGACTATTCCAATAAAGTAATCTTCCCACATGAACGCACGCTCAGCGGTCCGAAAAAAGACCGGCTGGAGCTGCTTCGCCACACACGCACCCAGTTCGAGCAGATCTTCATGTTATACGAAGATCCCGCTCAGACCATCGATCGCGCGTTGGACGAAGTTTCAGCAGGAGAGCCCGACATTCTTATCGATGATGAATATGGCGTGCGGCACACCGTGTGGATCGTCACGGACCAGAAATTTGTGTCGCTGATTGAACGCGAGATGGCCGAAAAGAAATTGATCATCGCGGACGGGCATCATCGCTACGAGACGGCCCTCGGTTTTCGCGACGAAATGGGCGGCGCGGCGCCCTGCGACCGCATGCCGATGACGTGCTTCAACATGCACAGCCCCGGCCTGACCATTCTGCCCACTCATCGCCTTCTCTCAAATTTGCAGAACTTCGATTCGGCTGCGATGTTCCAGCGGGCGCGGGAGTTATTTGAAATCGCCGACGCGCCCGGTGATCCGAAACAAGTCACCATCGGCGTGTGTACGGACGGCGGCGACCGTTTGCGCTATTTGAGCCTGAAAACGTCGCTCGATCTGGCGTCGGTGATGTCCGATCTGTCACCCGGGCAGCGAACACTGGATGTCGTTGTGCTTCACAGGCTCGTCCTGGAAAAATGCCTGGGGATCACAGAGGACGCTGTTAAGAAGGAAAGCCACATCACTTACGTGCGGGAGCGGGACGATGCCATCAATGCTGTAAAGAGCGGCAGGGCCCAGGTCGCGTTTCTGCTGAGTCCCACACGCATCGATCAGATGCGCGACATTGCATACGAAGGAAATGTCATGCCGCAGAAATCGACGGATTTTTATCCGAAGGTGCTGTCGGGCCTGGTGATGTATCCGATGGATTAGGAGGAGTGGTGGGAATTCGCCAGATGAGAATCGAAAATTGAATGTTGAATAATAATTGATATGCCCGGATCTGCTCGCGAATAGTCTTCAAAAGGGATTACTCATTATTCATCAATCAATTTTCAATTCTCATTCGCTCTAGTCGCTTACAACCCGCACATCGACGAGGTTGTCGTAGAAGGTTGCGCCGCCGCCGATATCCGTCAGTTCTTCCGAAGTCGTGCTGTTGGCGTTCCTGCCACCGGGTACCAGCTTGTTCCACCAGACGGACGGGGCCGACACAACGCCCGTGCGCGTGCGATCCGTCACGACTGCCGTGGCGAGAAAATCGCCGCGGCTGTTGAACACCTGGACGGGATTGCCGGTGGCAATATGTCGAGTGGCGGCATCTTCCGGATGGATCTCGAGCGTTGGTCCGGCTTCCTTGTCTGCAAGGACATTCACGAACGTGGAATTCAGGAAGTGATGCGCCGGCGGAGAAATCAGCGCCAGCGGATACTTCTCCGCCAGAAGAGGATTTGAAAGACGATCTTCGCGTGGCGGAATGTAAACGGGAAGCGGGTCCAGGTCACGAAGACGCTCGGAGTAGAACTCGCACTTGCCGGACGGCGTGGGGAACCCTCCGTTTGCGAATGGCGCATCTCCAACATTCAGGCGTGCCCAGCCTTTTTCTTTCAGTTCTTCAAGCGTCATTCCCTTGCAGGTGGACAGCGCCTGACGAGCCATATCCTCATCCGAGTCTTCGAAACATGCGTCGCTGAAACTCATGCGGCGGGCCAGCAACCGGAAAATGTCGGTGTTGGGTTTGCACTCGCCCAGCGGCTCGATGGCGGGGTTGTTCACCATCACATACGTGTGACCATAGGATCTGTGGAGATCGAAATGTTCGAGTTGCGTTGTCGCGGGAAGCAGGATATCGGCGTAGTCCGCCGTATCGGTCTGGAAGTGTTCCAGAACGACGGTGAATAAGTCTTCGCGCCGCAATCCCTCGAGCACGCGTTGCTGATTCGGAGCCACCGCTGCCGGGTTGCTGTTGTACACGACCATGGCGCGTACGGGCGGGCCGGCAGGGCCGGCAGGGCCGGCGTTGCACAAAGCGTCGCCAAGGCGGCTCATGTTGATCGTGCGCGGCTTTCCCTGAATCAGATCGGCACGCTCCAGCGCCGCAAAGTTCAGCGGATAGAACCCGCTCGTGCTGAGCAGCGCGCCACCACCGGGATGCCGCCATGCGCCCACCAGCGCGGGAAGACAAAAGATATTGCGAACGGTCATTCCGCCGCCGGCATGCCGCTGCAGGCCGTAGTTCACGCGGATGAATGCCGGTGCATTCTTCGCGTATTCGTGAGTGAGCCGCTCTATCGTTTCCTCGGACAGGCCCGTTATCGAGCTCACGCGTGACGGCGGATACTCTTCCACCCGCGCCTTCAGCTCGGGGAACCCGATCGTGAATCGATCGATGTAGTCCTGGTCCTGGAGGCCGTCACGAAGGATCACGTGCATCATGCCGAGGGCGAGGGCTCCGTCGGTTCCCGGCATGATCGCGATGTGCTCGTCCGACTGGTCGGCGGTCCGTGTCCGGAGCGGATCGATGGTCACCACGCGCGCGCCTTTGGCGCGTGCTCGAAGAACGTAACGCCAGAGATGAATGTTCGATGTGATGACATTCGAGCCCCAGATCAGGATGTATCGAGCCTGGTCCACTGTTTCCGGATTGGTTCCGACCGATGCGCCCACGGTATAGCGCATACCGAACATGCCTGCGCTGGAGCAGATCGTGCGATCCAGCAGGGAGGCGCCCAGCTTGTGGAAGAAGCGCCGATCCATGCTGGCCCCCTGCAGGAGTCCCATCGTTCCGGCGTAGCTGTAGGGAAGAATCGATTGCGGGTTGTCGCCGGCGGCATCGCCCAACCGTGAGGCGATTGTATCGAGCGCCTCGTCCCAGGTGATCCGTTGAAACTGGCCGGAGCCCTTCGGTCCCTTGCGCTTCATCGGATAGAGCAGACGGTCGCGATGATAGGTCCGCTTTTCGTAATGCGCGACCTTCACACAGAGACCGCCGTGGGTGAAAGGATGGTCCGGATCGCCCTTCACGCGCACCGCGCGGCCTTCCGCGTTTACGTCGACGAGCATCGCGCATGTGTCCGGACAGTCGTGCGGGCACGCAGCGCGGATGGTCTTCTCGATTCCGTTAATCACCGTTTGATGGTTCCTTTTTTCTGCGCCGCGGCTTTCATCCGCTTCAGCAGTTCATCGCGGCGCGCATACAACCGTTTCGGCTTCCGGGTCTTGTGCTTCGCCAGCGCATACGCGGTGAGCAGGGGGAGAGCCACCGTGGAATCGAGATAACAAACGACGGCGTCGGGCAGTTTATCCGGATCGACCTTGCCCCAGGTCACGGCTTCGGCAGGCGTTGCGCCCGACAGGCCGCCGGTATCGACGCGCGCATCGGTGAACTGCAGGTAGAAATCGTGTCCTTTCTCGTCGAGGCCCAGCACTTCCTGAATTTGTGGCTCGGTCTGGAGGACGAAATTCTTCGGAGAACCGCCGCCGATGATCAATATCGCGCTCTTGCCGCCACTCTTCTTCGCGCCGTAAACGACAGCAGCGGTTTCGTTCACGTCGGCATTGACGTCAAACTGCAGTTTGTTTCCGTCCAGCGCCTTCGCAGCCACGTTCATGCCAATGGAACTGTCGCCGGGCGACGAAGTGTAGATCGGAACTTCCAGTTCGTGGGCGGCGCCCAGCAGCGATTTGTCCTTCAGCTTCAGGACACGGCTTCGCTCCAGTACATACTTGCCTGCGAGATAGTGAAATTCCGCCGTGCTCATGGTTCGTTGAAACTCCGGCGCGCTGATGATCTCGCGGAAGAAGGTATCGGTTTTCAGCAGGACGTCGTATTCAAAGAAAATGTCGTAAATGCGGACGACCTGTTCCTCTCTCAGGATACGATCGTCGAGGTTCGGAAGCCCGCGGCGCATGTCGAGGCCAATGCCGAAATGGGTATCGTGATAGATATTGGCTCCCGTGGAGACAATCCAGTCGATAAAACCTGCGCGCATCAGCGGTATGATTGCGGCCATTCCGAGCCCTGCGGGTGTCATGGCGCCCGAGAGACTCATGCCGATCGTGACGTCGTCGGCAAGCATGCGCTCGGTGAAAAGCTGGCAGGCTTCACGAAATCTCGCGGCATTGTAGGCGTTAAAGGTTTTGTCGATAAGATCCACTAACGAGATGCCGGCGTCTATCGCGGGGGGCTCGATTTTGTGGCCATGAAGGTAACGACTCTTGTTGGACATAGAAGCGACAATTCTATAATAGGCAGCAAATGAATAAAGATCTGATCCGCTCGCTTCAGGCAGCGCTCAAGCAGGAAACGTTCGACGGCTGGCTTTTTTACAGCTTTCGGGGCAGCGATCCCATCGCCGAGAACATCCTTGGCCTGGATCATGCGCGTTTCGCCACGCGGCGATGGTTCTATTTCGTTCCCGCTTCGGGCACTCCGCAGAAACTTGTCCATGCCATTGAACCTGCCGTACTCGACAGCCTTCCGGGTGACAAGCGCATCTATCTGCCATGGCAGCAGATTCAGCGAAATCTAAGCGAGGTGTTGAGCGGTTTTAAGCGAGTCGCCATGCAGTATTCACCGATGAACTCGATTCCGTACATCTCGCGCGTCGATGCCGGGACGATCGAATTGGTCCGAAGCTGCGGAGTCGAAGTCGTTTCCTCGGCGGATATGGTCCAGATATTCGAGGCTGCGTGGAGCGCCGAGCAACTCGATTCCCATTTGTACGCTGCAAAGCACATGCGCGAAATCGTCGATGTCGCCTTCGGGGAAGTTGGCCGGCGGATTCGCGAGCGCGTTCCGGTTACGGAGCTGGATATCCAGGATTTCATCTGGCAGGAGTTCGAGCGGCGCGACTTGATGGCGGGGCATCGTCCCATCGTCGCGATCAACGAACACAGCGCGGATCCGCATTACTCGCCCGACGCCGAGCACAACCTGGTCATGAAAGAAGGCGATTTTCTTTTAATCGATATGTGGTCTAAGCGGCGCAGGCCACATGCCGTCTACGACGACATTACCTGGACCGGGTTCATCGGAGCGTCCGTGCCGGAGAAGTATCAGAAGATCTTCAATGTTGTACGCGACGGCCGCGATGCCGCGATAAAAGCGGTCGAACAGCGATACCTGGGTTCGGCAACCCTGTATGGCTGGCAGGTTGACGAGGCCGCGCGGCAGTCGATTGCCGCCGCGGGTTATGGCGACTTCTTTATTCATCGAACGGGCCATTCGATTCACGAAGAAGTTCATGGAAATGGGGCCAACATCGACAACCTCGAAACGCAGGACAGCCGCCGCCTGATTCCACGAACCTGTTTCTCGATCGAGCCCGGCGTTTATCTCAAGGGCGATTTTGGTGTTCGGAGTGAAATCGACATGTACCTCGGCGACGACAAAGCCGTCGTGACCGGTTTGCCGATTCAGGACTCCGTTATTCCGATCCTTGGTTACTGATGGACCAGCGTTGGGTGTCCGGGTGCTATATTTGACACTGATAAGGAGGCGCGATGCGGTTAATTCCTGTCGTAGTTGGTGTCATTCTCGCGGTGAGCATTCCTGCGAGTGCGCAAATAGACGATAAAGTCGCGGACCGGCTATGGGAGTCCGCGAAGATCCTCGAAGAACTTGTTAAAGCTCCGGATGGCGGCATACCAAAAGAGTTGCTGAAGCGCGCGGAATGCGTGGCTGTGATTCCCGGAGTCTTGCGGGCGGCGTTTGGATTCGGCGGCAGGTATGGACGCGGCGCCGTGTCGTGCAAAAAGAATGGATCGGGTCCCTGGGGAGCGCCCTCGATGATCGGCCTCAGTGGGGGGAGCTTTGGCCTCCAGCTTGGCGGCACGTCGACCGACGTGGTCATGCTCTTCATGACGCCCGACAGCATCAAACACCTCCTGCGCGACAAAGTCACACTCGGCGGCGATGCTTCGGCGGCAGCCGGGCCAAAGGGAAGGGCTACCGCGGCGGAGACGAGCGCCTCGATGCGGGCCGAGATCCTCACGTATGCCCGCAGCCGGGGTCTGTTTGCAGGAATCTCCCTCAATGGGGCAGTCCTGACTCCTGACAAGGACGCAAACAAGGCGCTCTACAAACGCGAGATCGAAGCGAAGGATCTGCTCATCAACGGCAACGTCGGGATTCCTGCACCCGCGCAGAAATTCATTGATACTCTCCGAGTGACTGCCGGGAACTAACCATCGACTGCTGTGGGCGCGGGGCTTCAGCCCCGTGCCATCTACGTCTTCAACTTCACGCTTCGCATTACAGGTATGTCGTGTCCGAAGCTCCCCTCCTGTGTTAGGAGGGGTGGCTGCGCCATCAGGGGAATGGTCCCGTTCCGTATTGGCGCAGACGGGGTGGTACGGAATGACGCGAAGCCACGTTATGGATGCTCGCGTAGCGCTCATTCAGATCGGTGCGCTGCGCGAATATCTATAGGGTAGCTTCGCAGCATCACTTGATTGGACACCACCCCGCCGTTCGCTGAAAAACGCGAACGGCACCCCCTCCTAATCCAGGAGGGGAGTTATTGTGCACTCCCCGAACAATGTCCAGACTCCAGGGTGCGGGGCTGAAGCCCCTCGCCCATAGGTAGACTCAGCGCGCATCGCGATTCCCATCCCTATATAATGAAGAGCATGTTGCTTGAGTATTACAACGCTGCTCGAACCCACGCCGCCCTGGCCGAGGAAGACTGGTTCGGACTAATCAAGTTCACGGGGAGCGAACGCGCATCCTGGCTACAGGGCATGGTTACAAACGACGTGCTGAAGCTGAAGCCCGGCGAGGGATGCTACGCGGCGCACCTGACCGCGCAGGGCAAAATCGTCGCCCACATGCACATATTGGTGGATGAAGACTCGCTGTGGCTTTCTCTGGAGCGTGCTGCCATCCACGGTCTGATATCGGCATTCGACAAGCTTCTGATCATGGAAGACGTCCAGATGTCGGACGTATCTGAGCAATGGCAGATTCTGGCCGTAATCGGTCCGGAGTCGCGCGCTGTGATCGAATCGTGGCTGGGCGAAACCGTGGACATCTCTCTCGCGTACAGCCATCGCGTCGTCGATGGCTGCCGGGTTGTGGTTTCAGATCTCGGGTACGAGGTCTGGGTCTTGCGCGAGCTGGCAGACAAGATATTGCGCGCTCTTGCGGCAAGCGGCGCAACTGCGATCGACCATGGGACATGGGATGTTCTGAGGACAGAGGCAGGGATGCCGATCCATGGCGTCGATATTGATTCCACGACGACAATGCCCGAACTCGGCGATGCGGGGATCAGCTACGACAAGGGCTGTTACGTAGGCCAGGAGGTTGTTGCCAAGGTGAAGTACATCGGCCACGTGAATCGGCGCTTTGCCGGCCTTATCCTGAGCGGCCGTGACCTTCCGGACATAGAGAGCGTCATTCTGAAAGACGGCAAAGACGCCGGATACGTGACGACGAGTGTCTTCTCACCCGGACTGAATAAACCGATCGCGCTGGGTTTTGTGAGCCGGACAGCCTATGTCCCGGGCACTGAGGTGGAGGTTCGCAGCGAAGGAAAAATTCTGAAGGCGGCGATTACCGAACTCCCGTTCAAGCTTTAATCCTTTCCATCACGACCGTTGCGGGGCTTGAACTCCGATACCGCGGATAATTCCTGAAACAGTTTCCGTTCCGCATCACTCAGTGTCTTCGGAACGACAATCGATACACGAACAAAATGGTCGCCACGGCCCCCGCCGCGCACGTTCAGTCCCTGCCCCTTTAACCGCAGCCGTTGGCCTGAAGCGATTCCAGGCGGGATTCGGATTTCCGCTTTGCCATCCAGCGTCGGGACTTCGATAGCCGTGCCAAGCGCCGCTTCCCAGGGTGTGATGGAAATCGATGTTTCCGTGTCGTCGCCGGAAACCGTGAATCGGGGGTCCGGTTCCTGTTTCAGGCGCACATAAAGGTCGCCCTGGTTCGGGCCTCCGCCGGGAATACGGAGCTGGCTGTCATCGCGGGCGCCAGGCGGAATTCGGACATCGATGGTCTTCTGGGTGTTTCCGAGTTGCACGGTCAGCTTGCGAGTCGTGCCGCGATGCATGTCCTCCAGAGGGAGCGGCAACTCCGCTTCCGCATCGGCCGCCCGCGTTCGCCGGCCGCCCTGCGTATGCGGTTCACCGGCAGCGCCGCCCCGCGCCCCGCCGAACAGCATTTCAAAGAAATCGCTGAAAGAACCGCCCTGTTGTCCTCCGAATCCTCCGGCAGTTGGACGGCCGCCGCGTCCGAAGATATCGCCGATATCGAATTCGACTCCCTGTCCGCGCCAGTCCGGAGGCGGAGTGAACTCCGCGCCATTCTTCCAGTTTGCCCCGAGCTGGTCATATTTGCGCCGCTTGTCGGCGTCGCTTAACACTTCGTAAGCTTCTTGGAGCTGTTTGAATTTCTCTTCGGATTGTTTGTTGTTGGGATTCAGGTCCGGATGATACTTGCGCGCGAGTTTCCGGTAGGATTTCTTGATCTCTGCCTCTGTTGAGGATCTTTGGACACCAAGGGTCTCGTAATAATCGCGAAACTTAACCGCCATAACTTGTTTAGATCTTAGCTTAAATCGTGACTTCGAGGCCTTCTCTTGCGGCAATGACATCAGGAAAGAGCAGCTTTGCCTTCTGAAGGATGGTGTCGACCTGAGCATCTTCATGGTAAGGGTCATGATGAAACAGGGCGATGCGTTTCGCCCCGGAGTCAATACCCATATCGATCGCCTGCTTCCAGGTGCTGTGACCCCACCCGGTGTGTTCATGCAACTCGTCCGGATTGTACTGGGCGTCGGCTATCAGAAAGTCGGAGTCCCTGGCCAGGATCCTGACGTTGCGGTCTCTCCAATCCGCGCCGTGTTCCATATCCGTGCAGTATGAAATCACCTTGCCGTTCTGCATGATTCGATATCCAACGCATCCCTGGGGATGGTTCAGCGGCAGCACGAGGATCTTTGTATCGGCGACTGTGAATGTCCCTTCGACGAGATCGATGTATTCGCGCGAACACGGAAGTTTCGACATATCGATGGGGAAGTACGGGTTGGCCATCATTCCGGCCAGCGCGTCGATCACAAGGTTCGCGTCACGCCGGCCGGCGAAGTAGAACGTAAAGTGGTTCTTCGGATTGTAGAGGGGCCGAAAGAAGGGAACGCCCTGGATATGGTCGAGATGAAAGTGACTGAAGAAAATGTGCGCCCTCATAGGCGTCGAGCCGAATTCGCGCTGAAGCTCGTTACCGAGCAGGCGGATCCCCGTTCCTCCGTCGAAAATCAGTATTTCGTTGCTGTCGGTGCGGATCTCAATGCACGAGGTATTCCCGCCATACCCCATGTTCTCTTTCTGTGGCGTCGGCGTCGATCCCCGCACTCCCCAGAACCGCACACGCATTCAGTCACTCCTTAGAAGTTGCGGCAGTATAAGTAGCGGACGAACTAAACTTCAAGGATCTTGGGAATACGTACAAGGTTGGTGCAGCCCGTTTGTTTCACCAGCACCACATCCTCGAGCCGGACTCCTCCCATTCCCGAATAATAGAGACCGGGTTCAACAGTTACGACATGACCGGTTTTCAGCGTGTTGGTGCTTCGCGTTCCTATGCCGGGGGCTTCGTGAATGTCCAATCCGAGGCCATGCCCTGTTCCATGAAAGAAACCCTGCATCCGGCCGTCGATTTCTCCGGTCGGGAAGCCCTGCGATGTGAAGTAGTCCACAATCTCTCGATGAATCTGGACAGCGTCGGCTCCGTCTCGAATGCGTCGAAAGCCGATCTGCTGTCCTTCCTCAACCGAGCGGTAGGCTTTCTTCAGCCGATCCGATGCGCGCCCGCGCACGACAGTGCGGGTGATGTCGCCGAAATACCCGCTCTCCTGGGAGCGCGGAAATATGTCCATGATGATGGATGTGTGCGCGCGGACCGGCCCGCTGCCCTGATTGTGCGGATCCACGCAGTGTTCTCCCGAAGACACGATGGTATGGCTCGGAACGTAGCCCTGCGACATGATCGTCGTGTTGATGATCCGCTTGAGAATCTCCGAGGTTAGCTGTGTGCCATCGAGGTAGAGAAAACCATCGTTGCCGATTTTTGTGCGCCGTACGGCATCGATGCCCGCTTCCATCCCGCTTTCAGCGGCACGAAGCGATTCATTGATCCACCGAACCTCTGCGGCGGTCTTTATTTCCCGTTCGGTCCAGAAAGGATCGGCCTTGGGAAGAACCTTGATTTTGGCCCTTCGCAGATGGTCGGCGACGCCGACCGGAAAACTCGAGGGCACTTCGACGGCCGCTATTCGGAGATCGTTCAGGATTTCAACGAGTACGTCCGCAATCTTCGGGAATTGCTCGCCCTTCTTCTGGCGCCGCTTTACGTATTTCGTAAGGGCCAGCACTTTATCCACGCTTGCCTGTGCTTTTGCGCGATCGAGTTCAAGGTCGTTCATCACCAGGTGACGCTTGCCGCGCTTTTCAATGAAGATGAAAGGGTCCGGCGCGAAAAAGCGCGTCGCCCACAGCATGTTGGCGTCGCTCTCGCTTGCGCTGAAGATCAACCGCGCGTCGATTCGAGTAGTTGTAGGCATGTTATATTGGCCGGTAAATGTCCAAGACAGCTGGGATCATCGTCATCGGAAATGAGATCCTCTCCGGTAAGACGCGCGACGAAAATTCGCTGTACCTTGTACGTGAGTTGAGGGATCTGGGTGTTGATGTACGCAAACTGTCCGTCATTCCTGATGAAATGGACCGCATTTCCGCCGAAGTCCAGGATTTCTCAAAAGTTTTCGATTATGTTTTTACCACAGGTGGCGTCGGCCCGACTCATGACGATTTGACCATGGACGGCATCGCCCTCGCTTTCGGGAGGAAAATCCGGCGGTATCCGGAGTTGGAATCCATTCTGAGACACTACTATAGTCCGGACCTGGTCGAGGGAAATCTCCGGATGGCCGATCTTCCGGAAGGCGCAAGGCTCGTGGGTGGGAAGGGCATGTGGTTTCCAGTGATTGCCGTCGAGAACGTCTATATTTTCCCGGGCGTTCCGGAAATACTCCGGCGTAAATTTGAGCGCATCAAGGAAATGTTTCGCGAGGAACCGTTCCACCTCCGTGAAATCTTCCTGCGCGCCGACGAAGGACAGATTGCGGGAGTTTTAAATCGAGTTATTGCCGAGTTTCCCGCGCTCGCCCTCGGATCCTACCCCTATTTCGATAATCCCGATTATTCGATAAAGCTGACGCTGGAATCCAAGGACGGCCCCTACGTGGACCGCGCTCACGCCATGCTCCTGATGGAGCTTTCGAAGCTCAGTCTCGCGCCCGTGAAGGCGTAGTCATCAAAACAGAGTCGGCTGGGCCAGCGGAATATCGTCGAGAACCCTTCGGAATCCCAGCTCCGCGCATAGCGGATCCAGGACCCGCCGATCGCCACGCCGATACCGAAGAACGTCGGCACTGATGTGGATTGGCGCTTCGCAGCAGATTGTGGCCAGCTTCCGGCTGGTCCGCACTCCTTCGATGTTTTCGCGGATTCGGCGCAGTATTTCGTCGCGCCCGCGAAATTTAACTGCCGCAAAAGGATTCGCCGAGCCAACGAGATCTTCAATGCCTTCGCAGACAGACAGGATCTGGCGCGCCGTCTTTTCGCCGACGCCGGGGACTCCGGGAATGTTGTCCACATGGTCGCCGTGCAGGGCCAGCAGGTCTGGAATCTGGCCGGGAGACACTCCGAATTTGCCGCGAACCCCGGCCTCGTCGAGCCATGTCTCCTTCGCCATGTCGTAGACCTTGATGTTGTCCGAGACAAGCTGCGACATGTCTTTGTCTCCGCTGACGATCACGACAGAGTGGCCGAGGGCAGCCATGCGCGCGGCGGCCGTGCCGATCACGTCATCGGCCTCATACTCGCTGGCTTCGAGGCAGGCTACGCCGATCGCGGTGGTGATTTTTTTACAGTAGTCGAACTGGGGCGTCAGGTCCTGGGGTGTCGGCTTCCGAGTCGCCTTATAGTCCGGGTAGAGCGTGTTTCGAAACGAGGTCCCTCCTTCAAAAACGGCGGCCATATACTCCGGCTTCCGCTCCTTGATGATCCGAAGCAGCGTCCGCAGATATCCCAGCACTGCATTCGTGAGCATGCCCGACGGCGCGATGATGCTGTCGGGAAGCGCGTGGTAGGCCCGGAAAATATAGTTCATCGAGTCGATGATGTAGACGGTGCTGCTCGTATCGTGCCTCAATTCATTACGGGCCCATCACGGGCGTAGGCCGGCCATCCTGATCGATCGCCACGAACACCACTTCAGCCTCTGTCACCTTCACGACTTCCTTGGAACCTGTGCTGCCGAGCCGCTCGACCTCGACTTCCACGTCGACCGTTATCGATGTGAGCCCGATGCGCGTCGTTCGCGTGTAGAAGGTCACAAGATCGCCCAGATAAACCGGCGCAACGAAAGCCACCTCCCGCATGGCTTTTGTAACGTACCTCTTTGGAGATTGCCGCCGCGCTTCGATTCCGCCGGCCATGTCGATGTAGCTGAGGATTACTCCGCCGAAGATCGTTCCGTATGCGTTCGTATCTTTCGGCAGCAGGGTGATTCGAATTGCAGGAAATCGCTCGTCCATTTGTCTCAGGTTGTAATGAAAGGGTTATGCCGCCGTTCGTGTCCTATGGTCGTGGATGGGCCGTGACCACTGATGACGAGAGTATCGTCATCGAACGGCATCAGCTTCTGTTTGATGGATGCCAGGATCTCCGGATGCGACCCGCCCCACAGGTCCGTGCGGCCAATGCTCTGCCTGAAGAGCGTGTCGCCGGTGAAAAGAATGTTTCGGTCTCCAGCGAAATGGAAACTGGTGCTGCCGGGCGTGTGGCCGGGCGTGTGAAGGATCCCAAGTTCCACTCCATTGCACGAAACTGCGCTGCCATCGTTGAGAGAGCTGTCGATAACTCCTCGCTCCGGGCACGGTATCCCGATCCATTCGGCCTGCACATGGAGGTTTTCAAAAAGAAAGACATCGGCTTTGTGAACCGAGGCCGGCGCGCCGCACCGCTGCTGAAGACCGTGAATCGCTCCAACGTGATCGATATGCGTGTGCGTGCAGACAATCTGCTTTGCCGTGAGCCCGTGTTTCTCGAGCCGTTGCAGTATGCCTTCAGTGTCGTCCCCTGGATCGATCACGATCGCCTCGCGCGTGTTCTCATCCGCGATGATCGTGCAATTGCACTGGAGCAGGCCGACCGGAAATGTTTCGATGATCATAGGTTCCCAAATCCCGCACGCTTACCTTAGTACTCATTTTCACAAATTCGCTAACGTATTTCGACACATCGTCCAACAGTGCTCCCGGCAAATATCAGTTTTTAGCGTCGTCTTTTTCGTTGCGAGTGAGGCGCTCCGGGGCGAGAATACGTCCCCTTTAACAACGGGAGGTTCAAAATGGGCCAGACTATGACGTTTGGCAGAAAAACGGCACTGGTGGCGATGGCGCTTGTGTTGGTGATGTTCGCGGGCAGAATCGGTGACTTCTCTTCGGGCTTTGATTCCGAATTCCTGGTTTATGGCCAGACGGCTGGCGGCGGCACCGGAGATACGGGAACTGCCGGCGGCCCGATATTCACATTCACGCGTGTTATTCCGCACGTCGTTGTGGGGGTCTACGATCACGAGTACAAGACCGTTATTCAAGTCACCAACACGACCTCCGCGGCCGTCACATTGACCGGTAATTTCTACAAGCAGGACGGCACCGCCTCGACGGTTGCATACACAACCAGCTCAACAACGACGCCGTCGTTCACGGGAACATTGACCTCGGTGAGTGTGGCCGCCAATAGCGTTCTCGTTATCACGGGCGCGAGCACCACTCCAGGAACCGTCAACTGGGCCCGCTTCATGGCAACCGGCGCCGTGAGTATAGCGGCCTTCTTTGAAGCGCGAACCGTCGCGACGACCACCAGCCCCGGCGACCGGCTCGTTTTCAGAGTGGGAATCGGGGCCGTGCCGGAGGACGCCACGAGCTTCATGGTTCCACGGATCCGGAACGCCGCAAACCTGTCGGATGCGGGTTTCGCAATCGTGAACACCGGAGCGACCGCGGCGAACATCACTGCGACGCTGAAGAGCTCGACAGGAACCACAATTGCGTCAAGAACCATGAGCCTGGCCGCGCGTCAGCACACGTCGGACTTTTCGGATATTTTCTTCAAGACCAGCTGCACGGTCTGCATCGCTACAGATCCCGCGGGCACAAATTTTCAGTACGTAGTGTTCACCGGGACAGCGCCTCAGTTTGCGGCAGTCGGTCTGGCGTTCGAGGCCAACATGTACACCAGCTTACCGGTTGATCGGCTTCAATAGCACTTCGTAGAAGGCGATTTTCATGGCGTCGACTTCGTAGGAATCAATGAGGTGAAGTTCATAGTTGGACTTCACCCATTGATCCGCATCCCAGTCCTCACTGTTCTCGAGGTTCGTCCGCACACCCGCGTGATACCACACCTTTCGTTGCTTCAGTTGCTCGTCCAGCCGGTCGGCCCGCTCTGACGCCAGCACGGAGTTCATGGCCCGCAGTCCCTGATTCAGGAAGACTTCCTGTTGAGCGCTCAGCACGAGGTCCTCGGATCCGACCCGGGCGGCAAAATCTGAGGCAATCCTGTGATCCACCGCCAGAGTCTGGACGAAAGGAGGAACGCCATAGCCGCCAAACTGCGGTATCGCAAGCGACGCAATGAGGGTAGCGATAAAGAAGGGCCGCCGGATCGTCGAAGCGGCAAGAAGGGCAAGCGGCGCGAGGATCTGAATGCTATACCGCGGATTGATATCGAAGCTGCCGACATAAAACACGGCATGGACGCCGGACACCGCCACGACTGAGAGCGCCAGCAACCAGCGCGGCCATTCGCCGGAACGCTTGCGAAGCAAGCCGGCGATCGCCAGGGCCGTGACGACGGCAGGGAAAAGCAGGGGATTGAAAAGGTATTTGATGTTTGCGGCACCGTTCTGAAAGACGTACTGCAACGAAAACGCCGATTCAACGCGCACGGCCCTTGCGAATTCCGGCGCCACCGAAAGAAGCCAGGCCACATGCGCGATCTCCGCCGCAACGAGTCCCGCGGCCGCCGCTTTCCATCGTATGGAGATCTTTGGAGCCAGCCAGACAAGGGGCGCAAGCGCGATCAGTTCCAGCCGAATCTGGGCCGACATTGCGATGCCGGCCGCGGCGAGCGGGGCGTTCCCCGCAAAAATTCCCCATAGTCCAAGAACCGCGAAGAAAGCCGCCGGAATGTCGGTTCCCGCCGATGCCGAATACCAGAAAAACACCGGTGCCGCCCCAACCAGAATGGCCGCAACGGCCGCCTGACGGCGTGATTGAAAGAGCGTGAGGCCAAGCATGTAAATGGCCCCCAGGGTGGCCCCGTAGAAGACCCGCGCAGTGATGAATGCAGCCTGTTCGCTCGGCCCGGTGAAAAAGAATACAAAACTGAGAAGAACAGGCCAGCCCGCCGGCTCCTTGTAGTACGTCGAAACCGTGATTTCGTCCGGTCCTCCCAGCAGCGTGAGCTGAGCCACAGGAGCCTTCGTGAGATTTGATGCAATATTGATGTACGTGTCTTCGTCGAAAAACAATCGGTGGGCCGGGCTGAGAACCATGAATGACGCCAGCAGCCCGGCGGTTGCCAGGGCGAGCGCAATCCGGTCGAATTTCTTTCTCTCGTTCCACAGGCCCTGCACGAGCACGGCAAGCGTTATGTAGACGAACAGGGGGGCGGCGATTGAGAGGATTCGGGGAAGCATCAGGCGATCTCGTCAAAGCTGCGGATTATCGAATGACCGTTGGCTTCCTGGGCGGGGTTACCCGGACGGATGCACAGAATCGTTCTCAGTCCTGCGATTCGCGCCGCATCGAGTTCTCGAGTGACATCCGAAACGAATGTTATTTCCGGCGCCGCAAGCGCGAATGCACGGGTTATGAGCCGGTAGCTTTCTGGGTCGTTTTTTGGACCGGTCGTTGTGTCGAAGTAGCCTTTCAGGTGCGGCGTCAGGTCGCCTGTCGTGACGCTCGAAAACAGGAGCCTCTGCGCGAGAACGCTGCCGGATGAAAAAATCCGCACGTCGACGTTGTTTTGGCGCCAGCGGCTGAGGGCCGCCGGAACGTCCTCGAACACTACTCCCCGCAGCTTTCCTTCTTCATATCCCCTTTGCCATATCCGGCCCTGCAGTTGTTTGAGGCCTGTCGTTTTGCGGTCGTGATCCATCAGCCATCCAACGTAGGCAACCGGAACATCGGACCATGCAGGCGGGTTCAGGCCCGCTTTAGTGTCGCCGGCATGCTCGGCCTTCAAAATATCGAGAGGGTCGGTTGCGCGTTCGAGGAATTCGGTGAGTTGCCGGCGGGCGAAAGGGAACAGCACATCGTAGACAAATGAGATCGGCGTCGTGGTCCCTTCGATATCCAGGAGGATGCCGCGTTTGCCCACGCTCAGATCGCCGTTGACGCCTGAACGAAGGCCGGTCCGAAACAGACCGGCTCGAATCGGGCGTCGACGCCGCTTCCGGTGTAGCTCGGCGTCCAGCCCGAAGGATCCTGAAAGAGCCGGATGGCACGGATTTCGCGATCCGAGCAAAGGTCGAACCAATGCCAGGTGCCGCGCGGAACGCGGATCAGGTCGCCCGCCTCCACTTGTATGCCAATGACAGGCCCGCTGCGAGGGTTTATATGAAAGAGGCCGTGGCCGTGGATGATGAATCGCACTTCGTCTTCATCATGCCAATGCTCCCGGCTAAACCTGGCGAGCATCGCATCAAGACCCGGAGTCGCCGCGTTCACGTTAATGACGTCGGCCGTCACGTAACCCCCGCGAGCTTTGAGGGCATCGATCTCGGCGGCGTAGGCATCGAGAATCTCTTCGGAGGCCGCGTCCGCCTTTGTCGGGTGAGCGGGTTCCCAGACTTCGTAGTCAATACCGATTGTGGCCAGATAGCCGGTGACCGCCGCTCGTTCGGTCAGCGATCGAGCTTCTTCAGGAAATCTGACGAGCGCCATGGGTTCTCCTTCGCCTACAACAGATTCGCAGCAGAGATCTTCATCCCGTCCGGACAATTTTTGCAAGTCCCCGTTTCAATCCCCCGAGAGCGCAAGTGATGCGGTCCAGCGGTAGTGGGTCAGTTTGAAAACTGGTTTCAGCTTTGGAAGTGCAATAGGAGATGAAAGTCGCTAATCACGCCGCACTGGTGGGTAAAGTGCGGTGCAGCCTTCCGAAGTAGTTCCGCTCCTGGGACCCGCCTTCGTGGCGATGCCGCGTTTCGCCTAGTAACCTACCTGATAAATCCAACCTGACTAAAGGACGGCGGTCCCAACCGCCGTCCTTTGCGTTCAGCGGGACACGCGCTTTGTCGTGAATCCGAGGCGTGCGCCGAGGCCTTCGCGGGTGAACGCGATTTCGCCGGCCTTGACTTTGCCAACGTACGTGAACACGACGCTGCTGCCACCGAACTCCAGCGTCTGTTTAAAAGAGATGGTATCGCCTTCGATCCTGCCGTCTTCTATCGGAGCATCTTTGGCAGTGCCGTCGGAAATCGTGCCGGTGAGTTTGTCTCCTTCGGACCTGAAATTCATCGCCATCGTCCGTTCGCCCACCTGCGTCATGACTTTCGCTTCCCATTTCCCGTCAATGGAGCCCTGGGCCGCCGCGCTGAGCGCGAGCGCAAGTGCAAGCGCCGCGACGACCACTGGAGTTCTGGATATCATGCGATCTCCCTTCCTGAATTGCATGCGGCCCTTATTTGCAAATCTCCACAATGCATACGGACTCGAGCGTGCGGTCTGACGGAGGCACGGCGAGTCCCTTCTCGATCATCAGTTTACGAATCAGCGCCGAGGTCTCGGGGTGGCCGAGGGCGGACTGTACTCCAACGCGGACAAGGCCGTCCGCGTAATCCAGGGGCTGCCAGGTGTGTCCCAGCAATGTCCCGGCTATCGTGTCCCGGCTGCCACCGTCCCTGGCGTCGAGCCTGGCCCCGTGGTCGGCGAGGATTTGAACGACCTCGTTCCTTCCCTTGTGCGCGGCGCCATGCAGCGCGGTGCGCCCGTCGCCGTCCGCCGCATTGACGTCGGCGCCCAGATCGATGAGAAGCTTGACGGCTTCGAGATTTTCCCTTGCGGACCATTCCGACGTGACGCCCTCCACCCAGCCAATTCCCGCGGCCACCATGAGCGGCGTCGTGTTGTTCGTCGTGACGATATTGGGATCGGCGCCGTGGCGCAGCAGGAGGCGCATGAGGGTGATGTCGCCCGATTGCGCTGCCCTCAGGAACGGCGTTGCGCCGTCCTCATAGAGCCATTGGTGGGTGAAGATGGTTCGAGTCTCTGTGCTGTCTTTCGCCCGGGCGTTGACGTTCGCTCCCTTGTCCAAAAGCTTGCCGATGAACTCCAGGTGATCCATGTCCGGCCGACGCGTGGGATAGTCTCCCTTTTCGATGTTGCGGTTATCCGTGGCCAGGTACAGCGGCGTCCATCCGCCCTTGTTGGCGATGTTCGGGTTGGCGCCTCGCTCCAGCAGAAACGATGCGAGCTTGTAGTTGCGGTTCTGAGTGGCCGTCAGCAAAGGGGTCCACGCGTATTGCGTGGCCTGGTTCACATCGGCTCCCGCCGCCAGCAGAATCCGCGCGGATTCGAGATCGCCTTGCCGGGCCGCAAACACGAGGGCCGTCAGACCGCCGCCATCCTGATCCTGATCCCGCCTCAGGAACGCTATCCGTTCCGCCAGATCCTGATCGACGGCCGTGGCGGCCGCGGCGCGGGCGGGCGTATCCGGCTGGTTACCGCCGAATGGGCCGTCATTGGTGCGCGCTCTTTCCGCCGGCGTTGGAGCAAGGTAGGCGGTCCGGCCCTTGGCAACAGCGCTGGACCGCGCGCCAACGTCGGCGCCGCGCTCGGCGAGCAGCCTGACGGCAGCCGGATGCGACTCGGCGGCCGCCCACATGAGTGCTGTTGTCCCGCGGAGACTTTCCTTCGCGTTCACAACGGCCCCGGAATCGAGCAGCGCCTTCATGACGTCCACATTGCCCGTGCGCGCCGCCATCATCAGCGGTGTTTCACCATTGGGTCCGCGCTCATTCGGGTCGGCGCCGGCCTTCAACAGCCGCTCGGTCATGGCGGCGTTGCCGTTGATGCAGGCCAGTGACAGCGGAGTCGCGCCATCGCGGTTGGCCGCCCTTACATTGGCGCCGGCGCGAATCAGCAGATCCGCCGTTTCCAGGTCGTCCCGGTACGCGGCCCAATGGAGCGCCGTGGCGCCATCCGGCTGCGGAGCGTTTACGTCGGCCTTCCGTTCGACCAGCGCGCGCGCTTCTGTCCTGTTCCCCTTCATGACCGCGTCCGCGACATCGCTTGGGCCGGCGGCAATGCCGGCAACCGGCAGCAACAGCGCCAGGGCGGAACTTCCGATTATGCGTATGACGTTCATTGATGGTCGCCTCCGGTTCTCTAGAGTTTTTCCAGCCTGCCCGTACTGTCGCCGATGCTTTCCTGGCCCGCTTCGAACATGTCCAGAATGCTCAGCAGGAGATTGCCCGTCGGGGTCGTCTTCGACGCGTACGCCAGGTGACGCCCGCCGTTGAGCTTTCCGGATGCGCCTCCGGCCAGGATGTGCGGCACGTCGTAATGCTGATGCTGATTGGAATTGCCCATGTTGGTGCCGTAGAGAATCAGCGAATGATCCAGCAGGGAGCCATCGCCGTCCGGTATGGACCGCAGTCTATTCAGGAAGTACGCCAGCATCTGAACGTGATACCGGTTGATCCTGGCGTAGTCCGCTACTCGATCCGCATTCTCGGCGTGGTGCGACCCTCCATGGAAACCCGTGTTGGTTCCGCTGGCCGGGAAGTTGCGGTTGGTGAGATCGCGGGCGCCCAGCAGCGTGGAAACGCGGGTGATGTCCCCCTGGAAGGCGAGCGCATTCAGGTCAAACTGCAGCTTGATATGTTCGTCGAACGATTCGGGCACGCCGACGGGGACCTCCGCCGCCGGCGCGTCAGCGGAGGCCTCGGCGGTAATATCGAGGCGCCGCTCGATCTCGCGAATGTCTTCGGCGTATTGGTCGAGCCGGATGGAATCGGCCGGACCCACATCTTTCTTAAGGCGAGCTAGGCCTCCTGTAACCACATCGAGAACGCTGCGCTGTTGTTCCCGGCGGGCGGCCCGTTCCTTCGAGCTGCTCCCATCGCCGAAGAGCCGCTCGAAGACCACCTGCGGGTTGAGCTGCATGGGAAGCGGCTTATTGGGCGCCGACCACGAGATCGAGTTCGTGTAGGCGCAGCTGTAGCCCTCGCCACAACTCGAACTGGCGCCCGGGTCTTCCACGGCGAGCTGGAGCGAGGGTAACAGCGTGTCCTGGCCGATCTTCTGAGCAATGATCTGATCGATGGTCGTGCCTGCATAGATGTCCGCGGCCGTTGTCTTTTTCGGCTTGTTTGCCGACAGGTACGCCGCGGCGACGAAGTGGTCCGAGCCGGTCACGCCGGTGGGAGGCTCCGCGGACCGGGCGTGGAGTCCGCTCAGGAGGACCACCCGATTCCGGAACGGCTCCAGCGGTTCCATGATGAATGGGAATTCGAAATCGACGCCCTGAGTCTTCGGGACCCAGTGTCCGGGCGCCATCCCATGAGGAAAGAAAATACCGGCAAAACGGCTTTTCGGATTCGCGGCCGTGCTGCGCAATGGCGTTTGCGCGGGCAGCATGGCCTCCAGCAGCGGCAACGCTATCGTGACGCCGGCGCCGCGTAAGAATGTCCGGCGTGAGAGGTGTTTTCTGGCGATAAACATTTCTATCGGGCCTCCATATTTTTGCGGTTCACAAAGAACGATGACTACTTTTGAAGGGCGACCTCCGGACTCTTGCCTTGCGTGAGTTTCATATTCATCCGGAACGGTTCGCTCTTGACGATGCCCAGCACCAGCGACGAGAAACGGTAGTTGTTGCGGGCGGCGTCCCGGACGATGGAGCGCACGACAGGCATGTCGTAGTATTCGGCGCCGCGGCCCATGGCGTAAGTCAGCAGCCGCTCCGTGACGTTTCGGACGAACTGATCGGAATAGGTCAACAGGGCGTTGCGAAGATCCGCGACGCCGTTCATCCGGGTCCCGTCGACCAGCATGCCGGACGCGTCGATCGGGCTGCCCTCTTCCTCGGTCCGCCACGTCCCGATGGCGTCAAAGTTTTCCATCGAAAGACCGATCGGATCCATGATCTTGTGACAGCTTGCGCAGGGCTCGACCGCCCGGTGTTTTTCCATCTGTTGCCGGAGCGTGAGAACCTTGCCGGATTCGCCGGTTGCGTCCAGCGGCGGCACGGCGAAGGGTGGCGGACTCGGGGGTTGCGTTCCGAGGATGTTGGCCAGTATCCATCGGCCTCGCCCAACCAGGGACGTCCGGTTCGGCTGCGCGGAGACGGTCAGTATCGCGCCTTTGCCCAGCAGTCCGCGGCGCGCGTCCAGTCCGGGACCGAGCGTGACGCGGCGGAACTGGCTGCCGTAGACATTCGGGATTCCATAATGCCTGGCCAAACGCTCGTTGACGAACGTGTGGTCCGCCGTCAACAGATCGATCACGTTGCGATCCTCATGAACGATGCTGCCGAAGAACAACTCGGCCTCGCGGCGAAAGGCCTGCCTCAGGTTGTCGTCGAAATCCGGAAACAACTGCACCACCGGATAGGAGGCCGTCAGGCCGCGCAATTGAAGCCACTGGCCGGCGAAATTATTCACCAGCGCCTCCGAGCGGGGATCGGCCAGCATGCGCCGGACCTGCCGCTCGAGCACCGCCGGATCGTGGAGCTTTCCCTGACTGGCCAGACCAATGAGTTCGTCGTCTGGAATCGTGCTCCACAGAAAGAATGACAATCGCGAAGCCAATTCCATGCCGCTGATTGGGTAGGCGCGGTCCGCCGCAAGATCGCGTGGCTCGCCTTCGATGCGGTAAATGAATTTCGGGTGCGCCAGAATCCCCTGCAGCGCGAGTTCAATGCCCTGATCGAAGCTTCCATCTTTCCGGCCGGTTGCGTACAGGCCGGCCAGGTCCCGAAGATCTTCCGAAGTGGCAGGCTGCCTGAAGGCGCGGCGCGCGAAGGCGGAGATGATCCGTTCGGCGCATGCCTTTTCCTCGGCGGCTCTGGCCGGACGGCACACGAATATCGCGCGGCGGCTGGCCGTGTCTGCCGCGCCGGCCGCGTTATAAGGACCGTCGATTCTCACGCTGCCGATGTGAGGAAAGAAGGTGAATCCGGGAAGGCCTCCGGTTTCGATCGTGCTTCTCAGGAACTGATTGTTCAAGTCGAGGATCGGCGCGTAATGAGTCGCCAGGAAGGTGACTCCTACCGTGTGAAGGCCCGCTTTCACGGGGATGCGGAGATCCACGGCGCCCGTCTGGCCTGAACCTCGATCGGATGCGGCTTCCCGGTCCCAATCGAACAACCCCGCCCTCTCGCCGTCCACAAGCACTTCCAGCTTTTCGCCCCGGACCTCACCAAAGGCCTGGGCGCCGCCCATGAGGCCCCGGTTTACGGGAACGACCTTGATGGCGTACTCGCCGCTGGCCGGAAACTGATGACGAATGAGAATGCCGCCACGCGTCCCGAAGGGCAGACCCTCGACGTGGTAATTCTGTGTGACGTCTTCGGGCAAGCGGTACACCGTCTGCGCCGGAGCGTCTGCGCCGCCAATAGCCAGCCGGCTGATCTTTCCCGCCGCCACCGAGTACGCCTCCAGCAGCGCCGGCGAAAGGCCCAGGGCCGCCGCGATGTTGTCAAAGCCGCGCGTGGAATCGTCCGGAGGGAGAAACTTCGTGGCGTCGACCTCAAGCGCAAGCAAATCGCGAATGGCGTTCCCGTATTCGGTTCGATTGAGGCGGTGCAGACCCGGCGGGGGCAGGTGGCGCGACGGATTGCGGTCGAGCTCGCCTTCCAGCCATACCACCATCGCATCCAGCGTGGCCCGGTCCGGCCGCGGAGCGCCCGAGGGGGGCATCATCCCGGCCCGGACTTTTCGCACGACCTTTTCCCACGCCTCCGCGTTTTCGGCGACGCGCGAGAAGTCGAGCTGGTCCAGCGCCACGCCGTTGGGCCTTCTCTGGTTGTGACACGCCAAACAATACTGATCCGAAACCGCGCGCTGCGCGGACAGAGCCCGCGGGTCCGGAAGCTGCGACTGCGGGCCGGCCGCCTGCCCGCGAAGAACAAAGGCGATCGAAACGATCGCCACCGAGGCAATAAGGACTCTCTTCTTCATGATGGATCGCTCCGTTTCAGTAGGATGAAGGCCCCGAGCACACGACAACTGATTGTCCGGTCTTTGGCACGGCAATTGCCAAAGAGTGTAGGCGTGAATCCGGGTATCGCCGGAAGCGCGCACGGCTCAGAAAATGCGAGGTTTGCTGCTGCGGCGGGGATCGGGGAGCGAACAATTCCGCCGCGTAGAGATAGCTTGTTTTCGACTATTTGGCGGGGGATGACGAAACGGCGGGAACCCGCCAGTACAAACTGTCATAAAAACTCGCCGGGCAAGATTCGCGGGCGGCGCCGCTGCCGAGGAATCGCTGTCAAGGCTTAAGCAGTCCGACCATCCGGCGGTAGTCGCCCTGCTCGTAGGCGCGCTGCGCGTCCTGCGGAAGGTTTTTGGTCTCCATGTAGATGAAGGCTTCAAACAGCGCGTCACCCCATTTTTGTTTGAAGCGTTCCGTGTAGGCGCGGTTGCGCGCGTCCATTTGATCCTTCGTTTCCGCTCCCCGCCATGTGGACTTGCCGTGGAAATGCAGAACATACGAAGGCAGCGCGTAGCGTAGCGGGATGCCCTGCTCGTGACAGCGAATGCAGTAGTCTTTATCCTCCCCGCCGCCGATTCCAAAAGTCTCGTCGAGCCTGCCAACCACCGAGAAAACTTCGTACGGAATCTTCACCGCAAAGAATGTCAGGAAGAGGACTACGAGATAGCCGGCGTAGCGCGTCTGGTGGTCGCGCACAATTTCACGGAAACGCCGCTCGTTGCCCAGGTAATCCTCGATGTCCATTTCATATTTACATTCAAATTGTCCGCCCGTATAGGGCAGTTCGGCATTGGACAGCGGCGATGTAATAAACGGGCCGCTGGGACGAATCGCATCGAACCAGCGGGGAGAAAACACAATGTCGTTGTTGACGAAAACCAGGTCCGCTTTTTGCTCGCCGGCAAGTTCCATGATCTGGTTCATGTTTGCCGCAAAGCTCAACGGCTTTGGATTGACCCGGAGAATCACGCGATCGCGGCAGCTTTCGGGAAGCCCCGCGTAGGCCTGGTCATTGTCGATCACGATGACCTGGTCGCCGGGTTCCAGCTTTGTGTTCTCAACGAGCGAGGACACCGCATAGTCTGTGTAGCGATTGGAGTGACGCGTCGTCACCATTGCGAAGATGTGCAGGGCTACATTCCTCCTATTTCAAAATGTCTCCGACTGGCAGGTACTCTACCAATCGGCCGGTTGGTAGTCTTTCAGGAATTTTCCCCAGACATGCACGCCGGTATTGAAACCCGAGATGATCGGATCCACGATGCGGGCGGCGCCGTCCACGATGTCGAGCGGCGGATGAAACCGATGATCCGCGGTTTTGCGGACGGCAATGTGCAGTGGGTCTTCGTCGGTGACCCAACCCGTATCCACCGCATTCATATGAATACCGGCGGCATGATAGTCGGTTGCGGAAGTGCGCGTCATCATGTTGAGCGCGGCCTTTGCCATGTTCGTGTGAGGATGGCGCGTCGTCTTGAACCGCCGGTAGAACTGTCCCTCGACGGCGGAAACGTTGACGACGTGTTTGTCCCTTTCCGGCGTGCGCATCATCAACGATTTGAGCCGCGCATTGATGATGAATGGGGCGATTGCGTTCACAAGGTGAACTTCGAGAAGTTCTACTGACGGGACCTCCGCCATCAGCAACCGCCATGAATTCCGGTCGCGCAGATCGACTTGCTGTAAATCCTGATCCAGCCGGCCTTCCGGGAACAGGCCTTTCTGTCCCACCAGTTCTTCGGGCAGGAGCGGCACCTGCGACAGTTGCGCGGAGTCCGGCAAGGGCAGGATTCGGCGGACCATCGAAGACATGGCAGGCATGGCATTCAGCGCAGCGGTCTCTCGTTCCATCATGTGCTGATAGAACTCCGGCGGCCGTCTCACGGTTTGACACGCATTATTGATGATGAAATCCAGGCGGTCATGAGTGCCGAGCATCTGGCGGCAAAAGGCTTCGACGCTGGGCGTGTGGCGCAGGTCGAGGCCGAAGATCTCGAGCCGGTCCGCCCAATCGGCGAAGTCCGCTTCACGCGCGTATCGCGAGGCGGAGTCGGCGGGGAAGCGGGTCGTCACGATGAGCCGCGCGCCTCCCCTCAGGAGTTTGATGCCGGCCTGATATCCGATTTTGACGCGGCCGCCGGTGAGCAGGGCAACGCGGCCGCGAAGATCCGCCGACTCGGTCCGCTTCGTGTAGTTCAGTTCTGCGCATGGCGGGCAAAGCTGGTCGTAGAAGTGATGGATCGACGTATAGGGACGCTTGCAGACGTAGCAGTGCTGCGGTTCAGCCGTTTCGCGGTATTCCGGATCCTCGCGGTCATGCTGCTCGAAATCCGCGGGCGGAAAGATATTGGGCGTCGTGAATACGGCCTGGCTGCGCAGCTTTCGAATTCCCGTGCCGGACAACCGGCGCTCTTCGTGCTGTGTCCTGGCGTCTCTTCGCTCGCGCCGGTTCGCCTCGGCCAGCCGGCGGCGGGAAACCGTGTCCGGACGCGCAACCTTGCCGGCGGCTTCGAGAAGACGCGTTCGATCTTCCTCAGACACTTCGGCAAGTATTCCGCGATTGGCAATGATGGATTCGAGCAACTCGGCTGCGGCTCGCAAACGGTCAGTCAGGGTGCTGGACATACGCTATTAGACACAAAAGCGGCGGCGGATTTCTAACAGTTCTGCAGAGTTATTGCTTCGGCAGGAGATTGTTTCTCAGTACGTTGTTCAGGTTCCTGCTCAGCGCCGCCTCCGCATCGAACGGTAACAGGAAGCCGGACCGCACAAGACCATTGACGGCGTTCTGCAGAAGGGAGGAATAGTTCTCGAAGTTTCCGTAACGCTCTTCGATCGACAAACGCGGATCACCGCTTGCAAGGCGGTCCGCTTTGGTTTTCGGGAATGGAATGTACTGGCCGGAAGCTTCACAGCCATCGTTGTTGTGCGGCGCCGCGCGTAGCGCCCAACCTGTGTACGTCGCGAGCGGTACCTGGACCTCCGGCAGACGAATACCGGCGACATCATTGCCGTCCGCATCCGTCCGAGGCACAAAGCTCGGGTAAATCGGGCCGTTCGCTGCATTGTCCTAGTAGGGCGGAGCAAATGTTGGCGGGTTAATCGTCGGAATCCCCGTCGTGTAAAAGTGCGGCCCGTAGTTCAGCAGGTAGCGTGTTGTTTTGAAGCCCGAGTATGTAACACCCGGTATGTGGGGGAATCCGGTTGAGATCTGATCGGGCCTTACCAGCGTGCCATCCGAAAGCTTCGGAACCTGGCTCGCAGGCGGCAGCGTTCCGGCGGTGACCCATTTATCCAATGCAGTGAAGAGCGCCCGCTGCACGGCCTGCGAATCGAGAGGATTCAGAAGCTGCTGGCAGGCGCCCATCGTTGCGCTATTCCCGGTTCCGTGCTGCATGCTGGACATGAAATAGATCCGCGTGAAAGGCGAGTCCGGCAGATCCTTCGTGCCTGCCGGATCGGTTGTCATCAGCGATGCGGCCTTCACCCAGTACTCGTTGGCGGAAAAGATCTCCATGGCAAATGGACACGTGCGTGTCGCCGTGCACTTTGCATAGCGGCTATCCGTCATGCGGGTAATGGGGTCCGTGGTCACGACGTTCGCGAATGGAAAGCGGCCTTCGATGAACAGGTGATCCTGCCGGTTGCGCTCGGTTCGTCCGGGCTGCGACCAACGGTAATTCATGCTGATGCCGTCGCCGGCAGCAATCCACTGCATCATGCCGTCGAAGACCTGCTTGCCGTTCTCCGCCTGGTTAAAGCCGAGATACCGGAAGTCGTTCAGGAAACGGCCCGGCTGTGATTGGACCTCCGTGTAGATCCTTGTGATGTCGCCCGCGAGCGGATTGGCGGTGCCGGCTTCGTCCCTGGTTTCGTATCGAAGCCATGCGTTCCAGTCACGAACTGCCGCAAAGCCGACGCCATTGATTGTCGGATCTTTCGCGGTGTAACTGAACTCATAGATGTCGTTCGCCACAAAACGTGTTCCCGCAGGCAGAAGCGCGATTGCAGTACCGTCCGCAACATATTGCCAGCCGGAGGCAGGGACGACTTGCGGCGTATCGTTCAAGTGAACGCGGTGTGTCAGGGTTGCTTTCGATCGATCGATCGTCGCGGCCGGATAGGTAAGCTCGTACGAAGTTCCGGCGCTCACGATGTACTCATAGGACGGGCCGGTGATCGAAGAGCCATCGGGATTCCTGGCGACTGGCAGCGCGATGGTCATATTGAGATCTGCCGTATCCGTACCTGCCGACATGTCCCAGCCACTGAACGATATCGAATAGCCCTGGGGCATCAGGAATGAGTTCGCCAGAAGCGATGCATCTGTGACGGAGCCCGGGTCGTTGCCGCCGACTCCGCGATTGAGATTGCTTATCGTTTTCCTGCCGCGATTCGGCGGCTCGTACAACATTTTGTGATTGCCCTTGCTGAGGTCGATCGGCTTGAGAATATAGAAGTCGAACGAGTATTCGACCCTGCCCCTGGCGTTCCTGGGTGCCAGCTGCAGATCGACGAGAACCGCGTTTTTCGGATCCTTTGGATCGAGCTCGCCGAATGCCTTCCCAACGATCTTCTCGTACTGCCCAACACCCGGCCATGAGTAGCCGCCAAAAGCTGGCGATTCCTTCGCGGTGATCTGAATCTTCTTCACGCTCGCGCCGGCAGGCGCGGCTGCACATATCGCAATGGCCGATACCAGGATGCATGCAAAAACAGCAGGTTTTGGTGTCATTTAGGGCAGCAAGTTATCAGGATATCGGAGAGGCGTCAAACATGCCGGTGGGCGCGGGGCTTCAGGCCGTGCCCTGAAGTCTGGACATTTTTCGGGGAGGCGCAAAAACTCCCCTCCTGGATTAGGAGGGGTGCCGTTCGCGCGCTTTTTAGCGAACGGCGGGGTGGTGTTCAATCAATTGATGATGCGGAGCCACCTTATAGGTATTCGCGCAGCGCACCGACTTGAATGAGCGCTACGCGAGCATCCATAGGGTAGCTTCGCGTCATTCCGTACCACCCCGTCTGCGCCTTTGGCGCAGCCACCCCTCCTAACACAGGAGTTCACTATGTAGAAGAGGCCAGTCTCGGGACTGGCTCTGGATAAAACAGAGCCAGAACGATTGAAAGGAGACTGGCCTCTATGCAGGTGAGACATA
>CAMBFR010000054.1 GCA_945865815.1 Candidatus Sulfopaludibacter sp. SbA3
GATCCGCCATGTCCTTGGGCAGAGTGGCGCTCACCGATCCGCCCGCCTGCCGCAGCCTCACTTCCCTCACCATATGAATCCTCCGCTTGAACTTTAGTTATAGTAGCACATCTGTGCTACCGTGCGAGTGACAGCTCATGGAATACAACTTCGACCAGGTTACCAATCGTCGTTCTTCCGAAAGTTTCAAATGGCGGACTTACGCCGAAGATGTACTGCCTCTGTTCGTGGCCGACATGGATTTCGTATCGCCGGAGCCGGTCGTACGCGCACTGAGGGAATACGTTGATCATGGCGTATTCGGATATCCCCGCGGACTGTATGCCGGCGACGCGGCGGAACTGCCGGAGCTGGCAGATGCGGTCGTCGAACGGATGGCGCACCGTTACAAGTGGCGGATTTCGCCTGAAGACGTCATCTTCATTCCCGGTGTCGTTACCGGTCTGAATCTGGCTAGCCACGCCGTAGCATCCGGCGGCGGGAGCGTGCTTGTTCAACCACCGGTCTATCCGCCGGTTCTGGAGGCGCCCGGCAATGCACGTCTTCGCCGGCTGGAGGCGGCACTCGAGCGGCAGGAGGATGGAACGTATGTGGCCGACTGGGATGCCCTCGCGTCGACAATTGCATCCGATACGCGTCTGTTTATTTTCTGTAACCCGCACAACCCGGTGGGACGTGTGTTCAGCCGCGATGACCTTTGCCGCGTCGCTGAAATCTGCCTTTCACGTAATGTCACAATCTGCTCGGATGAGATCCACAGCGACCTTGTGTTCAGCGGCCACGAGCACGTTCCGATTGCATCGATTGACCGGGCGGTCGCGCAACAGACGGTCACCTTCATCGCTCCAAGCAAGACGTTCAATCTTCCGGGGCTGCAGTGCGCTGCCGCGATCATTCAGAACCCCGAACTTCGCCGGCGATTTCAGGCAGCGCGTGAAGGACTGGCGCCGTGGGTCAATGTGGCGGGCCTGATCGCCGCACAGGCAGCGTATCGCGAGGGGCAGGAATGGCTGGATCAGGTATTGGCTTACCTCGAAGCGAATCGCGAGTTTTTGTGGAGCTTCATTCGGCGCCAGATGCCCGCCATAACAATGACAAGACCGGAAGGCACGTATCTGGCCTGGCTCGATTGCCGGGAAGCCCGGCTTGAAGATCCTTTCAATTTCTTCCTTAATCGCGCGCGGGTCGCGTTGAGCGATGGACCCACGTTCGGGGACGGCGGAAAAGGTTTCGTGCGGCTCAACTTCGGCTGCCCTCGTTCAGTCCTGGAAGAGGCTTTGCAGCGAATGAGACAGGCAATGGCGGATATTTAGACAATCCAAAAGGCCAGGTCAGCGTGAAGTGGCTCGCGGCCGAAGCAGTGTCCGGAGGGCGTCCATGCGTCCGCCCGTACCAACGAGAAGTCCTTCGGGAAATCGGCGGTACGTAAGAATATCGCGGTAGATTCCCTGGAAGGCCATGGAGTTCACGCCCAGCCCGGCCAGGTATTGCAGCCGCATGTTCAGGTCTTCATTGATTCGAGCGTTCGCGACAAACGGGGCCAGGCCGGATGCGCTTCCCGCATACGTTGCCAGGAACTCCACGGCGGAATTGAACCCTACCTCGCCGAGCGACCGGGAAACCGCGGCGTAGCCGGGGAGATCGAGCCGCTGCTGCATTTCGTCCACGCTGATCGGGGCCGGATCCGATCGGCCCAGCAACACCAGGTCATAGCCGTCTCCATTGACGTTGTTGCTCCAGATCGTTCCGTCCGGAAAGACCGAGAAGAATGTCGCCAGTTCGGTTTTAACCGTTTCGATATCGCTGTCGTAAATGGGAAGCCACTGAGCCACGACGCCGCCCGGGTTCAGGCGCCCCTTGACGAGTTCGTAGTACTCCTTCGAATAGAGCGAGGAGGTTCCCTTTACCCACGGATGAATCGGGTCCGTCGTAATGACGTCGAATTTCTCGTCAGTGGTAAAGATGTAGTGCCGCGCGTCGTCGTAGACAACGGACGTCCGCGGATCGGACAACACCTGGGCGTTTTCCTTGCCGAAGAATTGCGTCGACGCCGGAGGAATCAACGGCTCGAGTTCACAGATGACGAGCCGCTCGACGTCCGGATAAGCCACGAAGGAGCCTGCCGTGACCCCCGCACCGAATCCAACAACCAGGACCGACTTCGCCCCGGGGTGAATCATGCCGGGGATGTGTCCCATCATTCGTTCCAGCCGCATGTCGAGCGGCGCGCTGGAGGCTTCGGCCTTGCCGCCGACGTAGAAATGCCGCTGGCCGGCTCTTTCCGCAATCAAGAGTGAAGAGTTGATGCCTTCGCCCCTGTAGAGAACGGTCGTGGGAAAGTTTGGATCGAACTGGAGCCCACGGACGATCGGCGCGGTGCGCCGTCCATAGGCGATGACTTGCCACGGTACGTCCGCTACGGTCCATGCCATTGCGCCTGCAAGCGCCATGCCGGCAGTGGCCATCACGGCGATGCGGGCGGGCCGCAGCCTGGGTACGCCGCGAATGGATGCGGCAGCGATCACGGCAGCGGCCGCGGAGAGTCCGATCAGGATTTGTTGCGAACCGCTCGTTCCCGCCCCCGGAATGAAGACCAGACTGAAGGCGAGCGCGCCAAGGATCGAGCCCGCGGTATTGACGGCATAAACTTCGCCGGAGAGTTTGCCCGGATCCTGACCCGGTTTCGCCACAGCCGCCAGCGCCAGCGGGAAGCTGGCGCCCCACAAAAGCGTTGCCGGCAGGATGGCCCAGATGCAGCGCATGACATCGATTTCAAAGTTAAACCACGGATCCGTCGAAAGCCATGGGTCGACCGGCCAAAAGGGCAAGGAGTGCGCCAGTGTGTACGCCGTCCAGGTGATCGCCATCGCCAGCAGAATCTGGCAGCCGGCCAGCGCCATTCGCGGATGAGCGGCGCGGCGCGCCAGAAACGCGCCCGCGCTGCTGCCGGCCCACAACCCCATCAGGAACACGGCGAGAATTATGGAGAACGTGTAGACCGTCGGACCCAGGAGCAGCGACAGCAGCCGGGTCCAAACCACCTGGGCGCCCAGCGCGCACAGCCCCGACAGAGCCGTGGCCATGTACACGAGCGTTACGCCCGGCAGGCGCACGGCGGTGGCCGGCACGGCAGCTCGGTCTTCCTGGATATTGCTTGTACGGCCTGTACGGCTGGCCAGGAGCAAACTAAGGCCTGCGACCGCAAGATTGATCGCCGCCGCGGCGTACGTCGCCACGGCCAGGTCGTAGACTCTCAACAGGTAGAACCCCGCGACGAGGCAACCTAAAACGGCTCCCGCAATGTTGCTGCTGTAGAGATATCCCATCCACGAAACGCCTTTCGGCGTTGTCTCGGTCCAGCGCGCAATCGCGGGCAGCGATGCGCCCATGAGCAACGTAGGAGGCAGCAGGCAGATCGCGGCGACGAAGCCGCGAACCACAATGCCGACAAGTCCTTCGGTTGCGCCCGCAATGTAGATTCGGCCCACCAGGGGAACGCCGAACAACGCGGCCACTCCCAGGACTGCAATCCCCAACTCAATCAGCGCGTAAACGCGCAGCGGATGATGTCGCGAAGAGACCAGGCGCGGAAGCGCGGCGCTTCCAAGACACAGGCCGCCCATATAGGCGGCCAGAAGCAAACCGAGGGAAACAGCGGAGGAGCCGATGACCAGTTGGAGCAACTGGAGCCAGACTATTTCGTAGATGAGGGCGGCGCAGCCGCTGCCTGCAAGCAGAAGAGGCAGCCAAGGGAGCGTGCGGCGGAACCCATCGGTAGCAGCTTCTGCTTCGATGGGTTCCCGCCGCTTCAATTCATTCGATTCATTGGCCTGAACACTCACGGCCAATACACTACACGAACTTCAACATCAGATCAGAACACTAACTTCATCGCGAGCTGGATCACCCGGTAATTGCCCGAGGTGACACCTCCGACCTGGCCGGCGATACCGCTCTGGTCGGCGTTGGCGATTCCAAACAGCGCGGAGTTTACGTTGAGGTTCGCCGCGGGGAGGAGCGGCGCCAGGTGGTTGGGAAGGTTAAACGCTTCTCCCCTCAACTGAATGGTTCGCCCTTCCCCGATCGGGAACGTGCGCGACAGGGCCATGTTCAACTGGATAATCCCCGGACCTTCGACGGTGCCGTAGCCCATCGTGCCGTAAGTACCCACATCGGGGATCGCGAACGCATCCCGGTTCAGGATACGGATGCACGGGGAGCAATTCGCGGCTTTGCTGGGCGCATACACATCCTTCATCAATTGATTGGCAGTTTGCCCCGCGGCCGTGGTCAGCGCCCTGTCCGTGCCGGCAGTAATCGTCATGAAGGGGCCGGACCGGAGTTGCAGAATGGGCGCCACCTGCCAGTTGCTGGCCAGAAGCCGAAGCGTCCGGTTCGCAAAAGTCGGCGTGCTCACCACCATATTGAGCGCGAAACTGTGCCTGTTGTCGGCGACGCCCACGGTGCAGTTCCCCCGGTAGGCTCGCCGGTTTTCCGGCCGTGTGTTACCGTTCCCGGCCGTCTGCTGATCGTACACATCCGAAATGCAGTGAGACCAGGTGTAGTTCGAACTCAGGCTGATGCCGCGGCTCAGCGCCTTGTTGGCCGTCAAATTGAGACCATTGTAGCTTGCGGTCCCGCTATTCAGGCTCTGGGCGATATTCGCGAAAAACCGCCCTTTCAGCGGGTCCTGCTGATACAGGACGCGCCGGACGTTCTCATTGGCCGTCGTCGAACACACCGGGTAATTCTGCGGCCCGACCGTGCCATCGGCCCGCACGACATTCAGAGTGCACGGCCCCAGGCCCATGAACACCGCCGGATTGGCTGTCGTCGAGGTGTTCAAGTGGATCGTGCTGTTGCCGACATAGTTGGCGCTCAGCAGCCATGTACCCACCTGCCTCTGGACGCTCAGGTTCCACATGTTGACGTACATGGGATTGGAATCGTGGAGGTTTTCCACGGTGTTGACGTAGAAACCGGCCGTCGGGAACGGCGCATCCTTTCTGGAACTGCCAACGCCCGCAACCGCTGCCAGCGCGGCCATCGGATTCGCGCCCGCCGGCGAGAAGCCTGGAACGCCGGGGAACGGACCCCAGAGGTTCGACAGGTTGGTGTTGGCCACATTCACCCGGCTTCCGAAAGGCGGACCGAACGACATCTGATTGGTGAAGAACATGTGACTTCGGTCGCCTGTCATGCCGTAAGCCGCCCGAATGGTCATCTTGCCGCCGCCGGTGGGATCCCATGCCAGGCCAACGCGGGGAAAGAACTTTTCCCAGACATTGCAGCCGAAGCTTTTCCCGCATGGGAAGTTTGGATCGCCCGGGAAAATAACGCCCGCAGGAGCATTGGGGTATACCGGGCTGCGGTAACCCTGATCGAACAGCTTCTTATCGAAGAAATGAATCTGGCCGTGTTTGTCCGTTATGGACAGATACGGCTCCCACCGCACGCCGTAGTTCATCGTCAGGCGCGGCGTCACTTTCCAGGAATCCTGGGCGTACAGCGAAATGTATTTCTGACGCGTGTAGAACCCGTACACCGTACCCTGGCCAAAAGTCACCGCGTTTCCGGTCAGGAAGTCCGCAAGTCCCAAACCGGTGACAGTGCCGTTGAACGAGATGGGGCCGACGGCGTTTGGACTGGACCAGTAGTTCATCCGCTGCGTATAGAAGCTCCCGCCAAAGCCATACTGGTGGGATCCCCTGATCCAACTGATATCGTCGGAAATCGCGGGGTTCGGTCCGTTGTGAGACCCGCCCGGATTGGCGGCGCCTCCTCCGATGCTGAAGCCAAGCCCGCCGGTGACCCCTATTGAAGGCACGTTGCCGCCCAGAGGAGTGAAGTCGGCGCCGAAGTCCTTAAACGTCGCGTAGCTGTCATCCACCTTGACTACGTTGGTTCGGGCGGCGGAAATACGGAAGGAGTTCACGATGTTCGGACTAACCAGATACGTGTTTCCGATAGCGAACTGGTAGGCCAGATCCGTGACGCCGAACGTGTTGATCGATAGCGGATTCTTCCCGTCATACGTCGACGACACATTAAGGGTTCCACCGGAAAAGCGCCCGAAAATGGAACTCTTGTCACTCTGTTGCCAGTCGATTCTGCCGACAGGCAGCCCTTCCTCCGAGTTGCTGCGGTATCCAAACTGCACTTTTCCGCACTCGTCAATCGGGGTGGGAAAGGTCGCCGACATCCGGAGCGCAACCGGGTTCAGCCGGTCGGGAGAAATTCGGTTGCCGACGAACCCCTGCGCCGCCGAAAGCGTCCTGGCCGTTCCCTGGCATGCCGCGGACGCGAACGTGGTGAAATCGCCCGCACGCATCGCCGCGGTCGGCACGTATGCGAAGTTGAACGCCGGGTCGGAGCGCTGGATGTTTTGCTGGTAGCCTCCGAAGAAGAACAGCTTGTCCTTAATGATCGGTCCGCCGACGACACCGCCGAACTGGTTGCGCTTCAGACTGTCCCTCTTGGACGCGAAGAAGTCGCGCGCGTTCAGGGCGCCGTTGCGGAGAAATTCGAAAAGCGTGCCGTGGAATTCGTTGCTGCCCGACTTGGTGACCGCGTTCACCGCGGCGCCGGAATGGAAACCGTACTGCGGCTGGGTGACGCTGGTCTCGACCTTGAACTCCTGAAGCGCATCCGGAAACGGCAGCGGCAGCGCCAGACTGTTGTACGGATCCTGATAGATCGCGCCATCCAGGCTGTAGGAAACGGAGTTGCCCTGACCTCCCGCGACCGAAACAACGATGGTCGGATAGTTCCGCACTGTGTTGATGGCGCCGTTGCCTGGTGAACTCGCCATGCCGGCAAGGAATACCAGTTCGATCGGATTGCGCCCATTCAAAGGCATCTCGGAAACTCGCAGGTTATCCACCACTGAGCCCAGGCTGGTCGACCGCGTCTCGACCTGGGCGATGTTGGCCTCCACCGTCACCGTTTCGCCGACGCTGCCCACTGCCAGCGCGACATCGATGGTGGGGTTGCTATCCACCTGGAGCACGATGCCGGTCTGGACAGACGTTGTGAAGCCGTCCCGGCTCGCCTCCAATACATACGGCCCCAACGGAAGATTGGGAAGCGTATAGCGGCCGGTTTCGTTGGACGTGGCCGTCCGCACAACTCCCGTTGCGGTCTGAGTTACCTTGATTTCGGCGCCCGGTATCACCGCGCCGGTCTGATCGGTAATAGTGCCGTTAATCTGCGCTGTGGACTGCGCCCAGACCACTCCGCAGACGAGGAACAAAAAACAAAGTGAAAGAAAAACGGAACGCATACGGCTCTCCTTTCAAAGAAAGCGGACCAACGAAGCCATCGCCGAGAATAATTGAAAAATTCCCAATTCCATTCGCTACGGTACTTTACATCAGCGAAGCGAACGGTTCACATAGGTTTCTTGAGTTCCAGCGACCCCAACTTCCGCTTGGGCGCGCGCGAACCAAAGAGTAGCCTTACCGGCTATGAAGATCCTGATTCTGTTCGTCGCAGTCGTGGCTACCCTCACCGGCTGTCAGCCGGGTCCGCCCACCGCCGTTGTGAAGGCGGCCGCCGATTTCGAGGTCACCGGAAATGGAGCGAATCCCGCGTGGGCCGGAACGGACTGGGTGGCTCTCAACCGCCGGCAGGAAGATGGGCATCCTTACGAGTCACGTTTCAAAATCCTCTATTCGACCACGGGGATCTACGTCCTCATGGAAGGCAGCGATAACAAAATCACCACGACAGGACTGCCGGATTTCGGCGACCTCTGGAAAGAAGACGTCTACGAAGCGTTCTTCTGGCCCGACCAGACAGAGCACCTTTACCTCGAGTACGAGATTTCACCCGGCAATAGCGAACTCCCGATCCTTGTACCCAACAGTGGCGGCGCTTTCATGGGCTGGCGTCCGTGGCACTATGAAGGAGACCGCAAGGCACGCAAGGCCACTTCCGTGCGGCCCGAAGGCTGGAGCGCCGAGTTCTTTATTCCGCACGCGCTGCTGACCGGAATCCGGAATGTGCCTCCGAAACCCGGAACGCTCTGGCGCGCGAATTTTTACCGCATGGATTACGACGACGGCAAGGTGACCGAGTGGGACTGGGCGCGCGTCGGGGAGAGTTTCCACGAATATGTGAGGTTCGGCGTCCTTATCTTTGAGTAGGAGAAGTATTCATATGAACAAGACACTACCCGCGCATAAGGAGGTCGGACCGAAGCGTTACCGCGAAACTTCCGGCCTCTATTACGAAGACTTCGAAGTGGGCGATACGTTCGAGCATCGGCCCGGCAGAACAATTACCGACGCCGACAATATCTGGATGACCCTGCTGACAATGAATGTGCAACCCGTCCATTTCGATGCCGCATACGCCGCAAAGACCGAATGGAAAAAGATGCTCGTGGACAGCACACTGACGTTTTCCCTTCTCACAGGAATGAGCGTGCGAACCGTCAGCGCGAAGGTCGTTGCGAACCTGGGATGGGACAAGGTGAAAGCGTCGCATCCGGTTTTTGCCGGCGATACGCTCTATGCGGAATCGTCCGTACTCTCGAAGCGTGAATCGAAAAGCCGGCCGACGCAGGGCATCGTGACGGTTTTCACTCGCGGGCTGAACCAGGACGGTATCGAAGTAATGAGCTTCGAACGCACCATGCTGATCTACAAGCAGGGCCATTCGCCGGAGGTTGCCGCGAACTACTGAAAACGCAAGACCGTCGGATGAGAAATGAAAATTGATTAGTGATTAATGATTAATGTCATTGAAAGACCTTCTATGTCGCGAGGAGCATCAATCATTAGTCATTAATCAATTCTCATTTCTCATCCGAAACCACTCGCTCACCCCCCAAACGGAGGATACTTCCGCGGATTGAGAACGAGCCGGTCCATGAAGAGATCGGCGAGCGCGCCGGAGGGATCGGCGAATTCCGGATGGCTGTCGAAGACGTGCGGCACGCCGTCGAACGTGTGCAGTTCCGAAGGCACTTTTACATCGCGAAGCTGCTGAAACAACCGCTGGCTGCTCTCGACAGGAATCGTCACGTCTTCCAGCCCGTGGAAAATCACCGTCGGAGGAAAAGCGGACGTAATGTAGCTGGTGGGAGAGGCCGCGCGATGCGCCGCTTCATTGCTGCCGGGCGGTAACAGGGCATCCGCGGAGCCATCCGCCCGCGGGCGGACTCCGGTGACCGGATAATAAGCAACGCAGGCTGCGACTTTCGTGCTGACCCCAGGGTTTCCTCCACTCCCTTCGAATTCCGGGCGATCCGCAGTTCCCGCCGTGAAGAGCGCCAGATGTCCGCCGGCGGAGTAACCGACAACGGCAATTCGATCGGCCTGAATGCCCAGGCGGCCCGCATTGGCGCGTGTCCAGCGGATGAGCGCCTTCGCGTCTTCAATCTGCGATGGCCACTTCGCCTGCCCGCTCAGCCGGTATTGCGCGGTAATTGCAACGTAACCGCGGGAGGCGAGTGGCTGAACCCTTTCGCTCAGGCTTTCCTTGTTGCCGGCCCTGAATCCTCCGCCATGAAAGTGGATTGTCGCCATGCGCTTTTCCGTGCCGGCTGGCGGCCGGTAAATGTCGCAGCGGAGGTCCATCCCGCCGCCCTTTCCAAAAACGACGTCCTTCTCCATCGATACGGTTCCCCGCGGAGACTTCCAACTCTGCTGCTGCACGGCCATCCCACCGAACGCGGGTGCGGCAGCGGCTATTCCAGCGGTTCCAATGAAGCTTCGCCTTGTCATCATAAAAGAGGCCTCCTTGTTTGCAGTGCGACTATATTAGTATCCGCGTGGAGGATGTCAATGCCGACCAGGGAGTCCCTGATTATCATGATCGCGTTGTTAGCCTTTGCCGCGTGGCCGCTTGATGCCGACGGGCAGTCTGCCTCGCAGGCCGCGCAGGTCTCTCAGATACAGGTGCTTCCACCGGGCGTGCACAACCTCACGTTCCAGCGTCCGGGCGAACGGCTCGTCCGCTATGCGCTTTCCGTCCCGGTCAACTACTCGCCATCGTCGCCCGTTCCGCTCGTGCTGGCGCTGCATTTTGGCGCGCCAGACCCAACCGGAGCCGGCAGGGCGATGATCGATATCCTGGTGGGTCCGGCCCTTGCCGAGCTTGGAGCGGTCATCGTATCGCCCGATTCGATGGCGGGCCAGTGGAGCACTCATGAAAACGAGCGCGCCGTAAACACACTGCTCGAGGCCGTCCTGGCCAGTTACCGTATCGACACGAAAAAGATCGTCGTGACCGGCTTCAGCATGGGCGGCGCGGGAACCTGGCACTTCGGGGCGAAGTATCCGGAACGATTCAGCGCGGCGGTCCCGGTGGCCGGCAGACCGCCGGCGTCCGCGGAAGGATGGCGGCTTCCTGTCTTCGCGGTCCATTCCCGCAACGACCAGGTCGTGCCGATCGCCGCAACGGAAACACGCATCACGGAGCTCCAGAAAGCCGGAACGCGGGCGGAACTGGTCGCGCTTACCGGCATTACCCACTACGAAACCTATCGCTTCGTGGACGGATTGCGGCGCGCGGTCCCGTGGCTGCGTGAGATCTGGAAATAGGAATCGCGCGGACCCTTATCACTGCGGATTTCGGTATCCGCGATGCGCACGCCTGTTCAGTCAAGTACTATCCGTTCAAGACATCACGGCCCCGTAAATAGATCGGAGCCATCGCCGCCTGCCCGGAAACTCGTTTGTGAAGCTCAAAGCTGCACGATCTGAAGCCCATACAGAACGGCTGCCTCGGCCATTCGGCCATCGAAAGTGATCATCCGGCCTGCCTCTGCCGACGCTGCCAATGCGATGTGAAGAGCATCGAGAGTTCTGAGCGAAATCGAACCCGCGGAGAGTAACATCCGCTCAGCATTGCGATGGATGTTTGGGCTTAGATCCAGTCTGCGGAAGGATCCCGATCCGGCGTCCGACAATACGGCGTCGCGAATCCGATTGGCCTGCTTCGCACCGAGAACGCCTTCCCGTCTTCTCCGCCCAACCGCTGAGATAACCTCGGTCACGGAGAGTTCCGAAATGATGAGATCCCGCCGTCCACGGAGAAATTCGTCGAGAAGTTCGCTTTCGGGCTCAGGAAGATAAAGTTTGGCTAGCGCGCTCGAATCAATGTAGATGCCTGGAACGGCGGAATCGAGAGGCGATTCCTCAGCTTCGTTCTTCTCGGCCATCGATGATCGCCTGGGAAAGTGAGGCCTTCAGTTTTGGCATCCCGCGCCGAAATGCAGATCTTCCTCGAAAAAGCATCGAGGAAGGCGGACGCGGAGGAACAAGGCGGGCGACCGGCTTGCCTCGATCCGTGATCGTAATTTCATGCCCCTTCCGAACCTCATCAATCAGAACTGAAAGGTTCTGTCTGGCCTCGCGGATCCCTGCTTCTTTCATAAATCCATTGTGCTACATGTAGCATCTCACTGCAAGCCGATAATGGAACCTGATGAGAAGCCATCCGCTGCCGTAAATGGACTACTGGGGACGCCGCGCGGGGGCCGGCCTTGCTAATCGCGCCGCGGGGATTGCGGCATTGGGCTGTATCTCGGTCAACTTCGTCGTGGTCTGGCCGTTGGTCCATGTGGTTACCCACTGGAACGGCATCTTGACTCCGGCAACTTCGCGGTAATCGGAATAGCTGATCTCCGTCGGAACCTGCCCAACCGATGTCTGGGTAACGCGCACAACGCGTATCAGCAGACCGGACGCGTCGAAATAAAAGTTCACGGGAGGCTTCCCCGGATTCGCTCCCTGGACTACCTGAACTTCGCTGTCATCAATCACAGTCGTGGCAACCTTCCATTGACTGAAGAGTTCCTTGATCCGGCCCGGAAAAGACAATTGTGCGTCCAGCCTGGCGCCGTCCAGATTGCCTCCGGTCAGCGCCATTAAGGGTACGGGTCTGTCGGCCGAGGCGATCCAGGCGGCGTTGCCGTCAAAGGTCCTCACGCTGTCGTTACCTTCGAACAGGTGGACAACCGTTGTGCGCTGATTGGGAGCCCTGGCGAAGATCTCGACCGGAACCGGCGTGTGGTCGGTATCGTAGCCCTCGTACGTTCCCTTCGCGGTAAAGCTGGTAATGGCAGCCACTCGCTGCGCTCCGCCTATTGCCGCAATATATTTATCAAGAATCTGGGCGGCGGGAGGAGCCGCGGGATCGGCGAAAATATCGAGTTCATTGGGATCGCCCATGGGGACCCCGTACTGCACGGTCAGGCTCGGCCGGACCTGGGGACGGCGGTCGCCGCGGTGGCAGGTATAGCAGGTTATGAACTCCTCGCCGCCGAAATTGGTCCGGTTGATGTTGTTCACCATCGTGACCATCCTGCGCGCGGCTATCTTGAGATCCGTCTCGTCGGCAAACCTTTCCCATGCGGTGGAACTCTCGCCGACATGGCAATCGGTACAGTTCAAGCTGAGGGCGGCGGAAAACATTCCCATGGTATCCATGAATTCATCCACGGGAATGCCCCGGATTACCGGGACATTCTTGAAAACGTCTTCCGCCATCTGCGGCCGCGGTTCTTGTCCAGCTTGTGCAGCCCGGCCACCGGCTAATGCAGCGATCAGCAGGCACGCGGCGACAGCCGCCTGCGCAGTTCTACGAAAGTGCCGCCTCAATCCAAACCTCATTACGTCTCTCTTTCTGTTTTATCGATTCGGGGGCTGTTCTCCCTGGATGCTCAGGCGGCCGCCCAGGCCGGCAGGATCGATACGCGTGAAAAAAGATTCCTGCTCTGAATAAAGGCACAGGTCCTCGCGGGTTTCCCCACCGTAGAGAGTTCCGTCCGGTTTCGTACCCCATAGATCCGACTGAACACGATCCGAGCTCGGCAGGTAGTTGAAGATTTTCTTGTCGCTCACCCAGGGCTCGACATAGGTCTTCGGGTCGGTGATGGTGATCACCAATTCCAGGTGACCCTGGTCCACGCGGCGGTAGCGCTCCTCCATTCTCATTTCTTCGCTGAAGATCGAGCCGTTCAGATCGATCCAGGCCCGATCATCGAAACCGTTCGACTCGACGACGAAGATATCCCCTTCCCATCGGGCGATCGAATATCCGAACCACCTCGGTTCGGGCTTATCGAGAAGCTTTCGCCCATCCGTCCAGAAATCGCGCCAGACGCGGTCCCGCTCGAAGAGTTGCAGGGACTGAGAAGGAGTGTGAACAATCCTCATGTTTCCCCGCCCGCCTCCGGTATACCAGAGAGCGCGCGGGTACCCGCCCGGATCACACCACAGGATCGGATCATTCCAATCCTTCTGGTCTGCGAAATATCCGAATGCCATCGGCGTTCGTCTGCCGGCCGGCTTGGTCGTAGCCCATTTCGTCTTGCCCCATTCCGTCAATGCGGGACGGCCTGCGCTCATTTGTCCGGCTCCCGTTGGCACCCAGACTCCGGACACGTCATGCGGGTCAAAAGGCCTGGCCGGTGTTTGCGCCGCGGTTTGAGCGAGAGCAACGGCCGGGAAGGCCACCATTGTCGCCATTGTCATCATTGTCATTAGGGCAACGGTGCAACCCTTGACGGCATTTCGCATTTGAAACTCCTTACCTGATGGCTGCGCCCTATCGGGCTTGCATTCGCAGCCGCTCATTAGCTACTTTTTGTCCCTGGACCATACGCACAAATTTTCCGACAGATCTTTGAAGGCCGCACGCGACGGTGTTGGCACGCGGACGAACGTTCTCCTGTCGCTCACCCAGGGCGCGGTATAAGTCTTCGGGTCCGTAACGGTTATGACGACCTCCAGACTGTCACGGTTCACAAGCCGGTAGCGCTCCTCCACGCGGAGTTCGTCACTATGTGGAGAGCCATATTGGTCAAGCCAGCTGGCTTCCATGAATCCGGCCGAGTCCACGATGAAGGCATTTCCCTCCCATCGGGCAGACGAGTATCCGATCCACCTCGGCTCCGCGTCCGGGGAAAGTTTTCGCCCATCCGTCCACAACTCCCGCCAGGTGCGGCCGTATTCGAAAAACTGGAATACCTCGTCGGGAGTCACGAGAAACCTTATTCCGGGAGTCCCGGGAAGCAGAAGGATGCGGGGAAAGCCCGGAGGATCGCACCACGCGATGGGGTCGTTCCAGTCCTTTTCCGGCACTGACACTTTATTCCCCAGTGCAGCGCCGCTGTATTGGCTTCTCGTCTTGTTGAACTGCTCCGTCCCCCAGGGCGTCATTGGAGGCCGATTATTGCTTAACGCATTCAGCGACCCAGCTGGCTTCGCAACCAGGTCCCAGTATCCGGATATGTCACGTGGGTTAAAAGTCTGGGCCGGCGCCTCTTGCGGCAACGCCAACAGGGCTGCCAGGCCAAGCATCAAGCCCACCGAAATACTTCGCATCTGAATTCCTTTTCTTGATGGCTGCGCCCTCTGCCTTAGGTTTCGCGCTATCGCGTTCACGCTTCGCGTCGGGCTTGCATTCGCAGCCGCTCATGTCCCCATGGGGACTCCGTTTACTTGATGGCTTACTTCTTCGCGTAGTCTGGTCTTACCGGGAGCGTGCTCATATCGGCGCCGCAAAATTGGCCATTCTTGAATGTCTTGCCGTCCGCGCGCACGAAATCACCACAAGCTCCGTAAGGACCATCGCCCTTGGATGGGATAAAAACCACGGTAATTTCATCCCCTACGACAAAGGATTTCGGGGTCCAGCCCGTGCGGACCAGGTTGCCCGGACTGTTCAGTTCCACACCCCAATTGACGACCTTGCCGTTGTTGTCTGTCATGTTAAAGAAGAGCTGGGCATGCGGATTTTTCCACACCATCTCGGTGACGACCGCTTTCCCTTCGATCCGATTCGTATAGTCGTAAACCGAGGTGCCTCCATGGTGTGCAAAAACCGGCGCACCCACGATCAAGAAACCCACGGCCAGAGCAAGAGACAATGCCAAATCACGTTTCATGTGACACCTCCGCATAAATTTAAGAAATGAAACTACACAACAAGGATCAAACACAAGTGCATTGTGATTGCCGGGCGGGCCCTAAGCAATTCCCCGTGGCGAGGCGGGGCGCTGATCCGGTGAGGTCTCCAGGTACTCGATGAATTTCTCCAGGAACGGCACAACCTGGATGAGGCGTTCGCGCTCCGAGCGCAGTTCCAACAGGCTCTGCTTCCAGGTGAGGTCCGCAGGCAGTCCGGCCATCATCCGATAAGAAAGCTGCGTATCGGAAGCGGTGGGATAAGGCCGCTGCAACGACTTGTTATCCCGAACGGCGATTTCCTTCAAGCGGTCATAAAGATCGAGAGCGCGATTGCGAAGTTCATCGGAAGACTCGGAGGCGTCGTCATCAAGAAAGGTGCGCTCTCCTCTCAGATACGACTTCTCTTCATTCACCGAGGCGAGTTCAAAACGCCGCCGGCCTCGAACCATGATGTCCATTCGCCCATCCGGATACCTTTCCAACACCTCTGTAATGGATGCCGTGCAGCCGATATCATTGACCGACTGGTCCTGCACCGACAGCATTCCAAACTCCCAGCGGTTTTGCAGACAATCCTGAATCATCTCCTTGTAGCGTTCTTCAAAGATGTGCAGCGGGAGATCCGTGTGCGGAAACAAAACCAGGTCCAGGGGAAAGAGCGGCATGAGGGGAGGAACATCCTGAGATGCAAGGACTATGCTTGTGGGAAGTGCGTGCGTGGCCCACACGCTCGTCGCCGCCCCTGCCAGGAGTTGGATGACTCTTCTGCGTTCCAATTGCGCTCTCCTCAATCCGCTTGGTGGCGGCAAGTATAAATCACAATCAGGACGCCTGAGAGATTTTGAAATTGGACGAATCCACAGGATTCGTCCAATTTCAAAATGTTTCAGAACTGGTAGACCAGGAAATTCCCGCGGAGCTCCGCGTTAGTCGCGGGTTTCGTCATGATGGGAGCATGGCCGAAAACCTCGATGAACTGGGGGTTGGCGACGAAGCAGGCCGCGCGCCAGCCCTTGAAACGCGCAAGCACGCGGCCCATGTCGGAATAGAGGGCAAGCAGCTTCTTGTCGTCCAGGGCGCCCATGCGCACGCCATAGGGCGGGTTGAAGCAGAAGACGCCCGGCTTCATGCCGCGGGCCGCAGGGAGCATGCGTTCGATGTACTCCGGCGTGAGAGCGCACACATCCTGCTCGGCGATGACGATGGAATCCTCGTGCGACGGCCCGGTGAGCCCGGCGGCGCGAAGGTTTCCCACCATAGCGGGAATTCGAGCGGGATCCACATCGAGCGAGAGGATGCGCGGGACGGTCCCGGGAAAAAGATCGGGCACATCGCGCGGCATGTCTTTGAATGCGGCCAGATGGCCGAACGCCAGGTCCGGCGGCTTTCGAATGGCAGCGCCTGCGGCAAGGCCGGCCGCCTCGATCGGAATCGTTCCGCCCCCGGCCATGGGATCGACGAGCGGCTCGGTGCGGGCGTCCCATCGCGAAAGAATGATCAACTGCGCCGCCATCGTCTCGCGCAGCGGCGCCGGCCCCATGGCCACGCGTGCGCCGCGCCGATGCCGCGCTCCCCCGCCGATGTCGATTCCCACAACCGTGCGCCGCGCTTCGGCAGGTCCCGCACGGCGCGCCACAAACACCACGTCGGGAGAATCGGCTTCGATCTCGGCCGTCACACCGCGCGGCGTGAGCGCCTCGACAATCGCGTTCTTGACGACGCCGCGGAGTTGAAGCGGTCCGGCCTCGAAGTCGGTAGACGCGCCGACCTCCACGGAGAAACGAAGATGTTTGCCTCCGGGAAGCCGGTCATCTGCGGAAAGCGCAGGAAGGAGATCGGCGTAGAGCGGCTCGAGACGCACAGCCTCGCTGGAACAAAGATCCCATGAAATGCGCGATGACGTGCGGTGATAGCAGGCGGCAACCCATGCGATACGCGCGTCGAACGGGTACAGCAGCGTCGCGTCGCCTTCGCGCAGCGGCTTCTCGACGCGCACCTGAAATGGCGAGCGCATCACCAGGCGCTTGAACTCCGCCTCCATCACTCGGTTCGACCCGCCCGAACCCGTCAGGCGGAGATCATCGCAACGTTTTGCGCCCACTTTGAATTACGCCTTCCCCGAACGGAAAAAAAGGGGACAGACTCCGAATTCCTGAACTTCGGAATTCGGAGTCTGTCCCCTTTTTTCCTGTTCCGCCTGCTTATCTGGTTTCGTCGAAGACCACCTGCACGTTGCTGCGGAGCCGATCGGCATTCGGCGCAGCGTAGTTGGCGTACTTTGCCGGCATCGTCCAGGTGCTTGCCACATCCTGCACGGTTCGTCCGGCCCTCTTGGCTGCCTGCATGGCGGCAAGGAACTCGCGGTTGAACTCGGCGTATTCCCGCAGGTCCGCCAGCGTCATTACCGTGCTGTGACCCGTAATGACGGATTCGACATTTCCGACGCCAGCCGCGGCTTTCGCGAGCGTGTTGCCGATCTCCGCGCCGCTGCCGCCGTTATTGGCATCGAGAAGCGGCAGGTTCTTGCCGGAGAAGATGTCGCCCGCATGCATGACGCGCAACGCGGGAAAGACCACCCATGCGTCGCCATTCGTGTGGCCCCGGCCGAAGTAATAGAGGTCGATGCGGTCGTTGCCGTTGCCGAGCGTCAACTTGTCCGTGAACGTCCGCTTGGGCAATCCGCGGCCGTTGTTGTTCTTGAATATGTTGACCGGCGGTCCGGGCGGAGGCGCGATGCCGGTCACCGCCCGCATCACTTCCATGTTCGCTTTCGTGTTTTCGTGCGTCACGACCTCGACGCTTGCGGGGAATTCCACATTACCGCTTACGTGGTCGCCGTGCGTATGCGTGTTGATGATCATGGTCACGGGCTTGTCGGTGACGGTTTTGATCTTGTCGAGCAGCGGCTGACCCCAGCCGGGATTCTTCGTGTCCACCACGACGACGCCGTTGGCGGTAATGAACACGGCGCTATTACCACCGCCGCCGCGCATCACGTACAGGTTGTCCTTTAATTTATCGACCTCGACTACGCGCGGCGCAGCCGGCTGCTGCAGCGCAGCGAGCGATGTGGAGATTACCCCTGCAGCAAGCAGGAGTCCCAAGACGATGCCCCTCTTCATGATTCCCTCCCTTTGACCGCAGGAATCATAGCTCGGCTGAGGATGGCTGTCTCCAGATTTTATCGGGTTGTTTTCGGGACGATTGTCAGATGGATGGAGGGACGTATCCTGGAATCTTCGAGAGATCCACTTCGTCGATCTGCCTGGGATCCAGGTGCTGCCGGGCGTACTTGAGATACACCTTCTCCCACATGAAGACATCGAACAGGTCCGGGTCGATGTGTCCGTTGAGCTTGAACTGGCCGAGGATCATGAGGGACTCCGACAGCGTCTTACCCTTCTTATAAGGACGGTCCACTGCGGTCAACGCTTCGAAAATGTCGGCAATTCCCATGCACCGGGCCTGCACCGACATCTGCTCGCGACGAAGACCCCTGGGATAGCCTTTGCCGTCCATGCGTTCGTGGTGGCCGCCCGCGTATTCGGGAACGTTTCGCAGGTGCTGGGGCCACGGCAGGGCATCGAGCATCCGGCTGGTAACTTCGATGTGATGGTTGATTACCTGGCGCTCTCCATCGGTGAGCGTGCCCCGGCGGATGGTCAGGTTTTCAATCTCATTGGCAGTCAGGAAGTCCGATGCGTTTCCTCCGGCGTCGCGAACATCGCTCCATTGGTATTTCGACGAAATCTGCTTCACGCGCTCAACGTCCTGGTCCCTCATCGCTTCACCGCCGATGTTGCACACGCGAAGAAACTCGCGGTCTTCGTGGATTTCGGCGAGGCGCGCTTCGAAGGCGCGATCGGCGTCGGGCACACCGTCGAGCTTTGCCCGGAGCATTGCAATCTCGGCATCCCGCCGAACGACTTCGAATCGAGTGTCAATGGCGCCGATGCGGTCATAGATCGTCTGCAGCTTGGTAGCCTTGTCGACGACGTGCACCGGCGTCGTGACCTTTCCGCAGTCATGCAGAAGTCCGGCCATCCTCAGCTCGCGCCGGTCTTTCTCGGTCATGGAGAAGTCCTTCAACGGCCCGATTTTACAGTCGGTGACGGCCTCGGCCAGCATCATGGTCAGCAACGGCACGCGATCGCAGTGGGCCCCGGTGTAGGGGGATTTGTCGTCGATTGCAGTGTTCACCACGTTGACGAACGTCTCAAACAGGCTTTCGAGCTGGTTGATCAACAACCGATTGGTCAGCGCAATCGCAGCCTGCGAAGCAAGCGATTCGGCCAGCTGCTGGTCCTGAGGCGAAAATGGAACGACAGCGCCGTTCACGCGGTCCGTCGCATTCAGCAGTTGCAGCACTCCGATGATCTCGTTCTCGTGATTCTTCATCGGAACGGTCAGGAACGACTTCGAGCGGTAGCCGGTCTTCTCGTCGAAGTTCCGTGTGCCGGAAAAATCGAATCCGCGCTGAGTGTAAGCGTCGGCGATGTTCAGCGAAATATCGTGGTGATAGGCATAGGCCACCACATTCGAGTGGACCGGTTCGCCCTTCTCGTCGTATAGCGCAACATCGGGAAAGGAGATTTCCACTCCCGTAGACCCGCCCATCGCAATACCGAGCGAATCGTTCCGCACGATTTCGAACTTTAGCGTGCGTTCCGCGGTAGCCCTGTAGAGCGTTCCACCGTCTGCGTTGGTCAGGCTCTTCGCCGCCATGACAATGGTATCCAGCAGCCGGCTGATGTCTGTTTCTCTGGAAAGTGCAACGCCAATGTGGTTGAGCTGCTCGAGCCGGGAGCGGTGCGTTTCGGGCACGATCGCGGGCTGGCCGCGCTGCGGCGCGGGCAGGCGCTCGATCTCGCTGAGGTCGGGAATGATGCCTAACAGGCTTTCCATCCCGTCGTTTGCGGGCCGCTCGTACAGTCTCATAAGGCCCATATCGGCAGCGCGGCGAGGTTTATTTAGGAAAGGTTATGACGGAGACCACTCCCGGCGGACGCCGGCTTTCGCCTTCTCCTCATCTTCAAAAACGTCAAAGATTGTCTGAAGGCACGTCGTCACGAGCAATTGCCGCACTCTGGGGCAAGGCCGGAACAGGACGAGATTGCCACCAAATTTGCGCACGGACGCCCAGATCGAAACCAGCTGGCCCAGCCCCGAACTATCGATGTAATCCACCTCCGCGATATCCAGGACAAAGAACGCGCATCCCTGTTGCAACAGGGCCTGAACCATATCTCGAAGGGGCAAATCGAGAACCCACAGCCGCCCTTTCATTTCCAGCACTACCGTGTCATGAGTAACGCGAGCGTTGGTGATAAGCGCCATAGGCGACCATTGTATGTGAGACTCTCGCGAGACCCCAGAAATTGCTCTGTACCGGTCCAGGCTTGCGGCAGGGATGCAGCCGCACTATTTCAGATTCAGATTGAACAGCTTGATGGCGTTTGTGCGGCCGATTTGCAACCGCTCGGCTTCGGTTACCGGCGTCTTGTCATACCAGTCCGCCGCGTCTTTCATCTTCTCAAAAGGATAATCGGCGGAGAACATCAGGCGGCCGGCGCCCAGCACATCCAGCGCACATCGAAATGCCTGGTCACAGAAGTTGCCGCTGGTCGTGATGTAGAAGTGCTCCTTGAAATAGTCGCCCAGATAGCGTTTGCCGGTATACCCGCGCGGCGAAAAGCGCATGCGCGCATCAATTCGCCACAGATCGTATGGGATGTGTTCGCCCAAATGGCCAAGGATGATCCTTAATTTCGGAAAATCGTCGAACAAGCCCGAACCGCACAGGCGGAGCGCGTGAATCGAAGTTTCCACGGCAAAACCCCAGGGCGCGCTCATCAGCCAGGGATGTCCTTCATAGGCCTGGGCGCGGCTTTTGATCTGCATACGCGGATGCATATAGAACGGCACGTCCAGATCGGACACCGTCGACCAGAAACTCCGGTATTCGGGAATGTCGAAATAGATCGCCGAATCCGGAACGTCTTTCTGTGTAAAGCCATTAACAAGCGCACCCTTGAAACCGTAATCCTTGACGCAACGCGTCAGCTCTTTCGACGCGGCGTCGGGATCCTGCATTGGAAGCGCCGCAAAAGCCGCGTACCGGCCGGGATGTTTGGCGACGGCCTCGGCCATTTTTTCGTTGGCCCGCCTGGATACCTCGATCGCCGTCTTCGTGTCGAGAATCGCCTGGACCGCGGGCGAATTCAGCGACAGGATGGCGAACTCAATGCCGTTCTCGTCCATCCCGGCAAGGCGCTCTTCTCCCAGATCCAGGATCTGGCGCGCGAATTCGTCCCACTTCCCGGAGCCTCCGGCAAAGCTTCGCGAGTCCTCCAGCGTCTCCTTGAGCGCCATGTGTTCTTCCAGAACGATTTTTCCCTTCATTGTCAGAAACTCCTCTTGTTATTCGGACTTTCCAACATAGCGAATCGTTCCGGCCAGTGTCTACGGGTTCCTGCCTTTCATTTGATACAATCCGCCCACTCTTCAAATGAAAGTTTTGATCCTGATACTTCTGACACTCGCCGGTCCCCTCGCCGCCCAAGAGCCTCCTGCGGCAACGCAAAGCCCGATCGCGGCAGCCGTCAATCCGCTTGCAGAGTTGAAGGATGAAGTCCGGCGTGTCCTCGCCGAAGCGCGCCTTCCGTTCACCGGCGAGCAGGAACGGGCGATCGTCCTGATGATGGAAGACCGGCGGCAGGCTTCCGAAGAACTGTTCGGCAGCCTGATGGATTTCCGGGAGGGTCCGACTCAGGGTCAGGAATCCGATCGCCTGCGCTCTGCCATCGAATGGATGCGCGAGGAATTCCTCAAACGGCTTCAGGACTACCTGACCGCGGAGCAACTCGGCGTCTGGAACCGATACCAGCAAATCACTGCCGCCCAACAGGCCCGCCAGCAGCAGGAACAGCGTGTGCCGGCGCCGCAGAGCGGCCAGGCTCAGACGCAATTTGTCCGGATCAACAACAATGCTTTCACCGCCGAGGATGGCCCATACCGGTTTGGCCAGAACGGGAGGGGGCAGCCTTCCACCCAGGTCGTCGATCGCGGGGGCGCGGGAGCCTTTCACGGAAACGGACAAGTCTTATTAAAGGATGAGTCGCTCAACGCCAGAAACCCTTTTGCCGGCAACAAGCCGCCTTATCAGGAGCGTCAAGCCAATTTCGACATCAGTGGACCGGCCATTCCCCGCCGGTTGACGACAAGCTTTGCGGCCAGATACGGCGAAGCCAAGAACGTCAGCACCATTCATGCAACGCTGCCCGGTGGCGTGTTCGCGCTGGGAATTACCCGGCCCGTGGTCAACCGTTCGTTTGCCTCCAGGAATACTCTTCAGGTCTCCGAGGCGCACTCGCTTTCCTTCAACCTCGGATATTCGACAAGCAGCAGCAGGAACGAAGGCGTAGGCGCCTTTGCGCTACAGGAACGCGCTTCAACATCCGATAGCCACGAATGGACCGCGGAATTCGTGCAGTTCTCGAATCTTTCCGCACAAACCATTCATGAAGCCCGCCTCAACATACACAGCACCGGAGAGGAAACGATTCCGTTCAGCGAGGCGCTGCGCATCAATGTGCTCGATGCGTTCGAGAGCGGCGGCGCGCAGAACAGATACGAAAGGACCGGCCGCGATTACGACTTCAGCAGCCTGTATACACGTCTGGGTGAGAAGGTGACGATACGAGCCGGCAGCCAGGGCCGATATCGGACCAACCGGTCGCTTTCTGAAACGAACTTCGGCGGCACGTTCACCTTTTCAACTCTGGATGCTTATCTTGCGGGACGGCCTCTGAACTACCGCGTCACACAAGGCAATCCTCTGTTGGAAGTGAATCAGCTCGAAACCTCGTTCTTCCTGCAGAACGACTGGAAAGTCTCGCCGCGGTTAACGCTCATGCTGGGCACGCGCTACGATGTCCAGACCAACATGTCCGATTACAACAATTTCGGTCCGAGGCTGGGATTTGCCTATGCCCTGGGCCGCGCAACGGTAATCCGGGGAGGCGGGGGCGTTTTCTATCATCGTTTCGAAATGACCACGCTTGAAAACCAGCAGCGTCTGGACGGCGCGCGGCAGTTCGAGATTGTCATCGACAATCCTTCTTATCCGAATCCATTTGGAACGGGAACCATACGAAACACGCTCCCGTCCGTGCGCGCGATTGATCCGAACATGGTGGCGCCTTACGTCAATGTCGCGATGGCGTCATTTGAACGAACATTCCTGACGAACCTGTTCTTCAGCGCCACTTATGATTACCAACGCGAGTATCACCGCCTGCGTCCCAGGAACCTGAACGCCCCGTTCGATATCACTGCCCCGGTGCTGCGTTCCTGCAGGGCGGAACAGAGCGCCGCCACCTGCGTCCGGCCGGACCCGGGCAGCGGCAATATCTGGAGCCTGGAGTCTTCGGCGAACCAGCTCCGGCACACCTTGCGGCTGAATTTCCGTCAACGCTTCAGCATCTTCAACGTGACAGCCAATTACACATTGCAGAAAGTCTCCAACGACGCGGCCCCCAACGGAGGCGGAGAACGCGCGGCAGATCTCCCGATGGACAACTACAATCTGCGGGCCGATTACGTGGGTTCCCACGGCGGGCAGTTCTCGACGCACACGCTCAACGGCACCGTCAATGCCCGGCTGCCATTGGGCTTTTTTTTGACGGGCGCCATGTCGGTAAACAGCGGCCAGTGGTACACCGTCATTACCGGCAGGGACGACAACAAGGACAGCACCGTCAATGACCGGCCGCCCGGAGCCACACGAGGCGGCTCAAGCGGCCCTAATCCGCTCAACTTCAATTTCAATATCTCGAAGGCGTTTTTCTTCACTCCGGCCCGGAACGGCAACACGCGGACAAACATGAACCTGTTCGCCAACATGACCAACGCGTTCAACCGCACGAACTATGGCGTACCGTCGGGCGTCATGACGTCGCCGAATTTCGGCAAATCCACCAGCGCGCTGGATGCGCGTGAAATAGAAGTCGGCGTTCGCTTTCAGTTCTGATCCGGATTTGCTAATTCACGCAATGTCCTCTAAAGTAGCCGCTGCATTCAAAAAATATGAAGAGGTGTTTCTATGTCTTTGTCGTTGAATACGAGAAAAGTCAATGGGGTCGTCGTGGTCGACATGAGCGGGAGACTCGCGGCCGGTGAGCCGGTGCTGCTTCTGCGCAATACGATCCGCCGCTTCATAGAGGATGGGAGCCGCAAGTTCGTCCTGAACCTTGGCGGCGTCTCCTATATCGACAGCTCCGGCCTTGGTGAGCTTATCGCGACGTACACGTCGGTACGCCATCAGGAAGGAGACGTGAATCTTTTGAACCTCTCCAAGTCCGCGAAGGATCTGCTTCAGATGACGAAACTGCTGACCGTATTTGATTGCCTGGACGATGAAGCGAAGGCAGTCGAAAAGTTGGCGGGCAAAACCCAGGCGAATTAGTCCGAGGTCTACCGCCAGCGGAGCAGCCGCCGTTCAAGCCGTTCCGAGAGCGCAAACAGCAGCAGCACGAACGCCATGATGACAACAATCAGCGCGATCGTGAGCCCGGCGTTGTACGTGCTCTGGGCAAACTGCAGCAGGTAGCCAAGGCCGCGGCTGGATGCGACGAACTCGCCGACAACGGCTCCCGTGAACGCGAAGCCCACCGCAACCTTGAGGTTTCCCATCACCCACGCCGTGACCGACGGCACATACACTTCGCGAACCAGGAACCGCCGGCCTCCGCCCAGCGTGCGGATGCGCTCCACCAGCCGCCGATCCACTTCCCTTATGCCGTTGTAGACCGCAAAGAACATAAGGACGGACACGAGAACCAGCGCGAGAGCCACCTTGGAGGCCAGGCCGATCCCGAGCCAGATCACGAAGAGCGGCGCCAGGATCACGCGGGGGATGGCGTTCAGCAACACCATTACCGGCTCCAGCAGTTCGGCCAGCATCGGAAAGAGCGCGGCCGCAAAACCCAATCCAACTCCCAGTACGAGTCCGGCAGCCAGGCCCGCGAATGCCGCAATGAACGTTGCCTGGAGGTGCGTCCAGAATTCGCCGCCTGCAAACAACTGCATCATCACGCGTGCGACAGTGGAGGGAGCCGGCATGTAAAACGGATCCAACCATCCCAAACGCGAAGCGGATTCCCAGAATGCCACCAGAAGTATGAGGGCCACTATCCGCCGAGCCGCGATCAGAAAGGTCTTCATTAGGAAAGCTCCTTCCACAAGAGCTCGACGAGCGGCGCGAACAACGGGTCGCGGCGCGTCTCGAGCACGTGGCGCGGCCTCGGAATACCGATTTCGTGGCGTGCGCGGATGGTGGCAGAGGGACCCTGCGACAGCACGTAGACCACGTCCGAAGAGCTGATCGCCTCCTCGAGATCGTGCGTGACAAGCAACACCGTAAGATGTTCGCGCTCGACCCAGCCCAGCAGTTCTTCGGTAATACGCATTCGCACGATCGCGTCGAGCGAAGCGAAAGGCTCGTCCATCAGCAGAAGCCGTGGTTCAAGCACCAGCACCTGAGCTATCGCAACGCGCTTGCGCTGGCCGCCCGAGAGCTGGCGCGGATAGCGGTCGCCGAACCCTTCGAGTCCGAGCAACGAGAGCCAGCGGTCCGCCTTCTCTGTGGCAGGGCCGGCAGCGATACCGCGGATGCGGAGTCCGAGAGCCACGTTCTGGCGCACGGTTCTCCAGGGAAGGAGCGCATCGTCCTGGAAGAGGAAACCCACGTCGTTGGCAGGGACATCCAGCGCGACAGTGCCGCTCTGCGGTGACAGAAGCGCGGTGACCGCCCGCAGGATGCTGGTCTTGCCTGAGCCCGACGGGCCGATCAGCGTGGTGAATTGGCCGGCTTTCACATCGAGGTCGATGTTTTCGAGAACCGGCGGCCCGCCGAAGGCGACCGTCAGGCCGCGGACTCGAAGCACCTAGGACCCGGTCGCGGCCGTGTCCAGCAGCGCGTCCAAGTCCACCGCTCCAGGCTTGAGAAGGTCCGCGATCTCCTGGGCTCTCACGACACGCCGAACGGAGTCGAGATCCATTGTGGTGTTTTCGGGATAGAGAGAAAGACGATAGCGTTCGATGATCTGCTTCAGCTGAGCGGCATCGCTTCCGGCAAGCAAGGCATCGGGAAGCGCCGCCATGATTTCGTCAACCGGGATGCTCCGCGTATCCGAAAGGCCATTCGCAAGGGCCTGGGCCACCCGGCGCATCTCGGGCAGCCGCGCGTCGCGCTCTGCGGCGCGCACGGACACGCCCATGAATTCGTAAGGGCCGCCCAACTGCGCGCGTGACTGTTCGATTTCCATGAAGTTGACCAGTTCGCGTCCGCCGGCCGCCGCAATGAGTGTCAGCGCCGGCTCCTGCAGCATCGCGGCATCGACCTGTCCGATCCTCAGCACGTCGAACAAATTGGTCCCGATGGCCGCGAAGCTTACCTTGCTCGCATCCGCGCCGGCCTGGTCGAGCATGTAGAGGAGCAGCGCGTGGTCTGCGTTTCCCAACCCGGATATGCCGACGGTCGTGCCCTCGAGGTCCTTCACCGTCTTGATGGCATCGGCCTTCTGTGGCGAAACCGCAAGCGCGAAAAGAGGCAGCCTGCCTGTGGATGCGAACCGGCGAATGGCCGCGCCGTTGGCCGCCGCCTGGAGCGCGACGTCGAACGACGTACCGGCATATTCGACTGCTCCCCCAACCAGGGCCTGCATGGCCGCATTGCCGCCGCGAGTGTAGACCAGTTCGATATCGAAACCCTGCGCGGCAAAATGACCTCTCGCCCGCGCCACTTCGTAGGGCACAACACAAAGCAGTTGGCCGCAGAAGGCAAGGCGCAGCCTGGTGGCCTCCCCTTGAGGTTTCGGCCCGCACGCGCTGACCCACATCACTCCAGCCAGGCCCAATATGCTCTTAAGAGCCGTGCGGCGATCGAGTGGCGTTGCAGAAGCCAGGTCCGCTCCAGCGGGGGCGACGACGCCGATCAAGTCGGGATTCGTGGCTTCACAGCATCCATTGATGGCCATAGTGGTCCTCAAGGTATCGGGCAATGCTCCTGCTGTCAATGGGGAGATCTGGGGACAGACTCCGAATTCCTGAACTACGGAATTCGGAGTCTGTCCCCGGATCTCCCACGAATATTTCAAACTGACCCCCTGCCCAAATTAGCGGATACTGACGACGTGTCCAAATTACTTGAAACTCTGGCTGCCGAACTGGAACGCCCGCGCGATGTGTCCGTGCAGGTCGTCAAACACCTCGAGCGGACTTACCACCTTGAACACGACGATGCCGGGCGCTTTCTTGTGGAAGAACTGCCAAAACTGGAAGACTACGAGCACGACCTGATTCTTTCACCTCTCTTCACGCCCAGGCTGGCCGACCAGGCGGTGTTCGCTGAACTGCTCGGCAGCGGCTCGGTTCCGCGAGACGAATGGCCCGCCCTGGTTCAACAGCTCGAAGCCCGGCCGACTCGCGCGCAACTGGTTACAAACGACAGCCGGACGCACACCATAACCTTGCGTGAAGTGACGATCGAGCGCTATGTCCACCGCCTGCGCCTGGACGCCACCATTCCCGAATCGCTCTCCGGACTGATCGATCAAATTCAGCCGGCGACGGACCGCCCGTTGCTTAAGGCTGTGGCCCGCCGCGCCGTCTGGGAAATCAACGCACGGCGCGACATTTTCGCGCGCTATCTCGCGAGCGCCCACAGCCGTAACCTGTATCGCCTTGCCGACGCAATCGGGCTGCTTGACCTGGCGGAAAGCTACAAGCCGGCGGATGTGACCGGCTTGCTCGCCCGGATTCCGCACTGGCTGGAACTTCTCGAGCACGAAATCAACACGGCCCAGGGCCCAAAACCGTTCTTCAGCCAGCAAGTTCAGGAGTCGCACGGCGGCGAACGCGACCAGCGCGGGCAGGATGCCCTCCGCCTGTCGGCGAAAGAAAATGAAGCCGCGTTTCTCGGCCGGCTGCAGCATGTGTTTCAGGAGGAACGATGAAACATTTGGACCCGGCGGGCATGAGAGCCTGATCAACGCTTATGTAGCTCCGCCGAGACAGATTCCCGAAGTGAAAGTTATCCGGTAGCGGCAAGCTTCATCGGCAGCTTGACATCGTCGACAACCCGCTTAACACTTACCGGAATCCCGGAAGACACGAGCATCACAGGAGACGAATCATGATGAAGAGAATTCAGAGAACGAGCATCGCGTTGAGCGTTTTTCTTGCGATGACGATGGTGGCGGCGGCTCAGACTCCCGCAGCTTGCGCAAGTCTGGCTTCCCTTTCGCTGCCAAACACGACGATCACATCGGCTCAATCCGTAGCCGCCGGAGCATTCACTCCGCCCGGGGCCGCCGGGGGCGGCGGCAACGCCAATGCATACCGGAATCTGCCGGCTTTCTGCCGCGTCACGGCGACCGTAAAACCCACCAGCGACTCCAATATAAAGATGGAAGTATGGATGCCGGCCACGGGCTGGAGAGGCACTTTCCAGGGTAACGGCAGCGCGGGCATCGGAGGATCCATGCCGTACGGGGACCTGGCCGCCTCGCTGCGCGCCGGTTATGCAACGGCTGGAAGCGATACCGGGCATGAAGGTGATTCCACTTATGCGCTGGACCACCCCGAAAGGGTCATCGATTTCGGCGATCGAGCCGGCCATGAAGTCCCCGTAAAGGCCAAGGCTGTCATCGCCGCGTTTTACGGAAACGGCCCACAGTTCTCATTCATCAACGGATGCGGAGGAAGCGCCCAGACGGCGCAGCTTGCCGCGCAGAAGTACCCCACCGATTATGACGCCATCGCGATCACCGGATGGTCCGACAAGACGCATCACATCTTCCATCAGATGTGGATGTGGGACGCAACCCACAAGGACGAGGCCAGCTACATTCCCGCGGAAAAATTCACCATGCTCAACAAGGCCGTCATACAGGCATGCGATGCGCTGGACGGAGTGAACGATGGCGTGCTCGAGGACCCTCGCGTGTGCAAGTTCGATCCCGAGCAGATCCAGTGCGCAGCCGGCGCCAATGGCCCGAATTGCCTGACCGCGCCACAGGTGCAGGCGGTCCGCAAGATCTATGCCGGCCCAAGGAATCCGTTCACTCAGCAGCAGATCTTCCCCGGACCGCTGCCCGGAAGCGAACTCACCTGGTACCGGTTCGTCAACGGCCAGCGTCCCTTCGATTTGGCGGCGGATTTCTTCAAGTACTTCGTGTTCAAGGATGCGAACTGGGATCACAACAAGCGCCCGGTCAACTTCCACAGCGACGTGGCTCTGGCCGACAGGCCGGAAAACCTGGTCGCAAACGCGGCCAATCCGGATATACGGCAATTCCTCGCGCGTGGCGGAAAGCTTCTGATGTGGGAAGGCTGGAACGACACAAGCATTCCTCCGGACGCCGCCATCGACTACTACCAGAGCGTCGTATCCACGGCCGGCGCCAAAGCCACGAAGGATTCCGCGCGCCTGTTCATGGTGCCCGGCAAGATCCATTGCGGTTTTGAAGGAAGCCACGGGACATTTGATGTGGGAGCCGAGTTGAAAAAATGGGTCGACACTGGCAAGGCGCCCGACCGGATCATCATTTCCGGAGTTGCCGAAGGCAACGTCGCTCGTACACGCGCCCTTTGCCCGTACCCGCAAGTGGCAACCTACACGGGAAACGGGAGCGCGAACGACGCCGCGAACTTCACCTGCAATACGCCCAGGTAGACCGCGAATAATTCGGGGACAGACGTGTAAATCCCCAATTACCATCACAGGCTCGTGAAGGTAATTGGGGATTTACACGTCTGTCCCCGAATTATTGTCCA
>CAMBFR010000055.1 GCA_945865815.1 Candidatus Sulfopaludibacter sp. SbA3
CGGCCGGTCATTTCCCATTTTCGCCTCGGAAAATGGGAAATGACCGGCCGGACCCCGAATTTCCCCATCACCCGGGCGCGGACGTAGGCTTCGAGAAATATCCATAGAGACAGGGAAAAGGCCGCGGCCACTACCAATAGACCGAACAAGCGGTCGGCATACGCGTTCCAGATTTCCCGTAACAGCCCTGCCAGCATCAGAGGGCTCGCGCCAGGCAGATTCGGTGTCTGCCATTCAATGTTGCGCAGTTGAAAACCAAACCAGACGACGATCGCCCCGAGAGAGGCTGCCGTCGCAGCCAGCCACACGGCCTTCCAGAGCGCGTCAAGGAATACAAGACCAATGGAGCGGTGGGCGAGTTCGAATCCCTTTCGAAGCGCACTCTCGACGCTACTCATTTTTCAGTCGGCGCAACCGGCGCAAAAAGGATGCGTTCGGCCATGTGGATGGCATTTGAGGCGGCGATACGGAGATTGTCGGCTGCAATCCAAAGCGAAAAAGCGCCGGAGTGGTTCGCGTCCCGGCGAATGCGGCCGACGTGGATCTTGTCGCTTCCGACAACGCTGACCGGCGAAGGGCCGTCCCCCAGATCGGTCCCGGGACGATGGACCATGATGTTTGCATGATCCTGTCGAAGCACTTCGGCAAGCGCCTCGGCGGAGGGTTCGCCGGCCAGGCGGGCAAACATCGAAAACGCGTGGGAATGGAATACGGGAGCCTGAACCACGCCGATCAGCGGCATTGGAGAACTGAGCCCGAGAGCCTGCACCTGTTCCAGGATGAGGGTTTCCGTCTGCCCGGATGCGCGAGGCTCGGGAAGCATGTTAAAGGCGAGCTGGCCGCTGAAAACCTTGCTGCCGATTTCCTGGAAGTTCAGAAGATTCACGGTCTGTTCCTGCAACTCGTCCACACCGGAGGCTCCCCTGTCCGAGGCCGGCACCAGAACCGTAATAGCCGCGGACTGGAGTCCGAATGCGTTGTGGAGGTGGGACAACATGCGTGAGATGACGATCGCTGCAGGATGCGGATTAAGAAAGTAGCCCTGTGCCGGAAGGCTGCGTGGATCGGAGATGCCATTCACGAAGATCGTACCGTCACGGCGGGTCTGCGTCAGATCGATGGTTACGCCGGGAAACTTGCCGCCACTGGCGACATAGGAATCCATGATCTCGGGACCGCAGGCGAAGAATGCGATGTCGATGTCATCGAAGGCGGCCGGAGAGATGACGTGAGTGATTTGAATTTCGCCGGCAAACTCCTGCAGCAGTCCGACATACTCCTCGGTTTCAAACAATGCGACGCGGGCGACGGGAAACTCGCTATCCTCGAGCATCTGCCGGAGTTCTTTGCCGACAAGCGATGTAGAGCCGACGATCGCGATGTTGGGAGTCTTACGTAACATTCTCGCTCTCCCGTCCATGCGTTCGAGAGAACCATCCATGGCCGCGGTTGACGAGCTGACCCAACTTCGCGACCGGTCCGGAGCTGACATAAATGACTGCCATCGTCAGGAGAACGACTTCCGAATAGAAAACGATCATGGCAATGAGCATTGCGGCGACAAGAAACGTAAGGCGTGGCCTGGGCCTCCCAAGATCGAATTCCTTGAAACTGTAGTACCGCACGGTGCTGATCATCAGGAAAGCGACGGCGAGGACAAGAAGGTACCAGAGCAGCGCAGACCCGACCAGCAGAAGGGGGGTCTTGAAGTAGTGAACGACTGATGCCACCAGTCCGGCCGCGGCAGGAATCGGCAAGCCAACGAAGTATCGTTTTCCTCCCGCTTCCACCGGTTTCTTGGTCTGAATGTTGAACCGCGCCAGCCGTAGGGCGCCGCAGATAACGAATGCAAAGGTTGCCAGCCAGCCGAGTGTTTGTACGTGCCGGGTGATATCGGCTGAAATACCCTCGATGGCGCCAAGTCCCCAGCTGAAGGCCAGCAGCGCCGGGGCAATTCCGAACGTAAGCACATCGGCCAGCGAGTCGAGTTCCACGCCGAAGTCGCTGGTGGTCTTGGTCAACCGCGCGATTCTGCCATCGAGGCCGTCCAGAATGGCTCCGACGCCCAGGGCGATCGCGGCGTAGTCGAAGTTGCCGCGATAGGCCGATACGACGCAATAGTACCCGCAGAAAATATTTCCGATCGTAAACAGGCTCGGAATGATCGCCATTCCCCTTCGGAGCCGCGATCGATCCTGGATTCGCCGTTTTGGACGTTTCTCAACCATTCTCACCGTTCTCGTTGATAATCCCAATCGGCGTCGAGCCGGCTTTCACTCGTTTGCCGACCTGGACAATAGGTTCGGTTCCGGCCGGAAAGAGCACGTCGACGCGCGAGCCGAATCGGATCAGGCCGACCATTTCACCCTTTTCCACGAAGTCTCCAACCTTCTTCCAGCATACGATACGCCGGGCAATTAGCCCTGCAATTTGTGTAAAGACCAGGTTCACCCTGCCGTCGCTGATCATGATGACATTGCGCTCGTTCTCGACACTGGCCGCATGGTTGAAGGCGGCCTTGAACTTTCCCCGTCTGTAGTCAATCGCTTCAATGCGTCCCCGTATGGGACTCCGGTTTACATGCACATCAAAGATCGAGAGAAAAATGCTGAGTTTATGGACGTTCCCGACTTGCTCGATTCGTACAACCTTGCCGGTAGCCGGCGACACAATGACCCGCGGATCGGCAGGTACCTGGGGCGTCGGATTCCGAAAAAAGAATGCTACAAACACCGTAAGCGCCAGGAACAGGACGCCAGCCGCGGCCCAGCCGGCCCAGAAACTCACGGCGGTGGCGGAAAAAAGAGGAATAAGAAACCTGAAAGCGTCTTTAACAATCATGAAGCAGCACGACGTGGCATGGAGTGGATTTATGAGGAGGGATCAATTTCGGATTGCAGACCCGAGATCCGCAATCCGAAACTTTCTTACGTATGCTGATGACTCAGTTCGTCGCGGAATCTCTGAATGATCGAGTTCATCTCGTCTTTGAGATGTAATTTCTTCTTCTTGAAGGTGACTTCCTCGATATGATCATGCTCGGTCATATGAGGGCGGCTCTTCAGTTCATCGAGTTTGCCTTCATACTGCTGGTGTTCGTCCGCCAGGCGGCGAAACTCCGGATTGGCGGACATCAAATGCTCTTTGATCTCCTCCTCCTTCATGCTCATCGCTCCTCCTTAAGTTGTTTCGGATGGCAGAGAAAAGAAATGTTTTTCCCGAACCTTAACTTCAACATAACATACGGTTTGGTTCCACTTCAATCCGTTTCTCTCTCCATCACATACGCGTCTTCGATCGGATTCGAGTAGTAATTCTTCCGTTCTCCCACCGTCCTGAATCCGAAATTCACATAGAAATTGATTGCGGACGCATTCGATTTGCGCACCTCCAGGACCACTCTCGCCGCGTCCCTCCGCCTGGACTCGTCTATAGCGGCGATCATCAGTTGCTTGCCTATGCCCAAACGAGCGTAGCTGCTTTCGACGGCGATGTTGTAGATCTCCGAAACGTCGGCCGCAATATGGAAGATCACGAACCCGACGATGATCATGTTGCGTCCGTCTTCTTCGATTTCGGCCACAAAGCTGGAGGTAAAGGAGTCTTCGTTGATCAGCCGGTAATAGCTGTCAACCGACCAGTGGGACAGGTGATGCCACGATCGCTCGATATCCACAACGCGGTCGATGTCGGACTTGTGGACTTTACGGATTCGGGCTTGCAATGCCTTCACGTGCGATCTCCGCGTCGGTTTTGCGAATATATAAGGGTTCCAGGGGCCCGCAAGCGGGCATCAACGCCAGTTCGGCAATCGCGCCGGCAAGATAAAGGTCCATCGGATGAATGGACCACTTCCTGTTTTCCTCGATCATGGATCGATATCGGATTGCGCCGTCGCCGCAAAACACCAGCTTCTCGTCAGGCAACGATGAAAACCACTGCGCGGGTTTTAGCACGACCGGAGCCCGCTCTTCAATTAGTTCCGCTCCCGGCCGTCTCGACAGCCGGCATAGAGATCCGTATACCTCTTCCCGCCGCGCATCCATCATTGGCGCCAGCAAAGTATCGTGGATCCCTGTCTTCCATGCGAGCGCCTGCAACGTCGAAACACCTCCGCATGGTTTGCCGTGTGCCGCGGCAAATCCCTCCATCGCCGCAAGACCCACGCGCAACCCTGTGAATGATCCAGGCCCCCGCGCCGCAACAAACATATCGATTTCAGCAAGAGTGAACGGAAGGGATTTGAAGAGGAATTCCAGCGAACGGAACAGCTGTTCCGCATACTGCATGGAGGAGGCGAGCCGGATTTCGGCTATGCACTGTCCCGCGTCGTGCACGCAAATGCTGCCGCGCTCGGAACTGGTATCGACCGCCAAAATGCGCATGAGCCATTATGCCTTATGATAAAGAGGAGATCGCTCAGAGAAGGATAGAACCGACCAGCGATGACAGATGACAATTGAACAATGAACAATGACAAAGTCTTCGGGTGCTTTGTCATTGTTCATTGTTCAATTGTCATCTGTCATTGCTGGAACCAGCCTCAAACATGCAAGACCAGGACCTTACACCCATGATGCGGCAGTACCGTGCCGTTAAGCAGGAAACTCCGGACGCCCTTCTTCTGTTCCGGCTGGGTGACTTTTACGAAATGTTCTTCGACGACGCGGTAACCGCCTCGCGGGAACTCGACATCACGCTGACTGCCCGCAACAAGGACCGCGAGAACGCCGTCCCGATGTGCGGGGTACCCTATCACGCCGTTGATGCCTACATCGCCCGGCTGTTGCGCAAAGGCTTCAAAGTGGCCATCTGCGACCAGGTGGAGGCGCCGCAAAAGGGTGTCAAGCTCGTCCGCCGCGAAGTCACCCGGGTCATCACGCCGGGAACGGTCACGGACTCGAATGTCCTGACTCCTGGTGAAAACAATTTCCTGCTGGCCGTTACCGAGCAGGGCGAACAGGTCGGCTGCGCCTTCCTCGACGTTTCCACCGGAGAATTTCGGGCTGCGGAATTCACCGGGCCCGAACGATGGAACCGTCTCCAACTGGATATCGAACACTTCTCACCCCGCGAGATCCTGTTTCCCGAAAGGCTGAAACCCACCATCAGCAAGGTCGAAGGCATTGCGAAAACCGAAATGGAAGACTGGCTTTTCGAAGCGGACTTTGCCGCCCGCGCGCTGTGCGACCAGTTCGGAACATCCACGCTCGACGGCTTTGGTCTTGGAGGCAAGCCCTGCGCCACGGGCGCGGCCGGCGCAATGATTCACTATGTCCGGAAGACCCAGAAAACGACGCTCGAACACATCACCGGATTGTCGTACTACGAGTCCGCAAACTATCTGGTCCTGGATCCCTCGACAATTCGCAACCTGGAACTCGCCGAATCCACGGGCGGCGGCGCGAAAGACACGCTGCTGGGCGTGATCAACCATGCCTGTACGGGGATGGGCGCCCGGCTGCTCCGCAACTGGCTCATGCGTCCATCGATTGACCGCGCGGAAATTGAGTCCAGGCTCGATGCCGTCGATGAACTCGGGTCTTCCTCCCTCCTGCTCGATGGGAGCCGGGAAGCATTCGATGGACTCTTCGATCTTGAACGCCTGCTTGGCAAGGTGACCCTCGGCACTGCATCGCCCCGCGAACTGACCGCTTTGCGCGCCACGCTGGCGCGGCTGCCCGTCATTGCCGGCGTTTTGAGCAAACTCAAGGCACAACGTCTTGTAGACCTGCTGGCCCGGCTGGATCTGCTGGAGGATCTCCACAATCTGCTTTCGGCCTCCATCAGCGACGATCCCCCGATTGTGCTCGCCGACGGCGGCGTCATTCGCGACGGGTATCACAAGGATCTGGACGAACTGCGGTCGCTTTCGAAGGACGGCAAGGGCTATCTTGCATCGGTTGAAGCGCGCGAGCGTCAACGCACCGGAATCGGATCGCTCAAGGTGCGTTTCAACCGGGTGTTCGGCTATTACATCGAGATTTCAAAGGCGAACCTGCACCTGGTTCCGACCGACTACGACCGGAAGCAGACGCTGGTCGGCGCAGAGCGTTTCGTCACACCGGAGCTGAAGGAATACGAAGAAAAGATCCTGACCGCGGAAGAAAAAATCCTTGAAATAGAAAAGGAACTCTTCCTTGAGATTCGTGGACGTATCAGCTTGGAATCAAGGCGGATACGCCAGACTGCAGCCGCCATTGCCGAATTCGATGTCCTGGCAAGCTTTGCCCTCACGGCGAGGCGATTCGGCTATTCACGGCCCCGGATTTCCACCGGCGACGAGTTCGTCGTCAGCAAGGGACGGCATCCGGTAATCGAGGCGCTGGCGGAAGAGCATCGCGCGGACCGTTTCGTGCCCAACGACCTGTACATGGACGACCGTGACGATCAGATTCTCATCGTCACAGGTCCGAACATGGGAGGGAAATCCACATTCCTCCGGCAGAACGCCCTGATGGTGATCCTGGCGCAGATGGGCTCGTTCGTACCGGCCCAGCTTCTTCGGTTCCCCATCATGGACCGGATCTTTACACGCATCGGGGCTTCGGATAATCTGGCGCGCGGCCGGTCCACGTTCATGGTCGAGATGACGGAAACCGCGATTATCCTGAATTCGGCCACTCCTCGCAGCCTGATCATTCTCGACGAAATCGGCCGGGGCACGGCGACTTTCGACGGGCTGTCGATCGCCTGGGCCGTCATCGAGCACATCCAGACAAACATCCGCGCCAAAACGCTGTTTGCAACGCATTATCATGAGCTTACAGAGCTTGCCGATCTGCTGCCCGGCATCCGGAACTATCATGTCGCGGTTAAAGAGACGCAGAATCGAATCGTTTTCCTGAGAACCGTGGAGGCAGGCGCCGCAGACAGAAGTTATGGCATTGAGGTTGCCAAGCTGGCGGGCATCCCCGCCAACGTGACTCAGCGGGCGCGAGAGATCCTCAAAAAACATGAGGAAAACGAACATCAGTTGTCTGATAATCTCACGGTTCGATCCAGACGAAAGACCCCGATAGTCATCAATCAACTATCGCTCTTCACGGCACTTGAAGAAGAGATACGCAATGCCTTGCGTTCACTCGATGTCGATGGCATGACGCCGCTGGAGGCGCTGAAGCTGTTGGCAGAGCTTAAGAAAAAAGCGGAAGACACGAAGTAAGCAACCACAACAATGAAGGATACCGCGCGCCTCACTCTCGAGGACAAGGTCGGGCAACTGTTCTTTCTTGGATTCCAGGGATACACCCTCGACCAGGAAACCCGCGCCTTGCTCGATGCCGTGCGCCCGTCCGGATTTGTGTTTTACCAGCGCAACATCGAGAATCTGGAACAGATCGGACAGTTGATTCAAAGTCTCCGCGAAGGACTCTCCCGCACGCCTTTCCTGGCTGTCGACCATGAAGGCGGCCATGTGGACCGCCTCAAGCACGTCTTTGCTCCCCTGCCCTCGCTTTCGGAACTTGCCGATGCCGGCACCGCTCATTTGCGGGCTGGCGCCCGGATTATCGCCTCCGAGCTCGAGGCCGCCGGTTTCAACACGGATTTTGCTCCTCTGGTGGACTTACGCATGGAGGACTCCATCGTTGCAGAGCGGACGCTTGGCGCCGGACCGGCAGAAGTCGCCCGCCTTGCCTCCGCTTTTGTCGAAGAGCTCGCAAAGAAGAACATCGTCGCCTGCGCAAAACACTTTCCCGGACTTGGGGGCGCCACGCGCGATCCGCACTTCGCTCTGCCGCGCATCGACCGGCCAAAGCGGCAGCTTTTGCAGGAAGACGTTGTCCCGTTCATGGACCTGCTGGACGAGGTGCCCATGATCATGGTCTCGCATGGCCACTATCCCGGACTTGGCGATGAAAAGCCGATACCCGCATCGCTTTCATCGCGAGTCGTAGAGGGATTGCTGCGAAGGAAGCTGGGCTTTGAAGGCGTGATCATTACTGACGACCTTACAATGGGCGCCGTCACGAGCGTCGGGCTGACGCCGGATCTGTTCCTTCGGGCGTTTGAAGCTGGCAACGACATCCTGTTGTTCTCGCAAACAACTCCGCTGGTTGAGAAAGCCTTCAAAACGATTGTCCATGCCGCCCGCGGCAGCGCCGCCCTGAGAAAGCGCGTGGACGAATCGGTTGAGCGCATCGCAAAGTTGAAAAGCAGGCTTCAGTTTCTTCCCGTGCGTAACCGCATCCACGCAAGAGCCCGGCTGATCCGCCAGATCGACAAGCTCCGGGCGTCCATGGCGGTGGAACGGGTCGCAGTTTCTGCCCCTTGAAGCCTCGCGCCCAAGGACCCAGATTGGGCTGATCCTTCTGCTAAAATGCCTCCATGCCTTTCCTGATTGTTTTCGCATTGCTCCTCACCGGCTGCGCAACCCAACCGCCGGATCCGGACACGGTCACGGTTGCACTCGAGCAACCCCCTCTGAACTTCGACCCGCGGATTGCCACCGACAGCGTCTCGCAACATCTGGTCCAGTTGATTTTCAGCGCCCTCGTGAAAAAGGACAGCGAATCGAATGTCGTTCCCGACCTCGCCCTGAGTTGGGATGTTCCCGATCCGCAGACATACATCTTTCATTTGCGCCGCGACGCCCGCTTTCACGACAACCGCCCCGTCACCGCCAGGGATGTGGCCTACACGTTTAATACGATCCTTGACGGGTCCGTCCGGACCGCCAAGCTCGGGTCCTACCGAATGACGGAATCCGTGACGGCGCCAGACGACTACACCGTGGTCTTCAAACTGAAGGAACCGTCCTCATCGTTTCTCCTGAATTTGACCCGTGGCGTCAGCGGCATTGTTCCCGAGGGCGCCGGCGCCGACTTTGGCCGAAATCCCGTCGGTTCGGGCGACTTCCAGTTCGTGCATTACATTCAGGACGGCGAGGTCATGCTCCAGCGAAGTGAGACCTACTACGGCGCAAAACCGAATGTTTCGTTCCTGAGATTCAAAATCATTCTCGACGCCACCGTGACCGCACTGGAGTTGCAGAAAGGTTCAGTCGACATATCGCTCAATTTCCTGCCACCCGACATGGTCGAAGCCATCAGAGACGAAGGGGATCTCGAGGTGATGCAGGCGGTAGGCACACGGTATTACTACCTCGCGTTCAATTTGAAGGACCCCGCTCTCAGAGACCTGCGTGTCCGAAAGGCGATCGCCCACGCGATCGACCGGGAGAAGATCATCAAGTATCTCTTGAGAGACCAGGCGCGGCCGGCCACCGGCGTGCTGCCACCCAACAACTGGGCCTATGAGTCCGATGTCGCAACGTATCCCTACAATCCGGAGCTCGCGCGCCAACTGCTCAAGGAAGCAGGCCAGCCCAATCTGGAATTCACCCACTCGACATCACAGGATGAAACCGGCCGCCTCTTCGCCTCCGTTTTGCAGCAGCAACTGCGGGAGGTCGGCATTCGCATGAATATCCGGTCCAACGAATTCGCGACGTTTTATAACGGCGTTGTCAGCGGCAACTTCCAGACTTATTCATTGCGCTGGGTGGGCGGCAACGACGATCCCGACATTCTGAACCTGATCTTTCATTCTAGAATGACGCCAATGAACGGAGCCAATCGCGGGTACTACTCCAACGCGGAGGTGGACGGGCTCATTGACATGGCGCGGCAGGAAATCGACATCGAGAAGCGGAAACCGGCCTACCACCGGGTGCAGCAGGTGGTGGCTGAGGAGCTGCCGTATGTGAGCCTGTGGTACCTGGATAACGTTGCCGTGTTCAACAAGCGGATTTCGGGAATGAAGCTCTATCCTTCAGGCGAGTTCGATTTCCTGTCGGAAATCCGCACGGCGCCGGCGGTGAGTGCGGAATTCTGATGTATGGCTGAATGAATTGCCGGATGCCGCGTTCTTGCGGACCACTTTTACGTGCGTGGCACGAAGCGCGGGGTTCAAGCCGGACACAACGCGACGCTCTGGTGCCGGCTCCAATGCACACCGTCGCCGTGGTAGAGCTCCAGAAAAAGTGACCTGAGACGATCCACGGCTGAGCCGGATCCCCACTCGTTCAAGCGCAAGTCCAAACGGACACGAGTAAATCCGTTCGGAATCGACTAAAAGTCGATCCGGGCGTTGATCGTGACGGTCCGTGGGTCCTGGGTCGAGCTGATGCGTCCAAAATTGACAGAATTGACATCCACATCCGGGTTGCCCCACTGCGGTTGGTTCAAGACGTTGACTATGTCCGCCCGAAGCGTGAATGTGGCGCCTTCGCGAATCTGCGTTCTCTTGCCCACGCCCAGATTGATAAGGAACCGGCTCGGACCTTCCAGGTAGCGCAAACCCAGCGAACCCACTTTGCCTGGCGCGGCGTTCGCCAGCAGGATTTTGCCGGAGCCGTCAACAACGACACGGTTGGAGTAAACCGCTCTGAGATTGGCGGGGTCGGAACCGAAATCGGGTAGCGGGGCCGCCGCCGAGGAAAGACCGGGGAACCACTGGACGAACCCATTGCCTTTCTCGAGCTGGCCCAGGTCCTTTGAAATCGGACCAGCCGCGTCCGGAACGCCCTGAATCCGGGTATTGCCCATCGTGAGGACCGAACTCGACAGGTTCATTGGAGCGCCCGACGAGAACGCAACGATCGACGACAGCGTCCAGCCTTCCACCGCCCGGTGGACAAAGGCCGGCGCTCCGGTCAGAAACGGCTTGCCCGGGCCAAACGGAAGTTCCCACGTGCCGTGGGCGTTGACGCCGTGCGTGCGGTCGAAACTCAGCCGGCTCCGATTGCGCGACCGGTTTCGCGGATCCAGCATATTGGTTGCGTCCCGGATAGCCGAGTTGATGCCGTCGCCCAGACCCTTCGCCCAGGTATAGGTGAACTGGCCCGTAAAACCGTGCTGGAATTGTTGGCGGAGCTGCGCCTGCATCGAATGATAGATCGAGTTCCCATCGGCTCGCCACAACTCGACGCCGCGGAACTGCGGGTTCACCACAAAGAAGTTTTCCGGCAGGCTGCCATTCCGCAGAAAGCCTCCCGGCCTTCCCGTGATGTTCGAACTCCGATTGAAGAAGTCGGCCAGAGCTCCCACGTTTCCGTCGGCTATCCAGTTTCTCGTACTCGTATACAGCCGCAGCGCCTGCGAACCGGTCACCGTTGTGCCATTGACCATGCCGGCGCCCGGCACATTCAGATTCCTCAGCAGCCGGTCGAATAGTGGAGCGGTTCCGCCGGCGCGCGTTACGTTGAACGCGTCCAGGAATCCGTTCTCGAAGATGTTCACTTCGTTCAGCTCGATATTCTTAAACAGCTTTGTCCCTTTGGTGCCGACGTAGGAAACTTCCAATGTCATCCGCGGCATCAACTCGTGCTGTACGGACAGATTGAATGCCTGGATGTAAGGTATTGGCCGCTCGTCGCCCATGAAATAGATGAATTGGCTCCGGTCCGTCAGAGGGACGATTATCGAACCGGCGGGATCCGGCTGAAAGGCCGGCTTGAGGGGCAGAACCTTCGAGGAGATGGCTGTCTCGAGATTCATATAGTTGACGCCGAGGGCCGACACGGGTTGGGCTTCGCGATTCACGGAGCCCGGCGTGTTCAGAAATCCCAGTTCGTATTCCACGAAGGCGGGTCTGCCCGCATAATTGATGCCGTAACCGCCGCGGACAACTGTCGTGCGGCTGAGCCACGGAATCTTGTAGCTGAAACCGACGGAGGGCGCGAGGTTGTTCCAGTCATTGGGATAGAACAGCTTCGGGTGAGGCGAGTGCTTGCCGACCAGTTCAATCTGGGTGAGCTGACCGCCCACCGCATTAGGGTTCCAGAGGGCGCTATAGTCGGTCCCGGATATCCCGAACGCTCCGGCCTGCCCGCCCACGGCATTTGGAATGATCCCATTGGCCTCATATAACACGCCGAACTTGTCGTAGCGCACCCCGAGGTTCAGCGTCAGGTTGGTCGTCGCGTTCCAGGTGTCCTTGAAGTAGGCCGACCAGTCGTTCTGCGAAAGCCATCGGAACCGGCGGGATTCCGTGCTGAAGTCGAACCACTTGGTCTGATCCGATTTGTTGATGATATAGCCCTGCGTAAAACCCCGGATCGAACCCGCCAGGTCGTTCAGGATCTCTCTGGCGAGAGTGCCGTCGTTGGCGTCCAATCCCGGAAAGCGGGCACTGGTAATCGACGCGGGCGTCGGACCATCGCCGAGCACTGCCTTGGGAAATTGTTCGACCGTCGTATTCCAGCCGTTGGACCAGTACGCCTGAAATTCACCGCCTGCCTTGAGCGCATGCTTGCCGCGGATCCAACTCAGGTTGTTGCTGGCCTGCCATGAGACGTTGTAGTTGCCTCGCGTCGATGAGAAGCTTTCAGTTGCGTAGGCGGCGGCGCCCAGTGTAGGCCGTGCAGCAAAGCCCGCATTTGTAGCGGCCGTCGTAACATACATCGGGAACCCATTGATCTGCGGCAACGTGTCCATGAGCTTCTGCGCCTCGGCAGAGCGGTCCGTCGATGTTTTGCCGTTGCAACACCCCAACTGGAATGGCGACCGCTGGTGGAAGCCGCTCTGGATCCGGCCAATACGGAATTCATTCAGCACAGTCGGCGAAATGACCGAAGTCCACTGAGCGGAATAGACGTGCGGGTAATAGTTCGCAACGCCGTCAAATCCGGACGGCCAGTCCCTCGGCTGTACGGCGTCGAGTTTTTCCCGGCTCATCGTGAATGTGAGCTTGTTGTCGCTGGTGAGCTGGTAATCCACGCGCGCGTTCAGTTGGCGCCTGTTATTGTCGTTGCCGACATTGTCTCCTACGGACCGGCCATCAATCCGGCGGATCCAGCGATGACCGGCGACGTTTAGTCCGTCGCCGACTGTGAAGTCATTCGCCGCCGGCATGTGCTTGGTGAGGACGTCCCGCCAGTAAGGAACTGTTGTGAAGCCCGTGCGCAACGGATCTCTTACATCGGTAAACAGGTTGAAACTCGTGATCGGGACCAGGGGATTGCCGGCCAGATCGACGCTTGGCCGCGCCGCCAGAGCATTGGCGCTCCGCAGTCCGGGGGAGTACCGGAAAATTCCCTGACGCGCCAGACCGGTAAACACGTTGGTCACAAAGGTTTGCTTTGTCAGGTATCGCTGGTTGTCGACGAGCACGAAAAAGAAAGCCTTGTTCCTGATAATCGGACCGGCGAGGCGCCCGCCGTACTGGTTCCGGTTCACATAGGACTTCTCGGCGCCTTTGAGGTTGTCGAACCAGTCCCTCGCATTCAAGGCCGAGTTGTTGTTCGTGAGGAAAAGGGCGCCGTGAAATTGGTTGGTTCCCGACCGGGTCTGCAGCCGGACCTGCGCGGAACCGTTCGCGGCTTCCGCATCCGCGGCCGCGGTCACAATTTGCACCTCTTCCACCAGGTCGGAACTGACGTAGGTGGCATTCTGACCGCCCTGGTTTCCGACACCGACGCCATACCGCGGATCGTTCACGGTCAAGCCGTCGCGGGTTATGTTCACCGCGCGGACCCCCTGACCGGCGAAGCTCCGTTCCGGGCCGGTGCCGGGCGTGGACGTGATCAGTTGAAGCACGTCGCGGACGGCCAGCGGCAGGCTTCGAACTTCGACTTCGGGAAGCACGTCGCCGACCGACGCAGTCGTCGTGGCCAAAGTCACATTGGCGTCCGTGAACACCTCCACCGTCTGACTGCTTCCAGCGACCTGCAGCGCGAAATTCAACCGAACCTGCTGGGTCTGGCTCAGAGTGATGCTCTGAAACGTCTGTGTTTGAAAGCCTGGAAGTGCGGCGCTGAACTCGTAGGTTCCAGGTTGCAGACTGGCAAAGTTGTAAGTGCCGGTCTCATTCGTTAGTTGGTTGGACACAATCCCAGTGTTGACGTTCCTTGCAGTCACCTCTACACCGGGAATTACCGCTCCTGCCGCATCGCCGACTGTCCCTCCCACAGTCGCATTGGTCTGAGCAAGTACTGTGACCGGTAGCAACACGAGCGCTGCCATCAAGAAGTATTTATTCAACATAAATTTCCTCATAGACTTCCTCCGACGCGATTTTTGCTTATGATGCTGGCCGCATCTACACCGGTGAAGGTACTTTGGTCCAATTGCGTGCACAAACTGTACTGGAGGACAATTCTCATTACGCCCAATGAACTGGGCGGATCAATCTGGAACACTGGAAAAGTTGGCGATAACGTACAACCCCGGGATAGCAGTGTCAAGGTTAAGGGACATCTGGGCACGGCAAGTTTGTTCTCGATGGTGGCATGACCGGGTTGAATTTTGTGAATTCGGGGGACGGGGGTATGAATTCCATCGGCTGCGCAGTTGGGGAAGTCGCCGAGGTTCTTATGGGGCTGTTTGCCATGCCTCAGTGAACGATTCTGTCTTGAGACCAGTCAAGCAGGGGAATTTCTTCCACCGCTGGTTTCGGTTTAGGACCGGGCTTCTTGCGAGTGAAGTCGCGATCGGCGGCTTTTCCAACGGCGTTGACAAACGCCTCATCGCCACAGGGGCGGCCAGTCTTCGTGCATTTCCGCAGGAATCGTTCGGAAGCATCGTTGTCTGCACCTTCAAGCCAGCTGGCCCAATCGAACTCCATCTTCGCGAAGGCCGGGATCGATGTGAGTAATGGGTCGTGTTGGCCGTGACAGTGTGCGGCCGCACTCGACCAGCGGTAGTCGACCGCATTCGCGACCATGCCCGCCCGGACGGGGTTTCGCTCAACGTAACGAATCGCGTTCCGGAGATGCGCCTCGTCCAGAATGCAGGAGAATGGCCGCTCCTGCCACAGATGCCCGACAAACCCATACTTGATATTGAATCGCTGCGCATACGTCCCGTGGGCACGACGGAAGACTCGATGAACCGAATCGACGCGCTCGGGAATCGCCACAAGATGGATGTGGTTGCTCATCAGACAGTAGGCCAGAATGCCCAGGTGGAATTCGCGGCAGCAGTTGCTGAGCAGCCTTATGTATTCGAGCCGGTCTGCTTCGTCGCGGAAGACATCGAAACGCCGGGTGCCCCTTTGCGTGATATGGTGTGGCATCCCCGGCACAATAACGCGCGCCGTTCTTGGCATGAAAGCCTTGGGAATGCGCCGTCCAGAAAAGACGTCGGCGCCGACAGAAAGGGCGAGGCCATGATGCCTTGACTGTCGCTGCCGCACAAGAACTGAATCTGTTCACGTTCCCCGCGAATGCCCATGGGAATTCCTACCCCCGTCCCTCGAACGTAAACTCGCGGCTTTCGGAAGCTGGAACTTTATTCGGCGTGACTAGTGTGCGAGCCCTGATCGTAAGAAAGCAGGAACTGGAGAAAGGTTTGACTTTCTGTAGGGGCACACGCCATGCGCCCCTACAGGTTATTTATTGACGTTGAGCGCGGACTTCGGCGTTTCGATAGCCTGAGTCAGCGCCATGGCTGCCCAACCGGTGGCCATCATGCTGATCCACTGGTCATGGCCATAAGGAAACCCGCTTTCAAAATACGGCTGAAATTTCGGGGCGCGGCTGGAGACGTACCATGAGCCGTCGGCTCGCTGGGACGACAGCAAGTACTCAATGCCTTTCTTGAATACCGGTTCCCCGGTCGGCATTCCTGCCGCGGTCGCGAGCGCATAAAGAGTTTGTCCGGTGGCATAGGCGTCGGAAGCCAGGCCATCCTGTTGCTTCCATCCGCCATCGGGTTGTTGTCTCGCTATAATCGCCTGGCTTAATTTCTTCGTGACGCTACTGTCGGCGCCAAGCCAGACCAACCCCAGCAACTGCATGTTGCGATCCTCCGCGGTGACCGGCCTGGCAGACTGCAGCCACCGTTTGGCTTTCGCGAGCCGGGACGTCCACTCCGCCCTGCGTCCTGGAGCGCCGCTCGTCTTGAGCGTTCGCGCGATGAGCGCCGTCCGCGTAAAGTCGCCTTCCATCATGGGAGGCCTTTTCAGGTACGCCACATTCCATGAGCCGTCGCTGGACTGATGCGCAGCCAGATTTGCAACCACGATGTCCGAATTGCGATCCGGCGGTAACTTGGACGCCTCAAAGGCAGCCATTGTATACATAGAGATATCGGGAATGGGTGGTTCCAACCGCTCAGTCATGCCGGATTGAAATAATGCAAGAGCGCCGGTCACAAGCTTTGCGGCATTGGCCGCCGCCGCATCATTCACGCGGACGCCCTTGGCGAGAGCGCTGCCCACCAACATGTCTGTCATATTCTGCGCGTGGCAGGCGATGCAGCCGCCACTATTGAAAAAGTTTCCGCTGGTTCTTTCCATCAGCGCAATGCTGCGATCCAGAGCCGGCCGTAACTCCGTAGGCGCCGCGGCAGGCGGCGTGACGCGAGGGGCGGTTCCGGCCACGGCGCCGGCCTTCGTCAACAGTGCAATCGCGTCGGGCCAGGCGACCTTTCGAGCCCAATCGAGGGCGGTTTCGTCAGCCCGGCTTTTCGCATTCACGTCCGCGCCTTTGTCGATCAGCATGCGAATGATTTCGGTCGTCTCGTGGCGATCCGAAGCGACGGCGCGCATCAGTGCAGTCATTCCGGAGACATCTTTGGCGTTTACGTTGGCTCCGGCGTCGAGAAGAATCTTGACGACGTCCGCCCTTCCAAACGGCGCCGCCACAAGCAATGGCGTGAAAAGGCCGTTGCCGATCGGCCCGTTCTTTACAACCCCATCCGATTGCGCATCGCTTACTGCGTTCACATTGGCCCGCCTGGCGAGCAGCATTCTAATCGCAGGCACATTGCCATTGCTGGCGGCGAGCATCAGCGGCGACAGGCTGGCAGGCAAGCCCGCCTTGGGCGCCATGGCTTCGACGTTGAGTCCGGCGTCGACCATTGTCTTTATCGTTGCCGTATCATTGCCGATGCTGGCCGCCAACAGGCCATTAAGGCCCATCGTATCGACGGCTTTAACGTCCGCGCCTTTAGAGATAAGAAACCGCACAATCTCCGCGGAATTTTCAGTCATGGCGGCCGCCATGAGCACGGTTCGGCCGGCATCCGATGCGGCATTGATGTTCGCGCCCTGCTCCAGCAGAAGACGAATCTTCGCCAAATCCGTTGCGGACCGGAACAAAGCTGTCCGGCCGGCCGAGTCCTTTGCGTTTACATCCGCGCCCCTCGAAATGAGGAACTTCATCGCATCGACAGATCCCGCAGTGGCCGCATCCATCAATGGCGTGACGTCGCCCCGTCCCTTTGTATTGACGTTGGCTCCGCCCGCAACAAGACTCTGCAGTTGCTTCATATTGTTCGTGCGAATCGCGCTGTATAAGTCGTTATTCGCTGCGTTGTCCTGCGCTGCGGCGCTGGTAACGAATGCCGCGATCACAGCCAATAGGCACCATCTCATAAGTACTCTCATAGAGGCATTGTTCTGGATTGGATGAAACGCTGCTGTTTTCTTCATTCTCGCCGCCACCTCTTTTCTAATCCGCAGACACTTTAATAACCCCAATAACCCATCTCGGTCAACGCACATCGGCGGGCGGTGTTGCATGGGAAGAAACAGCAATACGTTCCTGGTTGCCCGCGCCTGCGCTGGCCTGGCGGCGCGCACCCTTCTTGCCGATCTGAAGAAGGAACTTACCGTCCTTGGTGAATTTCAGAATGTGTGAATCCGGAGCACCGTTGCCGCCGGTCCAGACATTGCCTTTGTGGTCGATGAAAATGCCGTGGTTGCCGTCAGGCCATTCGTACGGCGCACCCGCAACCGGACCGCCCCAATTCCGGAGCAGGTTGCCCGCCTGATCGAACTCGAGGACCGGCGGCGCGCCCTCGTCGCATTAAAGGATGTATTTGGAGGTCTATCTGCAAAAAACGATGACGACTCAGGAGAGTTTTTCGGCTAAACGTATCCCCGCTCACAAATCCAAAAGCCGATACACCGACACCAGCAACACCTCGCGCATGCTGTGCCAAAACCGTTCGGAGGCGGCAATCTCAATGGGGCTGTTCGGCGCGGGCGACGTATACGCCACGATGCCGTTGTCCTCCAGCATTGTCTTGACCCGGAACACGTGGAAGCCGTCGCTGACGACAAGCGCCGTCTTCCAGCCTTTCGACTGCATCAGCGTTACGGCCGCCCGAACGCTGTCGGCCGTTGTGCCGCTTCCCTGCTCGGTAACGATTCGGGATTCATCAATACCGTGCTGGATCAGATACTGCGTGCTCACGTGCGCTTCTGAGAAATTCGGATCGGGCCCGTACCCGCCCGTCGTGATAATCGCGCCCGCGTAGCCCTTTTCAAAAAGACTGAATGCGTGTTCGAGCCTGGCCTTCAGGACGGGCGACGGACGGCCGTTGTACTGCGCTGCCCCAAGAACCAGAATGGCGTCCGCCTGGCGTGCTTCATCGTGTTCCGCAAATTCCCGAATCTGCCGGTACACGTATGCCGAGTAGACCGATATGGCAATGACCACCGCGACGACGGCAACCGCACCCCATTTGAAGAATCGAGGAATCATGCGACTGGTCTCCGCAACCGGCCTTCAAAAAACTCCTGAAGACGCCCGAATGAGATCGGACCTTCCCTGAGAAGCACCGGAGGATCCGCCGTCAAGTCCAGAAGGCTGGAGCCGGATCGTGCCGGCAGCCGTCCTCCATCAATGAGAATCTCCAGCGAATCGCCGAGCTGGGCGCGAACTTCCGCCGCGGTCACCGTCGCCGGCCCATCGCTTCGATTCGCGCTGGTTGCCGTAAGCGGTTTGCCGAGTCTGCGGGCCAGTTCCGTGGCAAACGGCGCGGCCGGAAGCCGGAGGGCGATCGTGGAACCGCCGGCAGTGATCTTACGCGGCACATGCGGCGCCGCGGGCAAAATGACGGTAAGCGGACCCGGCCAGAAGGCGTCGGCGACGCGTTCGAAGATCGCATTCGGTTGTGCCACCTGCTCGACCATACTCCGCGAACTCACAATAAGGAGAATCGGCTTCGTCTCGGCGCGCCCCTTGATCTCGAAAATCCTGTCGACTGCCGCTTCGTTGAATGGATCCGCGCCCAGGCCATAGGCGGTATCGGTTGGAAAGCCAATAACGCCTCCTGCGCGCAAAACAGATAGAATCTGATCGAAGTCTCTTTCTGAAAGCCGATCGCTGTGGAACACTTCCATCGGAGCCGAGATTATCCTTGGAGACTCTTTCATTAGGCAAGCACAACTCGAAGCTCATTGAACTGCGGAAGGCCATCGAGCACGGTACGCTGACCTCCGAGGGCATGCTCCCAATCGAAGGTCCGAAGCTCGTCCATGAGGCTGAACGCAGCGGAATTCACATCCACAGCCTCTTTATACGGAAGGATGCGGCGCTCGATCCCCCGGTCTCGGCTGCGAATATTTACGAAGTCGAGCCCGCCGTCTTCAAGTCCATCCAGAGCACAGAGACCTCGCAAGGCGTCGTCGCAGAGGTGCGAATGCCCTCGTTTACCTTGCCGGATCTGCTCGGTACAAGCAATCCGCTGCTTGTCGTCATGGCCCGACTGCAGGACCCGGGCAACGTCGGAACAATCTTTCGCGTAGCGGAGTGCTTTGACTCGACCGGGTGCATCGGGCTGAAAGGCACGGCTTCCGTTTTCAATTCCAAAACCGTCAGGGCCAGCGCGGGAAGCCTGTTTCGGCTTCCTTATGTGTGGGACCTCGACGGCCAGGCCGTTTTCCGGGCACTCCAGGACGCGGGCATCCCGGTGATCGGCACCTCTCCAACAGCGGGCAAGAGGATCGATGATTGGGATTGGAGTAAGCCCGCGGCTGTCGTAATTGGAAATGAAGGGAGCGGGCTGTCTGATGAAGAGCTCCACAGCTGCGATACGGTCTTGCGCATTCCACACAACGCCAAAGTCGAGTCTTTGAATTCGGCTACCGCTGCAGCCGTGGTTCTCTACGAAGCGTTCAGGCAGAGGCAGAAATGAGCGGATCGCTTTTCGAAGACAACCAGGGCCTGGGAACGGCAGGTCCGCCGAAGGACGCCCCGCTGGCGGATCGCATGCGGCCGCAAACGCTGGATGAGATCGCCGGCCAGAGCCATTTGCTCGATCCGGGAAAGCCGCTGCGAACGGCGATTGAGCGCGATCAGGTCCCATCGATGATCCTCTGGGGACCTCCCGGCGTGGGCAAGACGACTCTGGCGCAAGTCATCGCCCGGATGACGAAGGCCGACTTCATACCGTTCAGCGCGGTTCTCTCCGGCATCAAGGAAATAAAGGAAGTGATGGCCGTTGCCGAGAAAACAAAACGCATGGGACGGCGTACGATTCTCTTCGTGGACGAGATCCACCGCTTCAACAAGGCCCAGCAGGATGCGTTTCTTCCGCATGTGGAGCGCGGCAATGTGGTCCTCATCGGCGCTACAACGGAAAATCCGTCGTTCGAAGTTATTTCCGCGCTGCTTTCACGGTCACGGGTGTTCGTGCTCAAGGCGTTGACCGACGACGATATCGTTGCGCTGCTACGCCGGGCCGTCGAGCGGGAAAAGTTTGAGACTGTCGATGACGAGGCCCTCAAGGCCATTGCAACCATTGCAAACGGGGATGCGCGGACAGCCTTGAACATCCTGGAACTCGCCGTCCAGGGCACCGGGAAAGGGCAACCGGTCACGAAGCAGATCATCGAGCAGGCCGCGCAGCGGCAGTTGCTGTATGACAAGACCGGCGAAGAGCACTTCAACATCATTTCCGCGCTTCACAAATCGCTGAGGAATTCCGATGCGGATGCATCTCTCTACTGGCTCGCCCGCATGCTCGAAGCCGGCGAGGATCCGATGTACGTCTTGCGCCGGCTGGTCCGTTTCGCGTCTGAAGATATCGGGCTGGCCGACCCGCGCGCGTTGCGAATCGCCCTGGATGCCAGGGACGCCTTCAACTTCATTGGCTTTCCCGAAGGCAAGCTGGCGCTGGCCCAGTGCGTTATTTATCTGGCCGCGGCTCCAAAATCGAACTCCGTGTATACCGCATACTCCGCGGTAGTCGAAGACGTTGAAACCACGCGTGCCGAACCGGTGCCCCTTCACATTCGCAACGCTCCAACGCGGTTGATGAAGAATCTGGGCTACGGCAAGGGCTATCAATACGCACACGACACCGAAGAAAAGGTGTCGGATATGGACTGCCTGCCGGATTCGCTGAAAGGCCGCCGATATTTTCATCCACAGGAAATCGGCGAGGAAGCCGAAGTGAAGCGCCGGCTGGATGAAACCGCTGCAAAGAAAAAGAGTTCGGAAGAGAAACAGCGGCGTGTCGGCGGTGCCGGCTCTCACCCGAAAGCAGAGCGATAAACTCCTCTAAACGTGTCCACTGATTCAGCCGCGATGTATGCCGCTAAGGTACGAACGGAGGCATCTCGATCGTTAACGTGCCATCGCCGACCATGAGATCGGACGCCTTGTTGTTGTCCTGACAGACGAACTCAAAGCTTTCCGCTCCCGGCATCCATCGCAGGTAGTAGCCGCTTTTCCACGTGGCGGTGTAGGCGCCGGGATCGTCCACGGTAATTTCGTACCGGATGGTGGTGAAATCAGTACGGGTGAATCTCTCGATCGTGTGCAGCTTTTCGGTGGTAGGCATTCCAAGGTTGTCGATCCACACAGCTTCGTTGAACCCGACGGTGTCCACGACCAGCGTGTCCCCATCCCAGCGTCCGGTGGAATGTCCGCGGTAACTGGGCGACAGATTTGCCGGGTGCGGCCGGTCGTCCATATAGATGGTCCGGAAGCTGTGAGCTCCACCAGTCTCGAAAATGTAAAGGCGCCGAAGTTCCGGCACGTCGAGCAACTGCGTGCCATAAGCTGTGGCCACTTGCCGCGCGCCGGCAGAAGGCTTGCACCGCGTATATGGTTCGCGCCGATGAAGCACCCGGTCGGCGAACAAGGCCCTGGCCCAAGGCTGGAAGGGTACCTGACTGAGCTTGGGTTTTGACGCCAGGAACGGGTCTGTCGGCTCCCGGGTATCGGCCGCGAACAGTCCGAAGTCCGCGGCGGTGTCCGGCCTCGCCAACGGAATTCCGGTAGCCCCGACTTCCCAAAGCCCCTTTTCCCCGGGAACCGGCCCCAGGTTTATTCGACCGTCCGGCCAACGGGGCGCCGGCTGGGGAGCTCCAGCCCCGCGCTGGCCGGCCCCGCCCCGGTTCTGGGCAAGAGAGTGCTGTTCGGATACCGCGGCCATCAGCAGAGCCGCAAGAAAAGTAGTTTTAAGAAATCGCTTCATTGTTCTCTTTCCCTGACTTCATGGCCGGTTGTCCTGACAGTAATAGATTGGCAGTTCTTCGCCGGCCACCCACTGCAGCGTCCAACTCGCGGACCAGGTTCGAGTGTACGCATAGGAATCGTCAATGGTGACTTCGTACTTCAAGGTGTTCATGTCGGTTCGCGTGAACCGCTCTATCAAGTGAAGTTGCTCGGTATGCGGAAGACCGCCGTTGCTGAACCAAAACCTTTCGTTGAAACCTCTGGAATCGACGACCAGCGTATCCCCTTCCCATCGGCCGCGCGCGTTTCCGTAGAACAACGGATTGTCGTTGCTGCCGCCAAGCTCACCCCGCTGGACTCGTCCGTCGGTATAGATGAAGTGCCAATCGTGATTGCCGCCTCCGGCCATAACGAAAATCCTTCCGAACGTCCGGTCTTCCACGAACTGATTACCGTAGGGCATCTGAAACTGCCGCAGCGCGCCCGGCGCCATGCAATTCAGAAATAGCGGATCGTCTTTCAGAAAATTGCGCTGGCGGTATTCGAATAGATCTCGAGCCCATCGCTGGAAGGGCGCCACTTTGGCGGCATCGGCGATATTCTTCAGCAAACCGCCGGCGTCGACTTCGACCCTGGCTCCGTCCTCCATCAACACTGTGGAACTGGGCCTGGCCCAGTATCCCGTCTCACCTGGAGGGGGCCCCAGGCGGGGCTGGCCGTCGGGCCATCGCGGCGTGGGCCGGGCCGGTTGACTGCCCGGCCCCGGTGGCATCGGTCTTAGAGCGGCCAATGCTTCCGGAGACATTGCCAATACCCTTCGGCGCGTATTGGTGAGAACCACGGAATTCCCCCAGATTTGCCGGCTTCCATCCCGGGCGAGAATGCCCTGCACGGTGACCGCATCTCCGGGTTTCAGGGAGTCCCGGTCCCAGCCACTTCGCTCCAAATCCAACACACTCTCCAATTCGACGGCCCAGCTCGTAACCCGCTGGCCCTGGCGCACATTCATCAGGACATGGACATGAGGATTTCTCCAGTCCACATTCGAGACGAGCCCGCTCAACGTGCTGGTCTTCGCGGGATCAAACTTGGCCGAAATCGTGTGGTGCGCCAGCAGAGGCATAGCCGCCAGCATCGCTGCCAATACCCTGGGTAAGTAACGGATTGAACTCCACTGCATTCCTGCTCTCCCTCAAGTAATCCTGCCTATTCAGCGGCAGAAGCATATACCTGCCCGCGCGCCGCTCCAACGCCAACTTTGGACGCTGGGGAGACTGGGGTCGAAAAAACAACTCAACCGAATCCAGAGGACAGTGGCGTTCCGCGTTCCTTCAGAGCCGCATGTGCTCCTTCAGGATGCATCGATCCATAATGACTTCCAGTCCGGCAGCGCGCGCACGGGCTGCGGCGTTTTCATGGATCACGCCTTCCTGCATCCATATCACCTTGGCTGACAGCCGGATCGCGGTATCCACGATGTCGGGAACATACTCCGGCCGTCGGAAAATATTGACGATTTCAAGCGGCCCGGGCACTTCATCGAGCGAAGCGTAGGCGCGCTCGCCCAAAACGGAAGTTTCGAGCGGGTTCACAGGAATAATGCGGTAACCCGAGCTTTGCATGTAGTGGGAGACCGAGTAGCTGGCGCGCCACTGATTCGAGGAAAGCCCGACGACCGCGATCGTTCGATAGGTTTCCAGGATTTCCTTGATGCTCATTGGATGCCTATCGGGCCTCGTCAAAGACCTTGAGAAAAGCCTCATTCTGTTCGTGTGTCCCAACGGAGACGCGGATCATGGCCGGAAAGCCCCACGCCCCCATCGAGCGCACCATCACACCTTTCTTCAACATCGCGTCTTCCAGTTCCTTCGCGCGATTCCCCACTTCGATCAGCACGAAATTCGCACACGATGGAACGTACCGCGCCCGCCGCGCATCCAGTTCGCGGTACAGGAATCCCAGTTCCGACCTGTTCGAGTTAACGGTCCTCGCAACATGCTCCCGGTCTTCGCATGCCGCTTCGGCCGCCACCTGCGCAATGCTGCTCACGTTGAACGCCATTCGAACCTTGTGCAAGGTCTCGATAATTGGCGCGGGAGCGAATCCATATCCGATTCGAAGGCCGGCCAACCCGTATGCTTTCGAGAACGTCCGGGTGATCAGGATCGGGCGACCTTCGCGCAGGTACTCGAATGAATCTGGAAACTCCGCGTCGTCCACATACTCGAAGTAGGCCTCGTCCATAATCACAAGCGCGTGGCCGGGCACCTTCTTCATGAACTCGCGCAGTTCCCCCCGCCTCACGATCGTTCCGGTTGGATTATTCGGGTTCGCAATGCAAATCAGCCGCGTCTTCGGGGTGATTCGCTCCGCCATCGCGGACAAATCGAATCCAAAGTCCTTCACCGGAGTACACACCATCCGAATGCCCGCGCCCTGGGCCAGGATGTAGTAGACGATAAACGAGCCTTCCGATGTCAGCACCTCACTGTCAGGGGCGAGTACCGCGTGAAACGCCATGGCGAAGATATCGTTGGAACCGGCGCCGAGCATGATCTCGTCCATCGATACGTTGAAGCGTTGAGCCAGCTTCTGGCGCAAGTGATACCCCGTATCGTCGGGATACCGCTCGACGTTTTCCAGAAATCGGCGCATTGCTTCAACCGCTTTGGGAGAAGGGCCAAATGGGTTCTCGTTCGCCTCGAGCTTTGCGACCCGGATTCCCAGCTCGAGTTCCACGTCTTCGATCGGCCTGGCAGCCTTGTAAGGTTGGATGTCACGGATATGCTTCGGAACCATATCCAGAAAATTCATATTCTTGATGGCTGCGCCCTGTCGGGCTCGCATTCGCTGCCGCTCATTTGCGCTTGAACTCCCGCTTGAACTGGTCCACTTCCGCTTCGGATAGAAACCGCCACTCTCCGGACTTCAGCCTGGGATCCTTGAGAAAGCCAATCTGGACGCGGCGTAGTTTCTCCACAGGATGGCCGATGGACAGGAACATGGCGCGGATCTGCTGATTGCGTCCCTGATGGAGCTTCACTTCGTACCAGGGATTCGGCGCATCCTCGATCAACTTGATCTCGCTCGGCGCCAGTCGCTCACCCTTAAGACGCACGCCTTGCCGAAGCCTCGCAAGAGCGGCCTCAACCGGCTTGCCGGCGACTTTCACGCGATAGACCTTTGGGATCACGCCGGCCTGAGTCATGTATTTGGTGAATTCGCCGTCGTTGGTCAGAATGAGCAGGCCCTCGGAACCAAAGTCGAGACGCCCGACGGGATAGATACGTTCTTTAACTTTCTCCCGAACGTATTCGATGACCGTCGGCCTCCCTTCCGGATCGCTGGATGTCGACATCACGTTCTTCGGCTTGTTGAGCAAGACATATACGTGCCGCCCGGACACCCGGATCTTCTTGCCGTCGACTTTGATGACATCGACTTCAGAGTCGGCCTTGCTGCCCAGTTCGCTGATGACATGCCCGTTAACCGTTACACGTCCCTGCTTCATCAGCTCTTCGGCTTTTCGACGTGATGCGATGCCGGCCTGGGCGAGAATTTTCTGTAACCTTTCCTGCATTCGTCAATTGTAGCTGCAATTCTTTGCAATCCCGCGCTTGAGTATTTGATGAGTCATGGATTGGGTGGTAGATCGAAGGACTCCGTTATGAGCAACGTAAATGAAACCAAGGCGCCGGGTTCTCCCACAGGCGAATGGACTCCCGAAAAGATCCGCCGCCTGCGGGGCCAGACTCCGAACGCACTCGCCGGCTATCGCGACTGGCCAACTCTGTGGGAAACCGCGCTATTGGAAGGAATGCGCCGAATTCAGCTGAAACCTTCATTCAAGGAATGGAAGGAAGCTCTCATTGCGCAGCCTGGCTTTGCACTTGCCCCGTTGGATGACGATGTCGTGGATGCCGCTCTCGCCACTCAGGTTCGGTTCGACGTTTTCGACGCCGCGATTGTCGCCACCGCCCGGGCAAAGCGTTTGCCGCTGATCACCAAAGACGAACTCATAACGAAATCAAAGGCCATCGAAGTTCTCTGGTAAGGCTTGCCAATGCGGCCACCAGCGGGCATGATAGGACGCGTTTTTCCACAAAATGGAGGTCCACATGGCGAGAAATATGGATGCGTCGGCTAATCGCAGACGATTTTTGAAATTCCTTGCAGGCAGTCCCTTGCTGGCTATGGAACTGCGAATGGAACTACGGGCGGCGATACAGAATCCGAGCCTCATCAAATCGGCTGCGGAGGCGCTCGATGTATTCGATTTTGAGCCGGTCGCAAGGCAGGTGGTTCCGCCCGCTCACTTCGGCTATATGGCAACCGGTGTTGACGACGAAGTGAACCTGCGGGTCAATCGAGAAGGATTCAGCAGATATGCGATTCGGCCGCGGCGTCTCGTCGATGTTCGCAACATCGACACTTCGGTCGAATTGTTCGGAACGAAATGGAAGACTCCGATCATTCTCGCTCCGGTCGGCGGCCAGAAGGCTTTTCACTCCGAAGGTGAGATCGCCGTCGCCAGAGCCGCGAAATCCAAAGATCACCTGCAGATTCTCTCAACCTCCACGACATCGTCCGTTGAAGAAGTCACGCAAGCTCGTGGCGGACCGGTCTGGTATCAGCTTTATCCGCAAGGCAGCCTGGCCGTGGCGCAAATGCTCGTCAAACGCGCCGAAGCGGCGGGTAGTCCGGTGGTTTGCCTGACGGTGGATCTGCTGGCCGGAAGAAACACGGAAACCGACAAGCGAATGGCCCGACTGGACACCCGGAACTGTACGAGCTGCCATGCGGGCAACCGCAACCAGCGCAGGCCGATGTTGGCGGACATCGACATCCCGAGGCTGGGCGGCCAGGATACGGGCCTGACATGGGATTTCGTCAGGCGGCTGAAGGATGGCATGCGGGCAAAGCTCGTGTTGAAGGGTATTGAGTCGCGCGAGGATGCCGAGATGTGCATCCAGACCGGGGTTGACGGAATCATTGTGTCCAACCACGGTGGACGCGCCAGCGACACCGGCCGCAGCACCATCGAGTGTCTTCCCGAAGTCATCGACGCCGTTCAGGGCCGCATTCCCGTCCTCATCGACGGCGGATTCCGCCGCGGCACCGATATCCTGAAGGCGCTCGCGCTGGGAGCAAGGGCGGTCTGCGTCGGCCGGCCCTACGTGTGGGGCCTGATGGCGTTTGGGCAGCCCGGCGTGGAAAAGGTGCTCGATATTCTGAAGGCCGAATTCGAACTCACGATGCGGCAGACCGGAGTAACGTCACTCAGCGCGATCAACGGATCCTACGTTGTGCGCCGATAGCTGCAGTTCAACCTGTGGGTGCGGGGCTTCAGCCTCATGCCCACAGGCAAGCCGCTAACACGATTCAAACTTCTTCCAGGGGCAACTCGGTCTGCTCGGCCGTCTCAATCGTTTCTTCAGAGGCGGCCTGCGTTTTGATCAACTCCTCGAACTCTTCCATGCTTGGGAGCTCGCTGAGATCCTTCAGGCCGAAATGGATGAGAAATTCCTTCGTGGTTTTGTAGAGGATCGGCCTGCCGAGTACTTCCTTACGGCCGGCTGTCGCGACGAATCGTTTGTCCAGGAGTGTTTTGATCACGCCGGCGGCATGCACGCCGCGAATCTCCTGAATCTCGGGCACGGTCACCGGCTGCCTGTATGCGATGACAGCCATTGTCTCCAGCGCCGCCAGAGACAGACGAGTCGGCGCGATCTGGCTCTTCAGGAACTTCTTCAGCGTTTCGTGATGCTCGGGCTTGGTCGAGAACCGGAGACCGTCGGCCACTTCGCGGATTTCAATTCCGTGCTCGGGCGCCGCGTACTTCTCGATCAACCCCTGGATGGCACTGTCGAGTTCGGCCCGGTCAACCTCGGGCAGCGCCTTCCGGATCGCGTCGACGCCGACCGGTTCTTCCGCAAGATAAATGATCGCCTCAAGAAGCGCTGGCAGATTTGGATAGCTCATAGTTGGGATTCGCTCGGGCAATGATCTCGCCAAATGGCCTGTCCTGCCTGAGATAGATCGCTCTTAAGCGCGTTAACTCGAGAATTGCGAGAAACGCGGTAATCAGACGCCTGCGGGACGTAATTTCAGGTAGTACCCGCGTGAGTGGAACCTCGCCGGAGGCTGCCGAAATATTCTCCCAGAGAAAGGCCATCATCTGTTCGACGGAAAATTCCTCACGGTCCACTTCCATCGGTGGGCGCTGCTCGGACCTCTTGACGACCTCGCGAAACGCAAGCAGCAGGTCATAGAGGCCGACCGTCAGTTCCGGCTCCAGTTCGGCCTGGTCGATGTCCACCGCGCCGGGATTCGACCACACGGCATTCTCGATCATCTCGCGCTGGTAGAGCATCTGCGCCGCATTCTTGAACTTCTCGTACTCGAGAAGCCGCCGAACGAGTTCGATACGCGGATCTTCGAGTTCTTCGGCGGCGTCGGGATCGGGGGGCAGCAGCATCCGCGACTTGATATAGATCAACTGCGCGGCGATGACGAGAAAGTCGGATGCGACATCGACATTCAGCTCCTTCATCAGATGGAGGTAGTCCAGATACTGCTGGGTCACCTGCGCGATCGGAATGTCGTAGATATCGATCTTCTGCTTCCGGATCATGTCGAGCAGCAGATCGAGGGGGCCCTCGTAAAGGGGAAGACTTATTTTGAGTTCATCCACCATATTCAGCATCCGCAAAGGCTATCCGGACCATGCGACAACCTTGGTCCACTTCGGCAGGTCTTTTTTTTGATGGTTGCGTCAGATTAGGAGGAACGAAAGGACGAAATCGATCACGGGACTATAGAACAATGACGGAATCCCGAAGACGAGCATCATGATCAGGATCATGAACCCGAAGCTCTGAAGCTGCTCGAAAGCCGGCATGAGCGATTGCGGAAGCAGTCCGCCCAGCACGGCCGCGCCGTCCAGGGGCGCTACCGGTATCAGGTTGAAGACCGCCAGTACCAGGTTGAGGATGATTCCATGGAACGCGACAATCGTGAGCGGGACCGCGATCGAATTGCCCTCGCTCAGCCCGCCGAATGCGGCCCCCCGCACGAGGCTTGCCCCATCGGGAGAAGTCGTCTTTACGACCATGAGAACAACAAATAAGACTAGTGCAATCAGCAGATTACTGGCTGGACCGGCAGCCGCCACGAGCATGTGATCCCGCTTCGGGTTACGAAGCTTCGACAGATCCACAGGTACGGGTTTCGCCCACCCAAACATGAATCCGGTGAAGAAACCTATGAGGGGAAAAATGATCGTTCCGAAAAGGTCGGCATGGACCATCGGATTCAGGGAAACGCGTCCCAAATAACGGGCTGTCGGATCGCCCAGCGCGTCGGCCGTCCATGCGTGCGCAGATTCGTGGACGCTCAGGGAGAGCAGCAGCACGAGGAACTGAACCAGAATCAAAAAGATGTTGATATCCATAACTCAAAAATCTCAGCCATAATTCGGGGTCTGACGGGTGA
>CAMBFR010000056.1 GCA_945865815.1 Candidatus Sulfopaludibacter sp. SbA3
GACGCCTCAAAAACCGCAGGTCATTCAAAAATAACGATCTATGGTGTCTGGCCGTCTACGTGCCACAACATGAGGCATGAAGATACGGTACATTGGCGGACTCAACCGGCGTCCCCGCCCCGAGGGAACGCCAATACCCGGTCCGTTCTCTCTCAAGCCAGTGCTCCGAAGTTCATGGGAGGATGTCCTTGCCAGGTTCCGGAAAGATCCGGCCAAACCTCAAAAGGACGAGCCTCGCGACCAGCAGGATAAACGCTCCAAATCGAACGCGGCTAGCTGAGGAAAGCCATTTGTCCGGCACACTGCAGACGCGACACTCGTGGTCCTTGCCGAGGAACTGGACACCGATCTCGTCTTTACCGTTGATCGAGACTTCAATGTCTATCGTATTCGCGGCCGCAAACACTTTCGAATCGTCCCGTAAGCGCGCAGCGCTTCCTTGTCCGCTCACGATCCTGACAAGTACCTGGCAGAGTATTTTGGCCTGTAGAAATAACTCGGAGACAGACGCAGACAGAAAGACTAAAGGCTCCCCCCTTTTCTAAGGAGAGAGCCTTTAGTCTGTCCGAGCTGGCTTCAATAACTAAAAAACGTACTTGAGTGCCAACTGCATGATACGGGGATCGCTCGCAGTCCGAATTTGGCCGAAGAATGCGCTGTTCAAATTGACATCGGGATCCTCCGGATTCAGGTGGTTCGGCAGATTGAACGCTTCCGCGCGGAACTGGATCGATTGTCCTTCCGTGATCTGGAACGTCCGTGTCAAGCCCATGTCGATCCGGATGAATCCCGGCGCCTGGATTTGAGGCGCGCTGCCCCACTCGCCATTGGCCGGTCTCGCGAATGCCGCCCGGTTGAGCCACTGGTTGAGATTCTTGTTCGCTGCATACGGATCTTCCAGAACCTGATTGGCCCGATTCTGATTCCGCCCACTCCGCAGTGCGGTATTTGTTCCGGAAACCGGTAGCAACCAGTTGCCCGACGACAACCGGACGATCCCGGAGATCTGCCAGTTGCCGGCCAACGCCCGCATGGCCGCGCTTTCAAACTGAGGCGTCGTATACACCGTCGAGAAATTGGCGCTGTGCCTCCGGTCGCCGCGGCAATTTCCGCGGTCGAAGTCCCGGCGGCCGGGGTAGGTTGAGCTCGGGTTGCTTGTCCCCTGAACCAGAGCCTCATCTCCGATGCAGTGGGACCAGGTGTAGTTGCCCGACATGGTGAAACCATCGGACTGCCGCCGCTGAATCGAGAGATTCATTGCGTTGTAGTTTGCCGTGCCATTGCTTTCGATCTGGTTGGCGGACCCGTACTTTCTGCCTTCTACCGGGTTCGCCAGAGAGAAGACGCGCCGTTGGTTCGTATTGCCGACAGTCGCGGTGCCTGGAGCGTAGATTGCGTAGTTGACTTCGCGGTCGCTCGGTATATGCATCGTGCTGTTGCCCACATAGTTTGCCGAAACCATCCAGTCGGTCCCAAACTGCCGCTGGAGACTCAGGTTCCACTGGTGGACATAGGGCGGTGAGTAGTCGCGGTCGTAGAAGGTATACGATACGCCGTCAGGAAAGCGGACATCCGCGGTGGCCCGAAGCGGGAACGGATTCCCTCCCGGGTAGGTAGCGTACGGGGCATCCCAATTCCCAGGCTGGTCGAAGACGATCCGGGTACCGTAGGGCACGTTGCCTCCGGTCCCGACATACTGATACAGCTGCGGTATATCGTAAAAGATCCCGTATGCCGACCGGATTGTCATACGGCCGTCGCCCTGGACGTCCCACGCAAATCCCAATCGCGGGCTGAAGAGCAGCGTGCGGTTGTTGTGAATAGCCTTGTCGATTCCAGGGTCTCCAGGATAGAACGCGCCGGCCGGAGCGTTGTTGAATACCTTGCTCCTGGTTCCCGCATAGAATGCCTTTTCGTCGACGAACACAAACTCGCGCACCCCGCTGTAGGGCGACGTGAACGGATCCCATCGCAGGCCGGCGCTCACCGTCAACCGGCTGGCCGCCTTCCAGGTATCCTGTGCATAAAAGCCGAACGAATTGTGGTGTGTGTTGTGCGTTTGTGCGTTGCCCTGCTCGGCGGTGCGGGCATTCCCAATCATCATATCCGCCAGTCCCAGCCCCGTGAAGTCGCCGTTGAAGGTGGGAAAGAAAGCCAGAGCAATGCCGGAACTCACGTCGTTGTATCGGTGCAGCCAGCTTCCGCCGAAACCGAATTGATGTGCGCCTCTAACGATGCTGACGCCATCGGCTACTTCCCACGTGTGGGGTGAGCTGTAATGGCCCCTGTTGGGCAGCGCACCCGTCATGACGAACCCGAGGCCCCCGGTCACGGCCATGTACATGTAGTCTTCGATACCTTCGTGGATACCCTTGGCCCCGAGAGAAGTGAGGCTCATGAATTTGGGCGGATACTTCTGGACAAGAGTCTTGTTCCACGAGCCGCGCAGGGAATTCACCGTATTTGCCCCGAGAAGCCAGGTATCCCCAAAGGAGACCGAATAGGCCTTCTGATCCTGTGTCCCCGTGCTGAGAGTGAGAACGTTCTTGCCGTCGAAATCGGTCGGCTGCTGCCGGCTTGCCGAGAAGTAACGTCCGAACACCGAGTGTTTGTCGGTCACCTGGTAATCCGCCCGGCCGACGGTCACGTACTCGTCCTCTTTGGCCGGCCGGCTGAACCGGATCTCGCCGCAGGGATCGGTCGACTTCGGAAATAAGGTGTGGTTGACCAGGTTCTTCGAGACCGTCGAGAACAGGGCCGGATCAATCCTGTTGTTGATAAACGGCGCCCTCAACTGGACATTCCGGCCCTGGCACGCCGTCGATGCAAATGTGGTGAAATCCCCCGCGATCATCTGGGCAGTGGGGACGTACATGCGCGCCGTGCTCGGCCGGGCGCGCTGGAACGTGGTCTGGTGGCCCGCAAAAAAGAACAGCTTGTTCCGCACGACAGGTCCGCCGATCGTGCCGCCAAACTGATTCCGTTTCAACCCGTCGTTGGAAACAGCAAACGCATTACGCGCATTCAGCGAACCGTTCCGCAGAAACTCGAACAGCGAACCGTGAAACTCGTTCGTGCCCGACTTCGTAATGGCGTTGACTGTTCCCGAGGAGTGGGTGCCGTACTGCGCCTGCAAACCGCTGGTTTCCACCTTGAACTCCTGTAACGCGTCCGGGAACGGAAGCGGGAGATTCAGGTTGTTGAATGGATCATTGTGATAGCTTCCATCCAACCGGTAACCGAGGCCAACTTCCAGTCCGCCACCGACGCTGATAATAACCGTCTTGTAGTTGCGGCTTCCCGGATTCAAGTGGCTGACCGGCCCCTCTACCTCCGTCGCCGTACCCGACAGGAGCACCAGCTCGGTGACCTGCCGCCCGTTCAGCGGCAACTCCAGCACCCGCTGGTTGTCGAGCAGCGTGGCGATGCCCGTGTTCCGTGTTTCCACCAGCGCCGCATCGGCCCGCACTTCGACTGTTTCGGCCACCTGTCCCACTTCCAGTACCGGATTGATGGCCGGGTTGGCGCTGACCTGCAGCACGATTCCAGTCTGAACAAAGGTCCGAAAGCCCGGTAGCCCGGCCTCGAGCCGATAGGGACCGACCGGCAGGCTCTGTAGCGTGTACGATCCGCTCTCGTCGGTCACCGCCGTCCGGGTGATCCCCGTGGCCGTCTGAGTCGCGGTTACTTCGACGCCCGGTAACACAGCCCCGCTCTGGTCGGTAACCCTGCCGTTGATCTGCGCTGTCGACTGCGCCCAAACGCCGGTCGGCGTCGTCGCCAACAACAGCACCGCTATCAGCGTGCAGGTGGCAACGCGAAGCGCAGCGCCGTTCCCGTCTTGTTTGCTTTCCATTTCCTCTCTCCTCCCGAAAATTCGTGTTCTGCGTTTTGTAGCCGATAAAGACAATCGAATGAGGTAGGGGGCTTCGATAAAAAAAGACCAGACTGAAATATCTGTATGTAGCCTGTGGGAGCGGGGCTACAAAGCCCCGCTCCCACACGTAAAGCTATCGTGTCAGATCGACAGGTGGTGGTGGCTGTCGCCGATACTTTCCCTGGAGATTCCAAATTTGTCCAAAATACTCAACAGAAGATTCGACGTTCTCTCCGTCCTTAACGGGAAAGCCACGTGGCGTCCTGTTTCGAGCCGCCCTGAAGCCTTGCCGACGAGAATTACCGGCACATTCTCATGTTCGTGCCTATGGGAATTCCCCATGTTGGTTCCCATGTAGGTCAGGGAGTGATCCAACAGATTGCCATCGCCGTCGGGCGTCTCCCGCAATTGAGCCGCGAAGTCCGCGAGGAACGAAACGTGATATCTGTTCATCACGGAGTAGTTCTTCACATTCGCCGGATTATCGTTGTGGTGCGACGATGCATGCCACGGACCATCAAAGCCGCTTTCCGGGAACCTCCTGTTGGTGGAATCGCGGCCCAGCATCAGGGTAGCGACGCGCGTGATATCCGCGTTGAAGGCGACCCGAACCATGCCGAGCATTAACTGCACATGTTCACTGAACGAGGCGGGAACGCCAAACGGAACCTCAACACTCGGAGCATCCAGTGAAGCTTTTTCCGCGAGTTTGAGACGCCGTTCGATCTCCTGAATGTCGGCGAGGTATGTTTCGAGTTTGATCTTATCGCCGGCGCCGAGTTTGTTCCGAAGAGGCGCGATATTACGCGTGATTCTGTCCAGAATGCTGCGGTCGATCTGCAGCCCGGCAGCGCGTTCCTCCGGAGTGCTTCCATCGCCGAACAAACGCTGGAAAACCCGCCGTGGGTTGATCTGATGAGGAAGCGGCTGTGTCGGCGAAGCCCAGGCTATGGAGTTCGTATAGGCGCAGCTATAGCCATAGTTGCAGGAGCCGGTGTTATTGCCCGGATCCTCGATGGCCAGCTCGATCGACGGCAACAGCGTGTCGCGTCCAAACTTCTGCGCGATCATCTGATCGATGCTGGTCCCGATGAAGGGGACCGCCGAATCCCTCTGCGGGCGCGCCCCGGTCAGGAGCGCCGCGCCGCGCTGATGGTCCCCGCCGGGTTCGCTTGGCGTTGCCTTGGAGGAGGTGGCATCCAGACCGCTGACCAGAAGCACATGGTCACGGACCGGTTCAAGGGGTTGCGTGATAAACGAAAACTCGAAGTTCCTGCCCTCCCCTTTAGGGTGCCACCATCCGGGCGCCGCCCCATGTGGATGCCAGATGCCGAGAAAACGGGTCGGCGACGCCGGCAAAGGCGTTTGCGCGGCATGCATCGCTTCCAGAAAAGGCAAGGCCAGTGTCACACCGGCGCCACGCAAAAAAGTCCGGCGAGGAATATGCTTCTTTGTAATGAAATTCATGCGACCTCCAACGTGATTGTCTCAACAACCAATATCCGACGCCGTGCTACTCACGAACGGCGGCGTCCTGTACCTTCGTCCTCATCTGAAACGGGACGCTTTTTACAATGCCCAAAACAATCGACGAGAAACGGTAATTGTTCCTCGCGGCGTCCCGGACTATCCCGCGAATGACCGGCATATCGTAGTACTGCATTCCCCGGCCGACGCCATACGTCATCAGTCTCTCGGTTACGCTCCGAACGAACTGCGGAGAGTACCGCAGGAGCGCGTTTCTCAGATCCGCAACACCGTTGATCTTTGTCCCGTCAAAAAGTTCGGAAGCGGCATCGATGGGCACGCCTCCCTCGCCGCCGTCCTTGGTTCGCCAGAGCCCATCGACATCAAAATTTTCAAGTGTCAAGCCGATCGGGTCCATTATCCGGTGACAGCCCGAGCAGACAGAATTTGCGCGATGCTGCTCCAACCGCTCGCGCAAAGAAAGAACTCTTCCCTGCGCGGTGCCGGGAGTCTCTTCCAGTTGCGGCACAGCCGGCGGAGGTTCGGGAGGATGAGTTCCCAGAATGTTTTCAAGAACCCAGACGCCCCGCTTCACCGGGGAGGTTCTATCGGGAAGCGACGACACGGACAGGAAGCTTCCCTTGCCCAACAGGCCTCGGCGAGCGTCAAATTCGGGTCCAAGGGTTACGCGCCGGAACCGCGGACCATAGACATTCGGGATACCGTAGTGCCGTGCAAGGCGCTCGTTGACGAACGTGTAATCGGCGGTCAGCAGATCGATAACGTTCCGATCCTCCTGCATAACGCTTTCGAAGAGCATTTCCGTCTCGCGCCGAAACGCCTGTCTCAGATTGTCTTCCCAATCCGGAAACTTCACCTGCACGGGCGCGAAGTCCGTCAGATTCCGAAGGAATAACCACTGCGAGGCGAAGCTCTCGACGAGCGCATGGGATCGGCTGTCTGCCAGCATACGCCGGACCTGCCGCTCGAGCACTGCCGGGTCCCGTAGTCTCCCCTGTGTGGCTAAATTGATCAGTTCATCATCCGGTATGCTGCTCCAAAGAAAGAAAGACAAACGCGACGCCAATTCGATGTCGCTGATCCGATAGGTTGCTCCGGCCGCTACGTTGGCCGGCTCGGCTTCCATTCGAAAAACAAACTCCGGGTCCGCCAGGATTCCGCGGAGTGCGATCTCGATTCCGGCCTCGAAGGTTCCGTTCTTTCGGCCGAGTTCGTACAAGCTTGTCAACGATTCCAGATCCCTGTCGGCCGCGGGCCGTCGGAACGCGCGCCGCGCCAGAGCTGAAATAATTTGATTCGCGCAGGCAGCTTCCTCGCTTGCGTTGGACGGACGGCAAGTGAATATCTTCCGGATGCTGGGCGTGTCCGTGGCGCCTGCCGGGTTCAGCGGGCCCACTATCCGCACATAACCAACAGCGGGGTAATAGGTGTATCCCCGGACGGTATAGTTTTCCAGCGTGCTCCGTGAGAAGTGCCGGTACGAATCGAGGCTTGGGCGGTTGTTAGTCTGAAGAAAGGTAACTCCAACGGTGTGCGTCCCCGCCTTCACCGGGAGACTGAAGTCGACGTGCTGTTCGGCCCTGCTGTTGTTTAGGGTGATGACCGTCAGTGAATCCCAATCGAGCGTCTTCACGGTTTCACCGTTGATCGTGACGATAAGCTGTTCGCCGGGGATATTTGTGCCGTTGTTGAGCGACTGTATGTAGAAACGATATTCGCCATCGGCCGGAAAACTGTGGCGAATCGACATGCCACCGCGGGTTCCAAACGGAAGTCCCGGAACAAAGTGTTCCTGTGAAGTATCCGGAGGAGGAACGTATGTTCCTTCAGTCACAGCCGTCCAGCGGCCAACCGCTGTGCGGCTGATTTGTGCCGCGGCCCTTACGTAGGCCTCCAGGAGAGTCGGCGATACCGTCAGCGCATCCGCCTGATTATCAAAACCGTCGCGCGAATCGTCAACCGGCAGAAGTTCCGCGGCGTTCACTTCGAGATCGAGCAGATCGTAAACCGCCTTGGCGTACTCCGTTCGATTGAGGCGATGGATGCCCATGGCGCCCGGGTTGGGTCTACCGGCCGCGCTTCGATCCAGTTCATTTTCCAGAAACGCCGTAAGAGCTTCGTGCCTTGCTGGATCCGGCCGCCGGCTGCCCGACGGAGGCATCAGGCCCGCCCGGAGCTTGCGCACCACTTTTTCCCATAGTTCCGCGTTCTGACCCACGAGAGCAAGGTCTGCCCCGTCCAGCGCCAGGCCACCGGTTCGCGCCCTCTGATTGTGGCATCCGACACAGTACTGATCGATCACAGCGCGCTGTCCCGCCACGCCGGCCGCCGGAACCGGCGCCTGCGGTTGGGGACGAACAGTGGCCGAGTAGCTAAACAAGGCAACCACGGCCGGCATGCAAAAAACGAAACGTCTCATTTTCATCTATCGGTCCGGAGTTGGAGTTGGAGTCATTACGACGGGAGCTCCTTTGGGATTCTTCTCCCCACACGTGAAACCTCTTAATGTGCATTCTGAGGTCGTGTGCTCGATTCCTCTTTCGGCCATCATCTTCAGAATGAGAGCCTCGGCTTCGGGCTGATGGACCGGCGAAGCTGCGGTAAACAACCTCACTCCGATTGCATAATCGAGCGGTATGAGCGGCTCATCGCTATCGGTGCTCCCGCCTTTGTCCTTGGCATCGAGCCGGGCACCGGCATCCACCAGGAGTTGTACCAATTCCGTGTATCCGATGTACGCCGCTCCGTGCAGCGGGGTACGCCCGGTCCCGTCAGCGGCATCCACGCTGGCGCCAAGATCCAGCAGGAACTTGACGGCTTCCACTCGCTGGCTCCGGGACCACTCCTTGCTGTGGCCGCCCATGTGTCCGATGCCCGAAGCAGCTCCCAAAGGCGAAAGGTTATCTGCGGTCGGAATCTTCGGGTCGGCTCCATATTTCAAAAGAAGGCGCATTCCTGTCAGATCGCCCGCGGCTGAGGCACGCAGGAACGCTGTCGCGCCCGCATAATCGAGCCAGGGAGAACCGCTGGAGGCGTTATTTTTTCGATACGGCGGGGCGGCTTTAATCCGGTGATTGGGGTCGGCGCCGGCGGCCAGAAGTTTCTCGATCAGGAACAGCGGATCTGCCGTGACAATCCACGGGATTCCAACCGAGAAATCATGATTACGCGCGTGAACAGCCAGCCACAATGGAGTACAGCCGTTGACATCGGCATGATGGATATCCGCGCCTTTGTCGACCAGGAAGGACGCCAGTTCGAAGGAGCCGTTTAGAATTGCCAGCCCTAATGCGCTGCTCAAGTCGCCGGCAGCCGCGATATTGAGATCCGCGCCGGCTTCCACCAGAATCCGCACGGTGTCCATATCTCCCTCGCGGGCGGCGAACATCAGTGGCGTCAGACCGCCCGAGGCTGTCAGGACATTCAGTTCTCTCCCGTTGACAAGCGACTCAGACGTCTCATTCGGCTTCAACTCTCTTGGCGCATATCCCAGCATGTTGCCATCGCCACGCCTTAAAGGCGGTGGAACAATCTTCGAGCGAACATTGGGGTCAGCACCGCGGGCGACCAGCATTGCGGCAACGGCCGAATGCCCCTCCGCTGCGGCCCACATCAAAGCCGTTGTTCCACCCCAGGTTTCCTTCGCATTGACCTCGGCGCCGCCGTCGAGCAACACCTTGACCGCATCCGGCTTGCCTGTGCGCGAGGCCATCATGAGAGCAGTATCTCCGTATGGCGAGAGAGGAGCGTTCGGACTTACGCCCGCTTTCAACAGTTCCACGACGATCGCAGCGTTACCATTAGTGGACGCGAGAGACAGAGGCGTCGCTCCCTGGCGGTTTGCAGCATTCGCATTGGCGCCGGCGCGAATCAGCAGCGCGGTCATTTCCACGTCCTCCTGCCACACAGCCCAATGAAGCGCCGTTGCACCGTCAGTCTGTGGCGCATTGACGTCGGCCTTCTTCTGCAACAGAGCGCGCACGGCCACCTTGTCTGCCTTCATGGCAGCATCTGCTACATCGCTGCCGGCGGCTGCCAGAGTGGCTGTAAACAGCAACACCGCCACGCAGCAAGTACTAATTGCGCGTCCAATAATCATTCTCGCCTCCTCAATTCGGTGATCAGTCCTGGAACAGAGTCGCCAAACTCTAAATACTTGTTAGGTTTCAACTTAACCCTAAATTTATTGGCGACATTTTTGCATGGAATCGTTGGCATCGGCAAGGAAAAAGCCGGAACAGCGTCATCTATTACATGCCGCTCCCGCCGGGCACGAGTGCCTCGCAATCGAGGTGAAGTCTTCTGGCCGGTGGAGCGCTTCCGATCGCCAGGGGCTCAATGCGTTTCTACGTTTCACGCCTCACTGCCGCGCGGGCGCGGTGCGGTGCCGCAAAGCGTTTAGGTTGATTCGATTCGACGTTCGCTATAGAGTCTCTCTTCCGCTCACCCCCCCGGAACGATCCAATTCAATTTTGTCTGTACACAGGAGGTCCTCGTGTATCGTGAACGCCCGGCAGAAACCGACCAGGAACACATCGAAGATCTGATTCATTTGTATGTGGACGGCGCCTTCGACCGGCGCGAGCTCGTGAAGCGTATCGCCGTCTATACCGGGTCTGTGGCCGCGGCCATCGCGGCGGCTGGACCCGAAATCATGGCGCAAACGGCTCCGCCGGCTGGCGTACCCGCCAACGCCAGGGTTCCGGAAGATGAAATCGAGGTTCAATGGTTCTGGGTGGATTACCCGGGCGATTCCGGCATGCTCCGAGGCTACTTCGCCCGGCCGAGATTCGAAACGCGGCGTGTACCCGCGATTGTGGTCATCCACGAAAACCGCGGGCTTAACGATCACATCAAGGACGTGACGCGGCGCGTCGCTCGAGCGGGATTCGTCGGTTTGGGAGTGGACCTGTTATCGCGTGCAGGAGGCACCGAGGCGTTCCCGAATCCCACGGATGCGACTCGAACGCTGAATCAAACAACGGTTGCCGAACGCATGGCGGACATTCAGGCGGCGATTGAATTTCTGAAGATTGCCGACTATGTGCGGCCGGATCGCATCGGCGCCGTGGGGTTCTGTTTCGGTGGCGGACTGGTGTTCAATCTGGCATTCAACGCTCCCGAAATCATCGCCGGCGTTCCGTTCTACGGCACCCCGCCGAACCCTCTGCCTTCGTGGGACAAAATGAATGCGAAACTGCTCCCGATTTTTTCGGAAACCGACTACAACCAGAACAGCCGGATTCCGGAGATCGTGACGGGCATGGTTCAGCGCCGGAAGACCATGGGACTGCACCTTTATCAGGGAACCGCGCACGGCTTCCATAATGACACTAGTCCCATCTACAACGCGGCGGCCGCCGCCGATGCGTGGTCCAAAACCCTGGGATTCTTCAATATTCATCTGAATGCGTGACCTGATGTGAAGCGGACTCGATGGCCGCCGCTTTGCCCGTGACCTCCTCAATAGCAGCCAGAGCGTCCACAAGCATGCTCCGATTTCTATTCCCGTAAGCGCTCAGCCGCCTGGCCGTTTCTTATAAGCTCCGCAGGAATGCGAGAAGCGATTCTTTGTCCTCTGCAGTCAGGTCCAGACCGTATCGATGACCAGAAACAGCCCGCCGCTCTACGCCCGGTTCCTTCCAGCCGCCCGGTACATGCTCGGGGTTCAGACGTTCGGGATCGAACAATTCCCCGAGGCTCGCGACAGATCCATCGTGCAGCAGAAATGGCCTGTACCACAACCCGCGAAGCGACGGCACTTTGTAGAACCCGGTGCCCTTGCGCGTCCGCAAGGCCAAGCCGGCGTCCGTCCCCGCGGAGATGCCGGCAATGTCATCGCGATTGGGATGGTCCGGCGGCGCCTGATATCCCTCCGCCAGAGTCAGTTTGCCATTGGTGTAATCCGGAGGCGCGTGACACCCCCCACAACCCTGTTCGCCAAAAATCCGCGCGCCCGCGCTCAGGACGTTTTCCGGCACAGTGTCCGGATTTGTCGGAGGCTCGAGGGCAAGAAGGTACATGCCGATCGCGTACAGCACTTCGTCGGCAAAGCGGTACGGCACGCGTCGCTGCTCCGGTGTAAGCATCTGGTGCGCGCCAAACTCCATCGGATCGGCGCCTGTGATCAGCGCCACATAGCGCGCCACGTCTTCCGGACCACGGAGGCGGTGCGTACCCGTCGAATCGAGATATTTGTTGTATCGGAGCACGTGCAGGTCGGGAACCCTGGTGCCATAAAAGGGGCTCCCGTTTGTGCGGGGCACGGTGCCTGTATTGCCCCCAAACAGAGCGCCAATCTGAGTGACGTCGGTCATTTCCCGCAGGCGATCGACGCGCTCGTCCGGTACCCACGGAGCGGCGATCGTTCTCCAGAATGCGATTCCGAACGGCTCATCGAGAAACAGGCGTGAAAATGCGCGCCCGAAAAACTCGAACACCGGCAAGCCGGACGGCCGAGGCTGCGGCATTTGGGCCGGCCATGACGCCAGCGGTCCCGCAAACAGAGGGTCTGCGCCCGGCCGCGCACGCATGTGGCAGTTGGTGCAGTCGGACATCGTGAGCATGACGCCCTGCTCGGTGACAACCCATCGCGGATCCAGGACGCTGCCGTCCGCCAGCGTATACACGCCGTTGAACGACTCGGGATCGCGCGCCCGCGCGATCGTTGCGGGATCGTTCGTTCGCGCCAGCACCCCGTCGAGTTCAAAGAACGCGCGCTTCCCGGCTGCTACCCAGTCATCATTTGTTCGAATCTGCGCAGCATCAACGAGGGGCTGCGGCTTCTGCGCCTGGAGCCATTCCCAGTATCCGGGCGGCTCACGATCCGGCGGATACACCGGGTAGGTTCGCAGGTTGTCCGCAGGCACGCGGTAGTATTCCTCGGAAGTGAAGTGGGCGGGACGAACGTTCAGTGTGGCCAGGGGAGTCGCCCAATCCGCAAGCTGGGCGTCATCCCAGATTCGGGGAACCGGAGTCTGCGCGAAAAGGACGGTTGCGCAGAATATCAGGGCGTTGATTCGAACCCACCGCATTGCAGAACTATATTACCGGCTGGAGGAAATGACCTTGCTGATCATGACGAAGGCGGCAAAGCGGCCATCCAGCTTGATCGTGTGTTGAGTGAGTTCGACATTGAGGGTGGTGCCGTCCTTCCGGCGGTGTCTGGCGGTGGCGACTTGCACGATATTCGCGAGTCGAGGCAACTCGGTAGCAGCGGGATCCGGTCGATCCCAGAGACAATCCGTGCTGTCCATCAAGAGAAATTCGTCGCTGGAATACTTGTAAAGACGGACAGCCGCGTCGTTCACCGCGAGGAAGCGGCGGCTCTCCAGATCCTGAACCCACATCGGTTGCGGATTGCAGTCGAATAACAACCTGTAACGCTCCTCCGACTCGCGTAGCGCGATTTCCGTCCGGCGGCGCTCACTGATGTCGCGGACATGCAGCAGAATGGCCTTCTGCCCCATGAACTCGATGGCTGAAGAGCGTATCGAGACCGGAATTTTCTTTCCGTCCGAAACGAGACTGATTCCCTCGACCTCGCCGTCAACCAACTTGCCTATTTGACGCACCACCGAATCCCGGAGTTCCCCAGGCACAAGTTCCGCGACGTTCTTACCCACAAGCTGGTCGTGGGTCAGGCGGTGCAGACGGCAAGCCGCCGGATTCGCGTCTAGAACATTGCCTTCAAGGTCTTCGATAAAGATCGCGTCGGGGGAGTACTCGAACACCATTCGGAAAAGGTGTTCGCGTTCCTGGAGTTCGTAGGTTGCGGTTATCGCCTTCATCTGGGGTGCCCGCATCATGCAACGAAAGACAACCGGGTGTCAAAAAGCGTTTAACCCTCATCCGGCCCTTCGGGCCACCTTAACTTGATGGCTGCGCCCTATCGGGCTTGCATTCGCAGCCGCTCATGCTCCCCGAGGGAGAAGGACTATCTACAAGCTTGTCCCTCTCCCATTGGGAGAGGGTGCCGCGAAGCGGCGGGTGAGGGCTTCCGGGCCATCCGCCTTACGCCCGCGTTCCCGCCTTCTCAAAAGCAGCGATTGCCGCCTCGTGCTTCAGGATGTATCCGAGCTCATCGAGGCCTTCCAGCAGGCAGGTCTTCGAGAAGGAATCTATTGGGAAAAGTATCCGGCTATCGCCGTCGACCGACAGGGTCTGATCCAGAAGATCCACGGTAAAGTGCGCGTTCGCGGGCAGCATCGCAATCGTCGGCGCATTGACCACTATCGGAAGCAGTCCGTTCTTCAACGCATTCTGGCGGAAGATGTCGGCGAAACTCGGCGCAATGACCGCGCGAAATCCGAACCCGCAAAGCGCCCATACGGCGTGCTCGCGGGAGGAGCCGCATCCGAAATTCGCGCCGGAAACGAGGATCTTCGCGTTTGCCGCATCCGGCGTGTTCAGCACAAACGCCGGATCGGACCGCCAATCGGCGAACAGGGCGCTGCCGAGACCGACCTTTTCGGTGACTTTGAGAAACCGGGCGGGAATGATCTGGTCGGTGTCGATGTTTTCGCGATTCAGAAAAACAGCCTGCGAAGAGAACCTCTCGAATTTCACTAAAAACCTCCCAGGGTTCGAACGTCAGCAATATGGCCTTCAATAGCCGTCGCCGCCGCCGTCAACGGCGAGGCCAGGAACGTGCGGCCGTTCCTTCCCTGCCGCCCTTCAAAATTGCGATTGCTGGTGCTCACCGAAGATTCGCCCGGCTCGAGTTGATCGCCGTTCATTGCGATACACATGCTGCAGCCGGGTTCGCGCCACTGGGCGCCGGCTTCCTTGAATATCCGGTCCAGGCCTTCGGCCTCGGCCTGGCGCTTCACTTCCTGTGAGCCCGGGACCACAAGCACACGCACCGCCGGATTCACTTTCCTGCCGCGCATGACGCCCGCGGCGGATCGCAGATCCGATAGCCGCGAATTCGTACAACTTCCGATAAAAACGACGTTCACCGGATGGCCCAGCAGCTGCTGCCCGGGTTTCAGGGCCATGTACTTCAGCGCGCCCTCCAACCGGGCGCGAGCGCCGGAGTCGGCGGTATTCGCGGGGTCCGGGACGCGGCCCGTAATCGGAATGCTCATTCCGGGATTCGTACCGAATGTGATGACGGGCTCCAGAGTGCTGACGTCGATTCGAACAGTGCGGTCGTAGACGGCGGCTTCGTCGCCGGGAAGCGTCTTCCACTTTGCGAGCGCTCGATCCCACGCCTCGGCTTTCGGGGCGAACTCGCGGCCTGCGACATACTGGAACGTTGTGTCGTCGGGCGCGACCAGCCCGGCCCGCGCTCCCGCCTCGATCGACATGTTGCAGATCGTCATGCGCGATTCCATATCGAGCGACCGGATCGCCGAACCCTGGTATTCAAGGACGTGGGCCGTGCCGCCGCCGGTTCCGATCTGTCCGATCAGGGCCAGAACCATATCCTTGGCGGTGACTCCGGGACTCAGCGCGCCATCGAACTGCACGGCAAAATTTTTCGATTTCCGTGAGAGCAGGCACTGGGAAGCCAGCACCTGTTCCACCTCGGTGGTTCCGATACCGAACGCCAGCGCGCCAAGCGCACCGTGCGTCGAGGTGTGGCTGTCGCCGCACACAATCGTCTGTCCCGGCTGCGTGAGACCCAGCTCCGGCCCGATGACGTGCACGATTCCCTGCCTCCGGTCATCCATTCCAAAGAGACGGACACCGAATTCAATGCAGTTGGATTCGAGCCGCCGAACCTGGTCGGCCGCCTGAGCATCGACGGAGGAAAGAGACCGGCTGATGGTCGGAATCGAATGATCCATCGTCGCAATGGTCCGGTCCGTTCGCCGGACCTTCAGGCCGCGGCGCCGCAATCCCTCGAAAGCCTGTGGCGTGGTGACTTCGTGAACGAGATGAAGATCAATATAGAGAATTGCAGGGGCGTCCGTTTCAGGGGTTACCAGATGGGCGTCCCAGATCTTGTCGTATAAAGTTTTAGGTGGCATCAGGCGTTCTAATGAAATCGCGAATGTGTTCGGCCATTTCTTTGGTCGAAACAATGCGCTCTTCGGTTTTCTCCTTCGTGCGGCTCTTGAGATCGGGTGTTCGATAGTTGCGGCTGAGAGCTTTTATAACAGCGCGGTCAATCTTCGTGGCTTCGTGGTGCAATCCGAAAGAGTGCTCCAGCAGCATGGCGGCCGACGAGATCGCGCCAATTGGATTGGCGATTCCCTTTCCGGCAATGTCGGGCGCGGACCCGTGTACGGGCTCGTACAGTCCGACTTTCCCGCCGATACTCGCTGATGGCAGGATGCCCAGGCTGCCGCCCAGCATCGCCGCTTCATCGCTCAGGATATCGCCGAACATGTTGTTGGTGAGGACGACGTCGAACTGCTGCGGCCTGGCGACAATCTGCATCGCGCAGTTATCCACGTACATGTTCTCGAGTTTCACGCCGGCAAATTCCCTGGCGACTTCCGCAACCGTCTCGCGCCACAGCACGGAACTCTCGAGCACATTGGCCTTGTCCACGGACGTAACCTTCCGGTGACGCAGCTCCGCAAGCTTGAATCCCATGCGGGCAATCCGCCGCACTTCGTCGCGGCTGTAGCTCTCGGTGTCGTACGCCCGGTCGCCGTCACGGCCCCGGGGCTTCCCAAAGTAGATGCCGCCAAGAAGCTCCCGCACGATAAGCATATCGACGCCCCGAACCACCTCGCTCTTCAAGGGCGAGCTTTCGATCAGGGGCTCGGAAATCAGGACGGGCCGCAGATTCGCGTAGTTTCCAAGACACTCGCGAAGAGCCAGCAATCCGCGTTCCGGCTTTTTGGCTGGAGGAAGGTGATCGAATTTCGGGTTTCCCACCGCACCGAGCAGGACGGCTTGTGAGCTCTCACAGAGTTCCCGAGTGGCCTGGGGAAACGGCTCGCCGTGGCGTTCGATGGCGACGGCGCCGATGTCGCCTTCAACGAATTCGAACTCGTGTCCGTGCTCGGTGGCAATGATTTCGAGGACATGCCGGGCCTCGATAAGAACCTCCCGGCCGATACCATCGCCTGGTAAAAATGCAATTCTGGCTTTCATAAAACGTCTTTAAGGTTACCCAAACCGTATGCCCAGAGGGGAAATTTCGAAATTGGAGATGCAGGATTCGCCCAATTCCAAAATGTCTCCGCGTTGCGCATTTAGCGCTATACCTTTGCTGCCGCCTCCCGCTTTTCAATGATGGCGATGAGGTCGTCATCGGAAACAACTTTCCGCCTGTCGGCAACCTTTACAAAGCCCTGATAGGCGCGGTCGAGATCCTCCTTGCTCAGGTCATAGCCGAGTTGGCGGTAGCGCGCGACCAGCGCATGACGCCCCGAGTGCTTGCCGAGAACGATCTGGCTCGTTACACCAACGCGCTCGGGCACCATGATTTCGTACGTCACGGCCGCTTTCAGCATGCCGTCCTGGTGAATTCCGGCCTCGTGGGCAAAAGCATTCTTCCCGACGATGGCCTTGTTGACCTGGACATCCTTTCCCGTCAGCTTCGCGAGCAGTTGGCTGGAACGGAACAACTCTTCCGTCTTGATTCCCGTGGCCACGTTGTAATACTTCCCGCGCGTATCGATCGCCATCACCACTTCTTCCAGCGCGGCGTTACCGGCGCGCTCGCCGATTCCGTTGATCGCACATTCGATCTGCCGCGCCCCGCCTTCAATGCCGGCAAGGCTGTTGGCCACGGCCAACCCAAGATCGTCATGGCAGTGCGTGCTGATGGTCACGCGGTCGGTATCGCGCACACGCTCGCGCAGCGTGCGGATCAGCATGCCGTACTCGGCGGGCGTCTGATAGCCGACCGTGTCGGGCACGTTGATCACAGTGGCGCCGGCCTCGATGACCGCGTCAAACACCCTGCATAGGAAATCGATGTCGGTGCGGCCGGCGTCCTCGGCGGAAAATTCGACGTCATTGCAGTAGCCACGCGCCCGTTGAACGGCTTTCACCGCGATTTCCAGGGCTTCTTCACGGGACTTGCCGAGCTTGTACTTGAGGTGAATATCGCTGGTTGCAAGGAACGTGTGAATGCGCGGTTTGGCGGCGCCTTCGAGCGCCTGCCAGCAGCGGTCGATATCGATCGGGACGGCCCGGGCCAGACCCGCAATCGTCACGCTTCGGATTTCCGCCGAGATCTGTTTCACGGCCTCGAAGTCGCCTTCGGACGCAATGGGATATCCGGCTTCAATGATGTCCACCTGAAGCTTCTCGAGCTGACGCGCCATCTGAATCTTCTCTTCACCGTTCATGCTGAAGCCCGGCGCCTGCTCGCCGTCGCGTAATGTCGTGTCGAAAATCATTATCTTTTCCATGCGTTCATCTCCCAGTTCATCTTCTAGGCGCCAGAATTCCCTGCAAGAACATCTGCTGGAAACCCTGCACGATTTCGTCGCACCGGATCGGCCCCGATGCCTTGTACCACTGGTAAGTCCAGTTCAACATCCCAAGCAGCGCGAATGCGGCCAGCTTCGGATTGATGCCATCAATGTCGTACTTTTTCGTCACATCCTCGATCAGCTTCGTCGTCATCCGCACATATTCCTTCTTGCGGCGATTGATGCGGCCGCGGTCGGCATCGGAAAGCGACTGACATTCGTGGAGAATCCCGGTGACCTCGCGGTTGCGCTCGTCCAACACCAGTCGCAGATGAAGCTCGATCATCGTCTTGAGCCGCTCCAGGGGATCCTCGATCCGCTTCAAAGGCTCGACGACGAACGACTCGGTCATGTCGAGGCCGTAATCGAGAATCGTATGGAGCAACGCCTCCTTGCTGGCGACGTGATGATACAGGCCCGCCTTGGTCAGACCCGCAGCCGCCGCCACATCGCTCATAGACGTGTTGTCGTATCCGTTGCGATGAAACACTTCGGCAGCGACTTCGAAGACCCGATTGCGTGGAATTTTTGTTACCGACATACACCTACCGACCGATCGGTAGGTTAAAGGACTCCCGGCGCTTCGGTCAAGGAATGAAGCGTTATGGCGACATCAATTCGGCAAATGAAGCGATCGAGGCTTATTATAATGTCCGCCGCATCACAGGAGGTCTTTCAATGTCTCAACCCCGCAACGCTGTCCAGGAGATGACGAACAAGGTTTTCCCGGTCCTCGAACAGTGCGCTGGAGCTACCGACGCGGCCGGCGCCTGGCCCACCCGTTCGATCCAGGCGCTACGAGACTCCGGATTGCTGGGCCTGACATTGCCGAAGGAAGTTGGCGGCCAGGGAGCGGGCATGGCGGACTTCGTCAAGGTGACCGAGAAGATCGCCCTGCGGTGCGGATCCACTGCGATGATCTACCTCATGCACGTTTGTGGCGCACAGGTCATAGCGGCATCGCCTTCGCCGAAGAAATCGGATCTCATGAAACAAATGGCGGCGGGAAAGGCACTCGCCACTCTGGCTTTCAGCGAAAGCGGGTCGCGCAGTCACTTCTGGGCGCCGGTAAGCAAGGCGGCGAGAAACTCCACATCGACGGTCTTGAATTGCGAAAAATCATTCGTCACCAGCGCAGGGCAAGCCGACTACTACGTGGTGTCCTCTGGCGCGATCAACGGTAAGTCACCGGTCCACTCGACGCTGTACCTGGTGGAAAAAGGCGCGCCCGGCATTACCTACGGGAACTGGAACGGCATGGGTCTGCGAGGAAACGCGAGCGGTCCCATGACGATTGCCGGCTGCCATGTTGACGATGCATCGCGTCTTACAGCCGAAGGCGAGGGCTTCAAGGCCCTCATGGACACGGTGCTTCCGTGGTTTCAAATCGGCAACGCCGCGGTTTCCATTGGAATCGCGGACGCCGCAGCCACGGCAGCAGCCACTCATGCCGCGAATACGCACTTCGAGCATCTCGGCCAGAGCATCGCCGAGTCTCTTCCCGGCGTCAGAGCCCGGCTGGCCCGAATGCGGATCGCCGTCGATTCCGCGCGCGCATACCTCAATCAGACTGTCGACAAGATTTCCAGTGGAGCGCCCGATGTCATGCTGTTCGTTCTGGGGTCGAAGGCGCTGGCGGCCGAGACCGCCCTCAATGTCACCGACGAGGCCATGCGCGCGTGTGGCGGAGCCGCTTTTAACCGTTCGCTAAGCGTTGAGAGGAATTTCCGCGACGCGCGCGCGGCTTCGATCATGGCCCCGACTACCGATGTACTGTATGACTTCATCGGCAAGGCGGTGACGGGCCTGCCCCTGTTCTAGAAATGAGCAAACGCGGGCATAAAGCCCGCGGCTACGTAGCCGCAGGCTTCATGCCTGCGTTCAGGAGTTGACAATGTCCAAGGCAATTCTGGTAGGCGCCGTGGCCTACGACCCGAAAGTTGTAACGATCTGGGAAATGATCAAGGAGTATTTCCTGGCGGCGGGTATTCCGAACGATTTCGTCCTGTTCTCGAATTACGAGGTGCAGGTCGAGGCACTGCTCAGCGGGTTTATCGATGTCGCGTGGAACACGAACCTCGCCTACCTCAAGGTATTCCGCCGGACCGAAGGCGCCTGCGGCGTACTGGCAATGCGCGACACCGACGTGGGGTTTACATCCACTATCGTTGCCGGAACCGGAACAGGCATTGAGTCTCTTCAGGGTCTCAAAGGCAAGCGTTTCGCTTTCGGCAGCCGCGACTCGGGACAGGCCGCCATCATTCCCGAATATTTCCTCAAGCAGTACGGCATTGATTCCACCAAGGACATTACACCGGTTCGTTTCGACCTGGATGTCGGCAAGCATGGGGATACGGGCACGAGCGAAGTCGAAGTCGTGAACGCGATCGCGCGGGGCGATGTCGACGCCGGCGCCGTCGGCGATCAGTATTGGGCGCGCGCCCTCTCGGAAGGTCTCGTGGATAGCCGGAAGGTTAAGGCCATCTGGACTTCACCCGGCTACTGTCATTGCAACTTCACGGTCCCGCGGAAAGCCGACGAGGCGCGGCTGAAGAACTGGACCGATGTGCTCCTGCGCATGGATTACAACAATCCTGCGCACCGCAAAATCATGGATCTGGAGGGTCTCAAAGCGTGGATCCGTCCTCAAATGGAAGGCTACAGCGTGCTCTTCGAGGCCGTCGATGAACTCGACTTCTTCAACCGCTAGCCGCCCCAGCATCGACGCGAAGCGGCTGACGGCTTCCGAAGGTCTGCTGCTCCTCGTGACTCGCGCCCTCGACAGGCTGAAACCCGGCCAAGTGCTCGAAATTCTCAGCGACGAGCCGTCGGCGCACCACGACCTGGCGGCCTGGTGCCGTCTTAATGCGCATAAATGGCTCGAAACGCCTGCGGCGCCGGCGGCCGGCAGGCAGGTCTTTCATATCGAAAAAGGTTCGGCGCTGCGCATCCTGATTCCGGCCGAGCTCGATTGGGGCTGCCACGCCGAGATCAAGGACGGCCGCTTCGATACACGCGACTGGCTTGTGGGCCACGCGGCGGAGATCCGAAAAACCGCGCTTCAGTCCGATGGCTTCGCTCCGAGGGGCGCGATCGTTGAAGAAGGCAGTCCGGATTTCACTTTCGACGTGGTCGATCGCGAACTCGCATGGAACGAAAGCGCGGCCGACTTCTACGAACAGGCGACCGCGGGCCACTGGGATGGCTCGCGCGACATTCCGTGGCAGAAAATGACCGCTCTCGATGCCGAACTGGAGCGTGCCGTCTGCCAGTTGATGACGTTTCTCGCGGAGAATGAATTTTCCGCGCTTTATGTTCCCGCCAAATGGATCGCCCGCATTCATCCTCATTTTTCCGAAACGGTCCTGTTCCTTTCCACCCAGGTTCGCGATGAAGCCCGTCATATCGAGGTCTTCGTGAAACGCGCGCTTGTGAATGGCGGCGGCCTGCAATTCTCTTCCGCATCGACACAGGCCTCGCTGAAATCGCTGCTCGATCAGGAAGATTTTATCCAGGCAAGTTTTCTATTGAGCGTTCTGGGCGAGGGAACATTTCTGGACCTGCTGCGCTTCGTCGAGACGCATGCGCCCGAACCGGTCACGCGCGAAATCGCGCGCCGCACGCGGCTGGATGAAACCCGTCACGTGCATTTTGCGCTGACGCACATCCGAAGCGTTTTGAAAGCGGAACCTGCGCTTAAGACGAAATTGCGGGCGGCAGTCCTGAATCGGGCGTCGGCGCTTTCGGGGGTGAAAGGACTCAACCCGCTGATTGACGAATCGCTCGCGATTCTGGCGGCCGGCGGGCTGTCGCCAGACAGGCTGCCTGAAGGTCTGCGTGCGCGAGCGGGCCTCTACGCGATGATGCACGAGAATCGCGTGAAGCGGCTGGTTGCCATTGGATTCGCGGAACACGAGGCCGCGGAACTGTCGGCAATGCACACGCCCAACTTCATGTGACGGGCTGGCGATGACACAAAATTGATCCGGGCCTCAATTGGTCAATGGCCTAGTCGACACGAGGAATCGCCCGCCGGGCGGAATTCTTCTTCATTTTAAAAAGCGTACCCGATTGGCTTAGGTTACAGCGTTCTCTTCTGCCTATAATCCGCCACACGTTTAGCCGAGCGTTTCTCAGAAAAGGTCCATACTTTGGCACAGCCGCCTCCATCGGATGATCAACCGACGATCGATTTCGCACCTCCGTCTGCTCTGACATATCGCTACGAAGTCCTCGGCGAAATCGGCCGCGGTGGGATGGGAATAGTCTACAAAGCGAAGGACCGGGAGACCGGCGCTACGGTTGCTCTCAAGGTTCTGCATCCGGAGATTGCAAGTCGGCCCGAAGTCATCGACCGATTTAAGACAGAACTTGTGCTGGCGCGCAAGATTACCCATAAGAACGTTTGCCGCGTTTACGATCTGAATCGCTTCGACAATATTGTTGCGATTTCGATGGAGTACATCGAAGGCGAAAGTCTCAGGGCGCTGCTTGATCGTGCGCAAGGGGTTTCAATCCGGCATGGGCTGGCGATTGTCCGGCAGATTGTTGCGGGACTGTGCGAAGCCCATGCTCAGGGCGTCGTCCACCGCGACTTGAAACCCGAGAACATCGTCATCGCCCGGGATGGGACGGTAAAGGTGATGGACTTCGGCATCGCCCGATCGCTCGACACTGACGTGGCTCAGACCATCGGGATCATCGGCACCCCGGCTTACATGAGCCCGGAACAAGCCCAGGGAAAGCCCGTTGATGCGCGCAGCGACGTTTATTCGATCGGTCTGGTCATGTACGAAATGTTCAGCGGACAACGCGCGTTTACCGGTGTTACGCCAATCGAACTCGCTATGAAACAGGTTCAGGAGACGCCGACGCCGCCAAGCGCGTTGGAACCCCACCTTTCTGAGTCCTTAAACCGCGTCATCCTAAAGTGCATCGAAAAGAATCCCAGGCAACGCTTTCAGTCCGCGAAAGATTTGGAAGCAGCACTTGCAGGAAAAACGGCGACCAGTGTTGTCGTGGCTGGCCGCGAAACCGGGGAAGTTCCGCTGTCCATCCACCTGACGCGCTGGCAACGCAGTGACTGGCTTCTCCTTTCTCTGGCCATCGTGGGTCTGCTGCTATTCTTCTCGTTTTTTGAACGAACCAGTTTTGCTCCTCGAACCCCGGTTTCATTCGACCGCGGCGCTCTGCGCCGCATCGGTGAGGAGTATGCGCAAAGACTTGGCGCGCCTATCGGCCAGACGGCTGAGATTCGTGTCAACTCTTTGGTGGACCTGCACAACTACGTGTCCATCCGCGCTGGAGCGCCGGCGGCCCTTGAACTGGTTAACAACCCAGCGCCGTACTGGGTATGGCGTGTTGAATGGGAGAATGCGACGTCGATCGAGGTCGATAACCGGGGTTCCCTTCAAAACTTTCGTCGGAGCTTTCCTGCTACTGTTTCGATCGAAAACCTTTCGAACACAGAGGCACGGACTCTAGCCGAGCAAACCGTTCGTGAGGTTCTCGGGGGCGATTTATCAATTTTGACGTTGGAAGCAACTGACAGCAGCGATACCTCGACAGGACGGCCGGCCACAGCGTTTACATGGTCAGACCCACAGGACTATTATGGGCTCAAGAGACATTACATCGTTCGCCTTGCCGGAAGAGAAATTACCTCCCTTGAGACCGTTTACGATATTCCCGAAGGATACGCTAGACGAGACTGGGGCTTGCAACTGCTGCCAATAATGGCTCTCGATCTAATTTTGCTTTTCGTGGGGTTCTCCCAAAGGCAGCGTGTCGATCTGCTCGCCAAATGGCGCATTGGGGGGCTGCCTTGGCGGGTGTGTGGTTTGCTTGGCTGCAATTGACCCCACAGGAATTCTCCATTACTTCGCAGAACCTATTTCTTTCCTTGTTCGCGGGCTTGTCCATCGGCGTGATCGCTTTCTTTTCCCTCATCACTATAGAGCTAGCCATAAGGCATATGGGACCTGCAAGGTGGTCTACCTTTTCCCGAATTTCCAGCCCCAAAGCATCATCAGAGCCCTGCGGACTCGCCATTTTGCGCGGCACATTAGTAGGTTTGGTTTTGCTCGGTGTGGACGCCTTTCTGGTTTGGGCAGGAACACATCATTTCGGAATGCGGCTGGACGGCTTTTCACTCCTCTATCTGCAGGGAATGTTGTTCCTCCAAAACCCATGGTCCAGCGTGCAACTTGTTTTTTATCCAGCTCTGGTATCGGGCATCGCGATGCTTATTGCGCTGACGACCGCTTTGGTATCACGCGTCGTGGGACGTTCCTGGCTGGCTTTGTTCCTTGCAGCGGCGTTAGCTGCGGCGATAGGCACGATCCCCTTTTACATGATAGGCGCTGTCCAGCCTTACTATGCGAAGGTGTTGGTGCTGCTGTTTGATTACTTAATCTTGTGTTGGGCGTTTTACCGCTTCGACTGGCTCACGTTGCTTGTCGCTTCATTCACTTTTCCGTTCTTCTGGCAAAACTACACATTGCTCGTGATGTTCAGCCCCACTGGAGCTTCCGAGGAATGGTTTGCCTTTGCGATTTGGGGTCTGTGTGTGGCCGCTTCCGTGGCTATCGCGTTCAAGTCGGCGATCCTGACCGCCTATCGGCGGGTGGCGACAGCCTTTCAATAAACGAATCCGGCGCCTGGAAACTTCTCTGCAAAAAACGGAGAAAGTACAGACAGAGAACCTACCCGACCCAAAAGGTAGTGTACCTTCTGGTCAGGACTGCTCTCGAATTGCAACGTCCTGGGTCAACCATTGCCTTCGTGCCTGGCGCGGGCGAGCAGGTCGGCGACGTTCAGTATCGCTGCCCACCGTTCCAGGTATGCGAGATCAAGTGACTCTCCCTGGATACGAAGCACTCCAAGAATGTCGGCCCATTGTCTGTCGGAGACTGAGCCGCCAAGCTTGAACCAGCGCAGTTTGTGCAAGACCGTGTCCTCGGGGCTCGAAAAGCGGATGGTATGAGAATTCTCATCGAGTTGTAATATTTCCGAGCGTGCCCGATCCATTTCTTCTCGCGACCACGCGTCTTCTCTCGGAACAAAAATGTCCGCCTTGAACATTGTCGCGAGGTGAATGACGTTGAATGACCCGTGCCGTCGAATGGCGTCCGAGATCGATTCGCTGGCGACGTAGAACTCTGATTCCAGCGCTTTCGTGATCGGATCCACATGAACGAGTCTCAGGTTCGCCATGAAATCGACGTCCTGGGTGGCGCGAGGAATGCCGTAGAGTGAACTGGCGAAGGATCCTCCAACCACGTAGGGAATCTTCAAAGCGTCGAACACCTGCGCCAATCTGGCGACTACGACAAGCGGATCGGAGAGCATCAGTAGCCTGCCGTTCTTGCATCCCAGCCGAAGGCACGGACCATCAATTCAGGTTCAATCCATCGTGATGCGAGACGAAGCGAATGCTCTCGATCATCCGCTTCAGGATGGCGTCGACGGATGTCCATCAGGGCGAGTTCCTGCACGGCCCGCGTCAGAGCACGAACGCGCTCCAGTTTTTGTGTCGAAGACATGTTCCGGTAGCCCCTCACGAGTATGGCTTCGGCGCTGGGATGAGTATCGTTCAATAGGCCCTTTCAGCAATGCACACGCCCAATTTCATGCAGCCGCTAGTTCTCCGTGCGGCCGATCGCGTAATCCGGGAAACAGGAAATCTCCCCGTTCTCCCCGAATTCAAATTCAAAATCGAAGCCGGGCCGGGCGGCGGCTGGCGCCGCGGTAATCTGAGGAAACTTTGGATCGAGAGCCTTCGCGATCTGATCCTGAGCGTCGTCCATGTGCAGGCGTGTGGCGCGGTCGGTGGTGCGGGCCAACGCATCGGCAATCGCCGCCCGGAGAGATCGAAGTTCGCCGCGAATAAACGCCCGCGCATCGTCTGTGGCCGGGGCGGCGCCGTTCAATCGGCCGGCCATCGCGTCCAGAAACAGCCGCTGCGTGTTCCGGCGGTAAGGATCGATCCGCACCTGCGCGGCAGTCAACTCACTCCAGATTCCGCGGCGGAGATCGCCGAGAAAATCCGTCGCCTTGTATGCGGCAGCGCCGTCTATCGCCTCCTGCTCCACAAGACGATTGAACCTTGCCGGATTCAACACGGCAGCAAGAACCCGCTGCTGCGCGTTCTTGACGCGATTGAGTACGCCATCCGGCTCGATCCGGCGAAGAATATCGGTCTGCCTGGCGAATGCCGGAACCTTGAAGGCGTTCTCGTTGAGAAACTTTACGGCCGCCGCCTGGCGCTCCCGCTGAATCGAAGTGAATCGAACGCCGTCCTGTCCGGCATGCTTCTGCTGCGATTCAAAGCCGCCGACAAGCGCGGCCACGTGGTTCATTTCGAGCACCCACTGTCCGAGAAGACGCTCGTACAGTTCCTGAAGGTCGTCGTAGGGCTCGCCGGGCGTGGTTGTGGCCGTCAGCAGCATGGCGCCGACACGATCGAGATTCTTCATCCCGAGGGTACTGGAAGCGACGGCGTCCGCATCGCCCACCGCTTCGGTCAATTCACCGGGGTCGGAGCCGCGTGATCCTGCCGTGGAAAACCGCAACCAGGGCGTGGTGTCCTGTTGCAGCGCCCACTGGTCCAGCGTGGCCTTTTCGGCGTCGGGCGTGCCGGCGTTCGGGATCGGCTTGTAGCCCCACATCGTGGCGAATTTATCGTAAGGTCCGATGCCGGGAATCAGATGGGCCGGGTCGATGCCGTCTTCGGGCTGAGCGACGTAGTTGAACCGGGAGTAGTCCATCAGCGTCGGCGTATGCCCCATCTTCCGGACCCACTCGGGATCGCGCACCTTGTCGGCCGGATACGTGGAACTGGCTTTCATGTTGTGCTGGAAACCAAGGCTGTGCCCGACTTCATGTGCGGCAACGTAGGTAATCAGCTCTCCCATCAGATCGTCAGGAAGCGGCAGTTTCCGGGCCCGCGGATCGAGTGGCCCTACCTGAACGAAGTACCAGTCGCGCGCAAGATTCATGACGTTCTGGTGGAATTCGATGTCGGCCTCGAGAATTTCTCCGGTGCGCGGATCGTGGATGTTCGGCCCAAACGCGTTCTCGGTGGTTGAAGGAAGCCAGCGAATGACGGAGTAGCGGGCATCTTCCGCACTCCACTCCGGGTCTTCCTCGAGCGTCGGAACTTCCTTCGCAAGGATGGCATTGCTGAAACCCGCGCCCTCGAACGCGGCCTGCCACGATTCGATTCCCTTCTTTATATACGGAACCCATTTGGTGGGCGTTGCCGGATCGATCCAGAACACGATCGGCTTGACGGGCTCGGAAATTTCCGCCTCCGGATTTTTCTTCTCCAGTCTCCAGCGGACAACGTACTGGCGCTCGGGCGCCCGGTGTTCATCGTCCCTTCCAAAATCGATCTGCCGAATCGAGAAGTACCCGACGCGCTCATCGAATAAGCGCGGCGTCATCGGGTTTTCCGGAAGCTTCACCATGCTGTAGTGCATGACGACGCTGGCGCTGCCGGAGCGCAGCGCAGCCGGCGTGGCCGCGTTTCCGCCACCGCCGCCCGCAGGCTGATCGGTCGGCGCCGTGTAGGTATGAGTTGCTTCGACCTCGATGTTGCCGGGAAACGAGACGGCTCTCTCGAGGAATGAGCGGCTCCCATCCAGGTTTCGCGCACGAAGACGCGCGCGGGCGCTGACTTCGGGCACATCCGTGGTGAACAACCGGGTAACATCGATGACGGGCGCCTCGTCTTTTCCGACCGCCTCGACGTTGAAAGCCATGATGATGGTTTCGTTATTCGCCGCTTCCACGGCCTTCGCGATCGGCTTTGACGGGTCGGCGACAATGCCGTAGTTGACGTTGCGCAGGAGTACGCGATTATCCAGCCGATCCCACCGGACGACCCGGTTCGCCACAGCCTGGCCGCCATAACCGGCGCCGAGCGTTGTGCGCGCAATCTGACTCACAAGCAGAAATTCTTTTCCGAGTTCGCCTTTGGGAATCTCGTAATAGACCCTGTCGCGGATTCTATGGACGGCGAATACGCCCGCATCGGTCACGGCATCCTTGGTAATCACCTGTTCGTATGGGCGCGGTCCCTGTGCCTGTTGGCGGCCGCCTCCCCCATTGCCTCCTGCCGGCGCCGCCGGAGCGCCTTCCGGCGCTGGAGTTGGCGTATCCGGCGTTGGCGGGTCCTGCCCGAATGAGGGGATTGTGAGCGCAGCAGCCAACATCAAGGATGTAAGGGCCAAGCGAGTCATGGGGAATCTCCTGTGGTCGGAATAATAGCCCTGCGAAATTACCCCGTTCCCCTTCCCAATTGCAACCCCAAGAAGGCGGCTGACGGCGGCTGACCGTTTGTGGCCAAATTCCCGTGTGATCCCTTGACGTGTTGGTTTGAAGACAGTACGATTCGTCCGCCCGGATACATTCATGAGCGGCTGCGAATCGAAGCCATCAGGGCGCAGCCATCAAGAAACGTTGGACCCACTGCCAGGAGGAACAATGTCGAATCAGCAGGTAACCGATTCCCCTTTTGAAGACAGACAGGCTGTGCTCAGTCAGGAAGATCCCACGGCAGGGTGGGCACAGTTCGACGACGAGCCGATGACGAATAACGATAACGGAATTGAAGAGATCGAAGAAATAGACGAGCCTGCCGACGCTGAGGTGCCGGCACTACCGCCGCCTGCGCCGGCCAGAAAAACTCCAGCGAAGAAACCCAGCAAACCCGCAAAACCCGCGAAACCGGCCAAGAAAAAGAAACCGGCGAAAAAGCCGGCAAAGAAGCCGGCGAAACCCGCGAAGAAACCGGCAAAGAAGAAGCCAGCAACAAAGAAGCCGGCAACGAAGAAGCCGGCAAAAAAGACGACCAGGAAAACTACCAAGAAAACGATAACGAAGACGGCGAAGGCCAAGCCGAAGAAAGGCAAGACAGCGAAAAAAGGCAAGGCCCCGAAGAAGCACCGTTAGCCCACGAACTAATTAACACTCGCGTTCAATAGACCGCGCCCGCATAAGACAATCGTAAGGCGGGCGTGGTCTACAACGCGGGCTCACCCGTCCAGGTTCTCCACCATTTAAAAAGCGGCCGTCTGAAGGACCACTTCTGGCCGTCACCCGCCGGAGTATGGCCGTCATATTTACAAGTTTGAGCCGCAAAGGGGTATTCGATGAAAACTGCGAAGCTGAAGTCGCCGCCCACAATGCTGGGGCAACCTGTATGGTGCCACCGATGCTGCATCCGGATTGCGCCTTATGGTCTGAAAACCGTATTTCGAGGAAAGGATTACCACCGGGACTGTTTTGCTAAGCTGACACAGGCGAGCGCAAAGGCTTCGAAAAACTGATCCGGCGATCGGGCCCGAAGCGAAAATCGGGGTATTCCGGGGGCGCACCCCGAATTCCGTAGTTCAGG
>CAMBFR010000057.1 GCA_945865815.1 Candidatus Sulfopaludibacter sp. SbA3
GCGGAACTGCCCGAAGGGGTGGAGATGGTGATGCCGGGAGACAACGTGAGTCTGGGGATCGAGTTGATTACGCCGGTGGCCCTGGAGAAGGGGCTGCGGTTTGCGATTCGTGAAGGCGGACGCACCGTCGGCGCCGGTACCGTAACGGATATCATCGTCGCGTAGCGGCGGCCGGCCGTGGCGGGTTCAACCCATCCATGGGCCGCAGAGCTGGATTTGGTAAATTATGCTGAATGAAAAGATTCGAATTCGACTGAAGGCGTACGATTCCAGGGTTCTCGATCAGTCGGCGACCGAAATCGTGGATACTGCGAAACGAACGGGCGCCCGCGTGGCCGGTCCGATTCCCCTTCCAACCATCATCAATAAATTCACAGTGCTGCGATCGCCGCACGTCGACAAGAAATCGCGTGAGCAGTTCGAGATTCGTACTCATAAAAGGTTGCTCGACATTCTCGAGCCGACGCCTCAGACCGTCGATGCCCTTATGAAACTCGATCTACCTGCGGGAGTGGATGTAGAGATCAAGGCGTTTGGGCGGGAGCACGCAAAATGATTAATGGATTACTCGGCAAGAAGGTCGGCATGACGCAGATTCTGCGTGATGACGGTACCGTCATTCCCGTTACCGTCATTCAGGCGGGGCCGTGCGTCGTTGTCCAGAAGAAGACGAAGCAGAGGGATGGCTACGACGCGGTTCAACTCGGCTTTGTGGAGTTTGTGAAACCCGGGCGCGTGAACAAGCCGATGGGCGGCCATTTCAAGAAGGCCGCGGCTGCTCCCGTTAAATTCGTCCGCGAAATGAGGGTTAACGACGACGAAGGAGCAAATCCGGGCGACAAGGTGATGGTCGATATTTTCAACCCCTCCGAACTGGTTCACGTTGTCGGGACAAGCAAGGGGCGCGGCTTTGCGGGGCTGATCAAGCGGCATCATTTCCGGGGCGGGCGAGCCACTCATGGTTCGATGTTCCATCGCGCTCCCGGCTCGATTGGGTCTTCGGCGTATCCGTCGCGCGTGCTGAAGGGAATGCGCATGGCGGGCCACATGGGCTCCCAGCGCGTGACCGTCCAGAACCTCCGGGTCGAGCGCGTCGATCAGGATAACAATCTGCTGTACCTGGAAGGCGCTGTGCCCGGCCCCAATGGCGGCTATCTGGTTGTGGAGAAATCGGGGCGGTAGAAAGACAAATTCGAATTTAGAGATTCGAATTTCGAAACGGAAAAATGATATGGCTACAGTTGAAATCAAGAACCTGAAGAATGAAGTCGTCGGCAAGCTGGATCTCGCCGATGACGTCTTCAGCGGTCCGGTTAACGAGGCGCTCATTCACCTGGCCGTCAAGCAATACCTTGCCAGCCAGCGCTCCGGCACTCACAAGACCAAGACGCGCGCGGAAGTCTCCGGCAGCGGCCGCAAGCCCTGGAAGCAGAAAGGCACCGGCCGCGCCCGGGTTGGAGAAATTCGAAATCCACTGTGGCGCAAAGGCGGAACGGTATTCGGTCCTCAGCCGCGTGATTACGAGTACCACCTGCCGCGCAAGATGTTCCGGGCGGCGTTGAAATCCGCGCTGGCTCTCAAATTGAAGGACAAGCAGCTCAATGTAGTCGATGCTTTCACGCTCGACGGACACAAGACGAAGGCTTTCGCACAGGCCCTTGCGAACCTGGGTTTTGATCGGAAAGTTCTGCTGATTGACCATCAGGAGAACGCCAATCTGTGGCTTGCCGCGAGGAATCTGGACGACGTTCAACTCATTCCGAATCTTCAGATCACTCCATATCACGTGGTGAACGCCCGTCATGTCGTTTTCACGAAAGCGGCCATTCAGGCTTTACAGGAGGTGCTGTCCAAATGAGCACCATTTATGACGTTATCAAGCGCCCGATCATTACGGAAAAGGGACTGACTCTTAAGGAGAATCTTCACACGCTCTGCTTCGAAGTCAGCGACAAAGCGAGCAAGCAGCAGATTCAGGAAGCAGTAGAGCGCCTTTTCAAAGTGAAAGTTCAGGCCGTCCGAACGATGACCGTTCCGGGAAAGCTGCGGCGGCGAGGCCGCTATAGTGGCTACCGCTCGGACTGGAAAAAGGCCTACGTCACTCTTCGTGAGGGCGAAAAAATGATTGAGTACGGGGAGAACATGTAATGGGAATGAAGACTTTCAGGCCGACGACTCCCTCGCTCCGCTTTAAGACCGTGATCGAGTACAACGATGAGATAACGAGTACCGATCCGTACAAGCCTCTCCTGGAAGCGAAGAATCGAATCAGCGGGCGAAACAACTATGGACAGTTGACCGTCCGGCATCGTGGCGGCGGAAACAAGCGGCATTATCGTATTGTGGACTTCAAACGCGACAAGGCCGGAATTCCCGCAAAGGTTGAAACGATTGAGTACGATCCGAATCGCTCAGCTTTCATTGCGTTGTTGAGTTATGCCGACGGCGAGCATCGCTACATCCTGCAGCCAACGGGACTGAAGGTCGGCATGTCCGTCGTTGCGGGTCCGGAGGCGGACATCCTTGTTGGTAACGCGCTTCCGCTTAAGAACATTCCTCTGGGAACCACCGTGCACAACATAGAGCTTCGTCCGGGAAAGGGCGCGCAGATGGCGCGCAGCGCCGGCGCCGCGGCTCAGGTCGTCGCGAAAGAGGGCGGTTACGCGCACGTGAAGCTTCCTTCGGGCGAAGTGCGGTTCGTCAATGTCGAGTGCATGGCGACGATCGGGCAGGTCGGCAATCTCGATCATGAAAACGTAACGATCGGCAAGGCCGGCCGGATGAGGCATATGGGGATCCGCCCGACAGTCCGCGGCGTTGTCATGAATCCTGTGGACCATCCTCACGGCGGCGGCGAGGGAAGGGTGAAGGGTTATCACCCGATGACTCCCTGGGGCAAGCCGACACTGGGATACAAGACCCGGAACAATAAACGAACCGACAAGTTCATCGTGAAGAGGAAAGGGAAGTAATGGCACGCTCTATTAAAAAGGGGCCTTTTGTCGATGGTCATCTGATCAAGGCCATTCAGGGTATGAACGCGCGGAACGAGAAGAAGGTTCACAAGACCTGGTCGCGGCGTTCGACGGTCACGCCCGAAATGGTGGGCCACACGGTGGCGGTTCACAACGGCAAGAAGTTCATTCCCGTTTACATCACGGAAAACATGGTAGGCCATAAGTTCGGCGAATTCTCTCCGACGCGCACGTTCAGGGGGCACAGCGTGGGGGGCAGCGCCAAGGCGGCAGTAACCCCGTCGGGCGCTCCGTCATCGGCGCCGGCGCCTAAGGCAGGTTAATGATGATTAGTAAAGCTACTAGCCGATTCATCCGGATGTCGCCGCAGAAAGCGCGGCTGGTCATCGATCTCATTCGCGGCAAGAACGTCAACGAGGCGCTGATGACGCTGAAGTTCACGAACAAGCGGGCCACCAGGGAGATCGAAAAAGTCGTGAAGTCCGCCGTCTCCAACGCGACGCAGAAATCTGAAAACCTCGATGTGGATGGTCTCTTCATTTCCCGCGCGTACATCGACGAAGGCCCGCGCCTGAAGCGAATCCGGGCGGCTCCGATGGGCCGCGCGTACCGGTATCAGCGGCGGACGAGTCACATTACGATCGAACTCGGAGAGAAGGAATAATGGGTCAAAAAACGCATCCATATGGATTCCGCCTCGGAATCACCAAGACCTGGCGTTCGCGATGGTTTGCAAAGAGAGACTACAGCCGCCTGCTTCATGAAGATTTGAAGTTGAAGCGCGACCTCAAGAAGCAATTGGGGCATGCCGGTGTCAGCAATATCGAAGTGGAGCGCATGGCGAACAAGCTGCGCATCACGATTTTCACCTCGCGGCCTGGCATCATCATTGGGCGCAAGGGCGCTGAAATCGACAAGCTGAAGGTCGATATCCAGAAGCGCACCAACCGCGAGGTGTACATCAATATTCAGGAAATTCACCGCCCCGAGCTGGATGCGCAGCTCGTGGCGGAGTCGATCGCCATGCAACTCGAAAAGCGAATCGCGTTCCGCCGGGCCATGAGAAAGTCCGTGGATTCCGCCTTGCGATTTGGCGCGAAGGGAATCAAGGTTCGAGTAAGCGGCCGGCTGAACGGCGCCGAGATCGCGCGTTCGGAATGGTATCTTCAGGGCCGCCTGCCGTTGCATACGCTGCGGGCGGACGTCGATTACGGATTCGCCCAGTCGTACACGACCTATGGCGTTATTGGAGTCAAGTGCTGGATCTACAAAGGCGAGATCCTGCCGAATCGGCCGCAGCAAGCGCCTGCGGCAGCACGAATCTGATTTCGAACTTCGGAATCTGAATTTCGAAGTGGAGTTGTTCTTATGTTGATGCCGAAGAAAGTCAAGTACCGCAAGCAACAGCGTGGCCGCATGAGAGGCAAGGCGTGGAGGGGATCCTCGCTCGAGTTTGGCGACTACGGCTTGAAGATCCTCGATCCCGCCTGGATCACAGATCGCCAGATCGAAGCGGGCCGAATTGCCATGACTCGATTCGTCAAGCGCGGCGGCAAGGTATGGATCCGGATCTTTCCGGACAAGCCGGTAACCAAGAAGCCGGCAGAAACCCGAATGGGAAAAGGAAAGGGTGCGCCTGAGTATTGGGTAGCGGTCGTAAAGCCCGGCAGGATCATTTATGAAATGGAAGGCGTGCCCGAGGACGTGGCCCGCCAGGCCATGCGTCTGGCCTCGCAGAAACTGCCGGTGAGGACAAAGTTTGTCCAGCGGCTTGAAAAGGTAACGAGTCATGAAGGCTAAAGATCACGTAAAGAAGATCCGGGACATGTCCGTCGACGAGCTCCAGCGCCAGGAAAAGGAAATGGTCGAGCAGATGTTCCGCATGAGGTTTCAGTGGGCGATGGGTCAGACTGAGACCCTGAAGAAAATGCGGGAGCTTCGGAAGCAACGCGCTCGAGTGCTCACGGTCATTCACGAAAAGGAAAGCTAAAAATAATGGCAGACGAAGTTACTAAACCCGCGAGACGTCACCATCAGGAAAAGGTCGGCATCGTGACCAGCGCCAAGATGCAGAAGACGATCGTCGTCGAAGTGCATCGGCGGGTTCCGCATCCGGTCTACAAGAGAATCATGGCCAAGCGGTCCAAATTCATGGCTCATGATGAGCACGGCAAGGCGCACGAGGGCGATATGGTTCGTATCGTGGAGAGCCGTCCGCTCAGCAAGAGCAAGCGCTGGAGCCTGAAAGAAGTTATTCGTTCGGCCGCTGCCACAGGAGTCTAAGTTTTATGCCAGTTCAAATGAGAACGATCCTCGAAGTCGCCGATAACTCCGGCGCGAAGAGGTTGTCGTGCATATTGCCGCTCGGTGGGTCGACAGGCTTAAAGGCCAGTCTTGGCGACATCATCACCGCTTCGGTAAAAGAAGCCAGCCCGGACAGCAACGTGAAGAAGGGATCGGTCGTGAAATGCGTAATCGTGCGCACGAAGAAGGAGCAACGCCGCAAGGACGGAAGCTATATCCGGTTCGATCAAAATGCAGCGGTTCTCATCAACGACGATCATGAACCGATCGGCACGCGCGTCTTCGGCCCGGTTGCCCGGGAATTACGCGATAAGAAGTTCATGAAGATCGTTTCGCTCGCTCCGGAGGTGATCTGATGCCTATTCCCCCGATAAAGAAGAACGATCAGGTTTTGATTCTTCGCGGCAAGGACCGGGGCAAGACCGGCCGCGTTTTGATCGTGAATCCGACCAAGGAAAGAGTGGTGGTCGAAGGGATTCAGATGATCAAGCGGCACACCCGTCCGAACCCGCAGCGCAACATCAAGGGCGGCATTGTCGAGAAGGAAGCGGCGATTCATATTTCGAACGTCGCGATCATGTGCAAGAACTGCAACAAGCACACCCGGATCGGGAAGAAAATTCTTGCCGAGGGAAACACAGTCAGAGTGTGCCGCAGGTGCGGTAACGCGATTGAGTGAACTTGAGCCGCTGCGAATGCAAGCCCGATAGGGCGCAGCCGTCAAGAAACAGACGAGGAACCGAACTGTGAGTAAGAAAGAAAAGACGGAAAAGACGGAAAAGAAGGAAAAGAAGGGCGGCGCGGCGCAGGAAGCCGCTCCCAGGGAAAAGGGCAAGGCGGAGCGGCCCAAGGGCCCCAAGGAACCCAACCGCCTGCGTGTCCGGTATGGCAAGGAGATCGTGCCGGCCCTGATGAAGCACTTCAGTTACGGGAACATTATGGCGGTGCCGAAGCTGGAGAAGATCGTCATCAATATGGGACTCGGCGAAGCCGTCGCCAACGCGAAGATCATGGACGTGGCAGTCGACGAGTTGGCGCGCATCGCCGGCCAGCGGCCTGTCACCACGAAGGCGAAGAAATCGATCGCCAATTTCAAGTTGCGCCAGAACATGGCGATCGGTGCGGCAGTGACCCTGCGTGGCGAAATCATGTTCGAGTTTCTGGACCGGTTGACAAGCGTCGTCCTGCCTCGGGTTCGAGATTTTCGCGGCGTGTCCACGCGGTCATTCGATGGCAGAGGTAATTACACGCTCGGGTTGCGCGATCAGCTGATCTTTCCTGAAATTGACTACGCAAAGGTCGACAAGATCCGCGGCATGAACGTGACTATCGTCACCACAGCCAGATCAGACGATGAAGCTCGCGAGCTGCTCAAGCAACTCGGGATGCCGTTCAGACAGCAATAGGAGAATTTAATGGCTCGTACTTCGGCAATTGCGAAGGAAGCAAAGAAGAAGAAATTCGCGGTTCGCTACCACAGCCGCTGCAAACGCTGCGGCCGCCCGCGCGCCTTTCTCAGGAAGTTCGACCTGTGCCGGATCTGCTTCCGGCAGCTCTCGCTCGCGGGAGAAGTTCCGGGCGTGATCAAGTCGAGCTGGTAGTGGCGGCGGAATTCGCCAGAGAGGTTCTACGAAAATGACAGATCCGATTGCAGACATGCTCACCCGAATTCGAAACGGTGTTCAGAGCAAGCATCAGAAGGTCGAGATGCCGGCCTCGAAACTGAAGATAGAGGTTGCGCGGATTTTGAAAGAGGAAGGCTACGTTTCGCACTACAAGTCCAGCGAAGAAGGCGGCAAGAGCTTTCTGACGGTGTTCTTGAAGTACGGACCAAGGGGCGAAAACGTTATCTCGAAGATAGACCGGGTGAGTCGGCCCGGCTGCCGAGTCTACGTCGCCAGGAACGAGATATCGAAGGTCCTCGGTGGTCTTGGCATAAGCATCGTAACAACGTCGCACGGCGTGATGACTGGAAGAGACGCGCGCAAGCAGGGCTACGGCGGCGAACTTCTCTGCAACGTATATTAGGAGCGCAGGAAAATGTCGAGGATTGGTAGGAAGCCTGTACCGGTGCCGGATAAGGTAAAGATCGATATCAGGCCCGATACGCTTGTCGTAACAGGGCCTAAAGGGACGGTCACGAGCCTGGTCCCCCCGGGTATCCGGTGGGAAAAGAAGGATAAGGAACTCGTCGCCATCCGTTCGGACGAGAGTGGGCAGCAGCGTGCGTTTCACGGGCTGGCCAGAGCGCTTGTCGCCAATGCTGTGCGCGGCGTTACCGACGGATTTACCCGCGAGTTGGATATTGTCGGTGTTGGATATCGCGCCGAAGCGAAAAAGAATTCCGTCGTCTTCACGCTCGGCTTTTCGCATCCGGTCGAGTACCCGCTTCCTCCGGGGATAAACGTGTCCGTTGACAAGCAGACGCACCTGGTGATTACAGGCGTCGACCGGCAGCTTGTGGGACAAACCGCCGCGAACATGAGGGCGCTCAAGAAACCGGATCCGTACAAGCAGAAAGGCATTCGCTTTACGGGCGAACGGCTCAAGAAGAAGGCTGGAAAGGCCGGAGGTAAGTAGTCATGCCCAGAGAAGACTCAAATGTGGTGCGCCTGCGAATTCACAAGCGGATTCGCAAGCGCCTCAGCGGAACCGAATCGCAGCCGCGCCTGTGCGTATTTCGCAGCAGCAAGCATATCTACGCGCAGATAGTCGACGATGCGAAAGGCGAAACTGTAACTGCGGCCTCTTCTCTCGATCCGGAGACGAAGAGCGAGCTTGCCAAGGGTGGCGGCAACGTTGCGGCTGCAAAGGCAGTCGGGAAGATCGTCGCCAGGCGAGCGCTCGACAAAGGAGTTGAAAAAGTCCTCTTTGATCGGGGCGGCTATCTCTATCACGGGCGAATTAAAGCGCTGGCGGAAGCGGCTCGCGAGGCGGGATTGAAGTTTTGATCGTGAAATTGACTAGGAGTTCCAATTGATCACTCAACGTATTGATGCAGCACAGCTTGCACTGAAAGATACCGTGGTTTCCATCAACCGCGTCACGAAGGTCGTGAAAGGCGGTAAGAACCTGAGTTTCAGCGCCCTTGTTGTGATTGGCGATGAACGCGGTCACGTCGGGTACGGAAGCGGAAAAGCGAAGGAAGTGCCGCAGGCCATTCGAAAAGCGATTGAAGCTGCCAAGAAGAATCTCATCAAGGTTCCGTTGACCAACAATACGATTCCCCATCAGGTGATGGGATTGTTCGGGGCTGGACGAGTGCTCTTGAAACCCGCAGTTGAGGGAACAGGAATTATCGCTGGCGGAGCCGTTCGCGCGGTGATGCAGGCCGCGGGCGTGTCGAACATCCTGACGAAGTCCATCGGAACTTCCAATCCGCACAATGTGATTAAGGCTACGTTTGAGGGCCTTCGAAGCCTGAAGGATCCGAAGGATGTTGCGCGTCTTCGTGACAAGTCTCTCGAAGAGATTTTGGGGTAATTGAAAAATGGCAGGCAAGAAAAAGGCATCGGGTTCGCAAAAGCTCAAGATCCAGTACTACCGAAGCTCAATCGGCTTTAATGAGCAGCAGAAGCTTGTCGTAAAGGGCCTGGGCTTCAACAAGCTGAATTCGACAAGGGACGTGGCCGATACGCCGGCAATCCGGGGCATGATTGCCAAAGTGCCGCATCTTGTGCGGATCTTAGGATAGACCCAGCAAAGGAATTCATATGAGCGGAGTTCATTCTTTAAAACCAAATCCGGGATCGACGCACAAGCGGAAGCGGATCGGGCGCGGCCCTGGTTCGGGTCACGGAAAAACCGCGGGACGCGGACACAATGGCCAGTGGTCCCGTTCGGGTAGCCACTCGAAGCGGGGATTTGAAGGCGGTCAGATGCCGCTGCATCGCCGCGTTCCGAAGCGTGGTTTCAGCAACGCCGATTTCAAACGGGAAACCACCATCATTAATGTCAGCGACCTGTCCCGCTTCGACAAGGGATCGAAGGTCGGGCCTGAGGAGTTGATCGCGGCTGGGCTTATCCGGAAGGTTGCCTCGTACGGCTTGCGCGTCCTGGGAGACGGCCAGATCGACCGCGCGCTCACAGTGTCTGCCCATTATTTTACGGAAGGTGCTCGCGAAAAAATCACTAAGGCCGGAGGCGCCTGCGAGGTGATATCCCAGTGATTGAAGCGGTTCAAAACATATTCAGCATACCGGATCTCCGCAAACGCATCCTGTTCATGCTCGGACTGCTGGCGGTTTACAGAATCGGGGCGCATATTCCGACGCCGGGAATCGACTCGGAAGCCCTCGCTGCGTTCTTTGCGGCAAGTCAAGGCACCGTGTTGGGGTTTGCTGATCTGTTCAGCGGTGGAAACCTGTCGCGGTTGACAATCTTCGCGTTGGGAATCATGCCGTACATCACGGCATCAATCATTTTGCAGTTGCTGACGGTCGTCTGGCCGTACCTGGAGAAGCTGTCCAAAGAGGGTGAACTGGGCCGCCGAAAAATCACCACGTACACCCGGTATCTCACCGTGGTTCTCAGCCTCGTTCAGGGTCTGGGCATCGCCGTGGCTCTCCAGAGGCAGGGACAGTTCGTTATCAATCCCGGTGTTGGGTTCGTATTGATGACGATGCTGACACTGACCACTGGTACGGCTTTCATTATGTGGCTGGGTGAGCAGATTACCGAACGCGGTATCGGCAACGGGATGTCGCTCATCATCTTCGCCGGAATTGTGGTCGGGTTGCCCTCCGCGATCAGCGAGATGTACGAGAGGGTCAGCACCAATCAATGGGGCGTCCTGACGCTTCTGGTCCTCATCGCAATGATGGTCGGGGTCGTGGCTTTCATCGTGCTCGTCGAGAGAGCTCAGCGCCGGATTACGGTGCAGTACGCGAAGCGCGTGGTCGGCCGGCGGGTTCTCGGCGGCCAATCGACGCATCTGCCGCTGCGTGTTAATACGGGCGGAGTTATTCCTGTCATTTTCGCGTCGTCGATTCTGACGTTTCCGCAGACGTTTGGATTGGTCGTAACGGAGAACCGTTTTCTGAGCGCCGTGACATCGGCCCTTCAGTTCGGGGAGCCGCTGTACAACGTGTTCTACATTGGCGGCATCATCTTCTTCTGCTACTTCTATACGTCGATCATCTTCAATCCCAATGAAGTCGCGGACAACATGCGGAAGTACGGCGGGTTTATTCCCGGCATTCGGCCTGGAAAACGCACAGCGGACTACGTGAATTCGATTCTTACGAGAATTACTCTTGTCGGCGCTCTCTATCTTGCGATTATTGCCCTTATTCCTGAGTTCATCATTACTGGATTCCATGTCCAGAATATCCCGTGGATAGGACCTGGGCTCGATGCTGCCCTTCCTGCCTTCGTTACGCAGGGACTGCAAGTGAACTTCTACTTCGGCGGCACCTCTCTGCTGATCGTGGTTGGCGTGGCAATGGACACTATTCAGATGGTCGAATCGCAGTTGATCATGCGTCACTACGACGGTTTCCTCAAAAAGGGCCGCATTCGGGGGAGGAGAGGTTGAGCCGCAGGATCGTGATTTTGCTTGGGGCTCCCGGCGCCGGTAAGGGTACGCAGGCGCGATCCATCATGAGGGAACTGAGTATTCCGCAGATCTCTACCGGGGACGTGCTTCGTGACGCGATTGCACGGAATACGCCGATGGGTCTTGCGGCCAAGCAGAAACTGGAAGCGGGGGAGTTGGTCAGTGACGACATTGTTAACGGCATTGTTGCCGATCGGATCCAGCAGGAGGATTGCCGGAAGGGATTCATTCTCGATGGGTATCCTCGAACGGTCCAGCAGGCCGAAAGCTTCAATCGGCAGATGCCCGGTGACGATCAGCTGTTTGTGATCGAAATCGCTGTCGACACCGCGAAGCTGACCGACCGGCTGATGGGACGCTGGCTTTGTTCGAACTGTGGCGATATTTATAACGTCCACAGCCGGATCCCAAAGCAGGAAGGCGTCTGCGACCGATGCGGTAATAGGTTGGTCCATCGCTCAGACGATCAGGAGCACTTGATCGGCGAGCGGTTCCGGGCTTATCAAGCACAGACCTATCCCCTGGTGGAGTTTTACCGGAAGGCCGGTGTCTATCACCAGGTGAACGGTTCGCAGCCGATCACCCGGATTACCGAGGAGATTCTTTCGTTGGTAGGAACGCTCGCGCCCATGACGCCGGCTTCCAAGGGAAGGGACGCGAAGTTTGCCTAAAGAAGACGCCATCGAGGTCATCGCGACCGTAGTCGAGCCTCTGCCGAACGCAATGTTTCGGGTGGAATTGGAGAACAAGCATCAGGTGCTGGCGCATATTTCGGGGAAAATGCGAAAGAATTTCATTCGCATCCTTCCCGGCGACAAGGTGGCTGTCGAGTTGTCGCCCTATGACCTCACTCGCGGCAGGATCGTGTACAGATACAAGTAGTTTCGAAATGCGAACTGCGAAGTTCGAATTGGTTTGAGGCAATTATGAAAGTTAGAGCATCGGTAAAAAAGATCTGTGACAAGTGCAAGATCGTGCACCGGAAGCGCGTGGTCCGCGTGATCTGCGTCAACACGAAGCACAAGCAGCGGCAGGGATAATGATTTTTCAAATTGGAAGTTCACAATTCGCAATTCGAAATGTGGAGGAGGTGTCCTAATGGCCCGTATTGCTGGCGTCGACCTTCCGCCGAACAAGCGAGTCGAGATCGCTCTCACGTACATCTACGGCATTGGGCGAACACAGGCGAACAACATTCTCAGCTCCGCCGGCGTGAGCGTGGATACGAAAGTCCGCGAGCTGAACGACGACGAGATCAACAAGATTCGAAAGGTTATCGAAGAGCAGCACCGCGTCGAAGGTGACCTGCGCAAAGAGATATCCGTCAACATCAAGCGCTTGATGGAGGTCGGGTCTTATCGTGGATTCCGGCATCGAAGAGGACTGCCTGTTCGCGGTCAGCGTACTCACACCAACGCACGTACGCGCAAGGGGCCGCGGCGTGGCGCAATCGCCGTTCGCAAGAAGGCAGCGGCTAAAACTTAAGAAGATTTCGGAGAGATAAATGGCCCAGCCGAAGAAAAAAGGCGCGAAGAAAAAAGAGAAAAGGATCGTACCCAGCGGCGTCGCCTATATTCAGGCGACGTTCAACAATACGGTTGTGACGATCGCGGACCTCGAAGGAAATGTCGTCTGCTGGTCGAGCGCGGGATCGCTCGGCTTCAAGGGTTCGCGGAAGGGCACGCCTTTCGCCGCTCAGCAGGCCGCCGTCACGGCTGCCAACAGGGCTCGTGAAGTGGGCATGCGTTCGGTTGAAGTGAGCGTCAAGGGGCCCGGTTCGGGCCGTGATTCGGCCATCCGCGCGCTGCAGACGGCCGGCCTGGAAATCCGCGCGATTCGCGACGTGACACCGATCCCGCACAATGGGTGCCGTCCACCAAAGAGACGTCGAGTTTAACAGTACGATCCGTGGATGCGGCTCAGAGCATCCACGGGATCGGTTTAAGGAGAAGCAAACATTGGCTAGATACACTGGACCTGTATGTCGTCTGTGCCGCAGAGAAGGAATGAAGCTGTTCCTCAAGGGAGAGCGCTGTTTCAAGCCGTCGTGCGGCATCGAAAAGCGGAATTTTCCCCCGGGACAGCACGGAAGCGGCCGAAAGGCGAAGATCGTTGGTTACGGCCTCCAGTTGAGAGAGAAGCAAAAAGTAAAGCGCATTTACGGCATTCTGGAGAACCAGTTCCGCTCCTACTTTGAAAAGGCGGCGCGACAGAAGGGCGTAACCGGTGAGAACCTGCTTGCTCACCTTGAAAGACGGCTGGACAACGTTCTGGTACGCCTCGGTTTTGCCACCAGCCACGCTCAGGCAAGACAGTTCGTGCGTCACGGGCATGTTCTCGTCAACGGCAAGAAAGTGAACATTCCCTCGTTCCAGGTTACCGTTGGCCATGAAATCAGCGTGAAAGAGAAAATGAAAAAGAATCCGCAGGTTGTTAGCGCCCTGGAACTGGTTGGCGGCCGCGGTACACCTCATTGGCTCGAACTCAACGCGGAAGTTGTGACGGGCAAGATCCTGGGTCTGCCGAAGCGCGAAGACGTGAACCTGCCCATCCAGGAACGAATGATTGTGGAGTTGTACTCTAAATAAGCTTATCGAGGACAAATTAGATGCTGTGGAAAGGTTTTCAAAAACCAAAGAGATTAACCGTTGTCAGCGATCCGCCGGCCACGGACCAGTACGCCCAGTTCTCAGCCCAGCCGTTTGAGCGTGGCTTCGGCACCACGATTGGTAACGCGCTCCGTCGCGTATTGCTGTCTTCGATTGAAGGCGCTGCGATTACCGCCATCAAGATCGAAGGCGTTCTGCATGAATTTTCGTCGATTCCGGGCGCCGTCGAAGATGCCACCGACATCATCCTCAATCTCAAGCAGATTCCCCTGAAGATGCATGGCGACGAGCCGAAGACCATATACCTGAAAGCCTCCGGGCCGGGCTCATACAACTCCGGTCAGATCGAGCACGACGCTTCTGTCGAAATTCTCGACAAGAATGTGTACATCGGCACGGTCAGCGAAGGCGGTTCGCTGCAGATCGAGATGCGCGTCCAGAACGGGCGAGGCTACGTTTCAGCCGACCGGAACTTCGACGAAGATCTCGGTATCGGATACATTCCGGTCGATTCGGTTCATTCGCCTGTACGCAAAGTGAACTACTACGTTGAGGCGGCGCGTCTGGGTCAGGTTACCGACTACGACAAACTGACTATCGAAATCTGGACGAATGGATCCATTACGCCCCAGGATTCCCTGGGTCTTGCCGCAAAGTTGATCAAGGATCATATGCAGATCTTCATTCAGTTCGAAGAGAAGGTAGAGACCGTCGAGGAACCGGCCGAAATCCGGCAGGATGCTGTTCTCGAGCACCTGAACAAGTCTGTCGACGAACTGGAACTGTCGGTACGTTCATACAACTGCCTGAAGAATGCCAATATCCGCACAATAGGCGAGCTTGTCACGAAGTCCGAAGCCGAGATGCTTAAGACCAAGAACTTCGGCCGCAAGTCGCTCAACGAGATCAAAGAGATTCTTTCCCACATGGGTCTCGAGCTGGGCATGAAGATGGATGATGCGGGCCGGCCAATCAAACGGGAGTCCGCGGACCAGGCCGTTTAACGAGGAAATGACATGCGACACAGAAACACAAATCGGAAGCTGAGCCGCAACAGCACGCACCGAAGGGCGCTGCTGCGGAACATGGTGACATCGCTGCTCGAACACGAGCGGCTGATGACGACGCTTCCGAAAGCCAAAGAAGTGAGGCCCCTGGCTGAGAAAATGATCACGCTGGGCAAGCAGGACAGCCTTCATGCTCGACGTCAGGTTATGGCCTACGTGCTGAAGGAAAGCGCAGCCAAGAGAGTGTTCGATACAATCGCCCCCCGTTTTGCGGACCGCAAAGGCGGTTACAGCCGCATCATCAGGCTCGGAAACCGCAAAGGAGATGGCGCCGATCTGGCGATCATTGAGTTACTCGGCAGCGAGCTTGCAGTGAAGAAGGCGGAGAAAGCGGATAAGGCCAAAGGCAAGGAAACCAAGAAGGCGGGTAAGGAAGACAAAGAAGATAAGAAATAAGCCGCTCATTCTTTGACAGGAGAGGGCCGGAGAATTTCAGGACGAAGGATTCTTGGAGCAAAAGAATTTTCTTCCTCTGTTGAAATTCTCCGGCCTTCTCTTTTTGATATGATTCCAACACACAATTATGCCCGATCCCGAAAAAGACGAATTTCAGGTCGACCTCACTTTCTCAGGCGCGGGAAAGAATAATGCCCGGATTTACGGTGGCATCGCGGCCCTGATTGTCGTCGGATTCATCATCATGACGATGGCAACCGATGTCTCGTCTTACCTGCTGCCCATGGACGATCTGTACCTGCAGGCCATGATTCCCCTGGCGCCCGATGGCGCGCAGCCCCTTTCACTCAAGAGTCTCGAACATGAAATTACGGACAACGCGGTCATTGTTCGCGGTACCGTGGGCAACCGCACGGATTTTACCGTAAGCGGAATTTCCGTCGTGGTGGATGTGATCGATACTTCGGGCAGGTTTCCGCAAACTCTGGAGGCGCAGGTCGAGCCCCGGCAGATCGAGCCGCAGGGATCAGCCGCGTTTCAGACAATGGCCACAATGCAGGGCAAGCCTGCAACATACACAGTCAAGTTTCGGTTTGTAGACGGTCCGTTCGTGCCGCATAAGGATGATCGGGCGTCCACCTTCAGCATTCCAGGAGGATCAACCCAGTGAGATATCCAATCCTGATCGCCGCACTGATCGCAGTGATGGCAGGCCCGGTTTCAGGCCAGGAATTGCAGAATGACCTGAAGGCGCGGCGGGCCCGGGTGATGGAGAGACTGACTCCCGAGTCCATGCTCATCCTGTGGAGCGCTCCGGTCAAACAGTACTCGGGCGACGTAGACTACGAGTTTCGGCAGGATAGCAATCTCTATTACCTGACCGGCCTTGACCAGGAAGAAACAGTATTGGTTCTCATGCCGGGCAACGCTGAGCGGAAAGAAATTCTCTTTATAAAGCCTCGTGATGCTGTTCGCGAACACTGGGAAGGACGCCTGCTCAGCCGTAACGAGGCGACTCAGGAAAGCGGAATTGCGACGGTTTACCTGGCTACCGATTTCGAGGCGTTCCTTGCAGCGATTTTCAGCGGCCGGCCCTACGCGGCTCCTGCCGCATCGCAGGAGTACGCAAGATTTGCGAGCGCCCTAAAGGACAACCGGGCCACACTCCACCTGCTGCTCACGCCGGGCCCGGGTGTTTCAGGCGAATTGCCGGTCAACTATCAATTCGTCAACAAACTCCGGGAGAGGTTTTTTGGATTTACGGCAAGTGATGCCACGCCTGTTTTGCGCGATCTGCGCCAATTGAAGACTGCTTACGAGCAGAAGATTCTCGAAGAGAGCGGCAACATTTCAAGCGAAGCGCACATGGCCGGCATGAAGGCCGCGCGGCCGGGCGCATACGAATATGAAGTGGAGGCGGCGATCGAGTATGTGTACAAGAAGAATGGCGCGTTCGACTGGGGTTATCCATCCATAGTGGGCAGCGGGCCCAATGCAACGACGCTGCACTACAGCAAGTCGAGCCGAAGAATGGAGTCGGGAGACCTGGTGCTTGTCGATGCGGCGGCTCACTATAAGTACATGACGGTCGACATTACGCGCACGTATCCCGTCAACGGAACGTTCACCACAGCGCAGAAGGACATTTATAACCTTGTGCTGCAGGCGCAGGCCGAAGGCATGAAGGTGGCAAGGGCCGGCGCCAGGCTCGCGGACATCCATCAGAAGACCGTTGAAGTCATTAAGCAGGGCCTTCTGAAACTTGGATTGATTACGGATGTGTCCGGTGACCAGTACAGGCTGTGGTATACGCACGGCGCCAATCACTGGATTGGAATGGACGTACACGACGTGGGTGAAATGGGCCGCCCCCTGGCTCCAGGCATGGCGTTTGTCATTGAGCCAGGCATCTACATTCGCGAGTCTGCGCTCGACAATCTTCCCGACACGAGGGAAAACGCTGCGTTCATCGCGAAAGTCCGTCCTGCTGTTCAGAAGTACATGGACATCGGCATTCGCATCGAGGACTCGTTTATACTCACCGAGTCCGGCCTGAAAAATCTTTCCGCCAGAGTCCCGCGCACAGTCGAGGAAGTTGAAGCGTTCATGAAGACCCGGTAAATGAAAGCTGCTATTTGTGGCGTAATCTGCGCACTCGTTGCGACAGTCGATACAGGCTTCGCATTGGCGCAGTGGTCTACACAGCCGAGCGGCATCATGGCCCGGCTTCGTGGCGTGCATGCGGTCAACCAGTCTGTGGTCTGGGTGAGTGGGAACAACGGCACGTTTGGCCGGACAATCGACGGCGGCAAGACCTGGAGGTCGTCCCTGGTGCCTGAAGCGGAAGACCTCGACTTCCGCGACGTTCACGCCTTCGACGCAGATACTGCATATCTGTTGAGCATCGGCGAGGGTGAGAAATCCCGCATCTACAAGACGGCTGACGGGGGGCTTACATGGGTGCTTCAGTTCAGGAACACGAATCCTGCCGCATTTTTCGACTGTTTTGCGTTTTGGGATGCCAACAGTGGAGTCGCATTCAGCGATCCGGTGGATGGCAAATTTCTCATAATTCGTACGACGGACGCGGGCGCTACCTGGAATGAGGTGCCGCGAGAGAACATTCCGGCGGCCCTGCCGGGTGAAGCGGCCTTCGCCGCAAGCGGCACATGTGTGAGCGTGTTCGGCGCCGATCACGCCTGGATCGGCACTGGCGGCTCCGCCTCGCGAGTGTTACGGTCTACGGATCGCGGACGCTCGTGGTCCGCTGCCGCAACTCCCATTGCCGGGGGAAGCCCATCTTCCGGAATCTATTCCATAGCGTTTTTCAATGCTCTCGATGGTGCAATCGTGGGCGGCGATTACTTGAAGGAGAGAGAGTCGGGCGCGAATTTTGCCCGAACCGCAGATGGCGGGCAGACCTGGATTCCTGGTCCGAGCCTTCCAGGATATCGCTCAGCTGTCAGTTACATTTCCCGTGAAGGCCGTGTGGGGCTGCTCGCCGTGGGGCCTTCCGGTTCGGACTACCTGGCTCCGGGGGCCAACTCGTGGGCCAGCATCGATTCTGCCGGCTACCACGCAACCAGCTTTCTTCCGAGCCTTGCCGCGGGCTGGGCTGTAGGCGAGTCCGGCAGCATCGCCAAGTGGTCTGAGACGCTGCCTTAAGCGCGACCCCTGTTACTATTGAGGAGGATGACAATGCCGCTTGCACTGCTGACACTAACGCTGTTGGATGATCGATATGCCGTGTGCAGGCTGGACCCCGGGACGCCGCCGCCCCAATGGGCCATGCAGGGAGAATTCTGGTCGCTGACCCAGGCACACGATGAATTGTCGATTGTCTGTTCCGAAAAATACCTGCCGAGTGACGTTCGTGGCGCAAGCGGTTGGCGGGCTTTCAGATTTGAAGGGCCGCTCGATTTTGGGCTCTTCGGTATCATTGCTTCGGTTGCAGAACCGCTTGCGAATGCCGGTGTCGGTATTTTCCCCATCGCCACCCACGAAACCGACTACATGCTCGTGAAGGAAGAGCAACTCGATACTGCAGTTCAGGCGCTGACCGCCTACGGCCATGCCGTCCGCACGTAAAACAGCAAAGCTCTACGACGACCTTGCTTCCTGGTGGCCTTTGCTTTCGGCCCCCGCCGACTATGCGGAGGAAGCAGACTTTGCCAGGAAGATGCTCCTCGAAGCCGGTCCAGTAGCTCCACATACGGTGCTGGAACTCGGGAGCGGTGGCGGAAACAATGCCTCTCACTTGAAGACTCACTTCCAGTTGACGCTGGCCGATCTATCGAAACCAATGCTCGATGTCAGCCGCCGGCTGAACCCGGAGTGCGAGCACATTCTCGGCGATATGCGCAGTCTTCGTCTTGACCGGGTATTCGACGGCGTCTTCGTCCACGACGCGATCATGTATATGACCTCTGAAGCCGATCTGCGCAAGGTGATGGAAACGGCCTTCATCCATTGCAAGCCGGGCGGCGTCGCCTTGCTCTTTCCCGATGTGGTTCGCGAAACCTTTGTTTCGTTGACCACACATGGCGGCCACGACAGCGAAGAGCGCAGCATTCGCTACTTCGAGTGGACGTTCGATCCCGACCCGAGCGACACGACTTACACGGTAGATTTTGTATATCTCATGCGCGAGCCCCGCACGGCGCCGGTGCACGTGGAAAGCGAAACACACGTTTTCGGAATATTCCCGCGAAATGAATGGCTGCGGTTGTTGACGGATGTGGGATTCACGGCGCGAATGCAGCCGGATCCGTGGGACCGTGAGATTTTCGTTGGGATCAAACCCTGAGAAGCGCCGTCTTAGGGCCGGGCGTTCTTCTTTTCAATCTTCGCCCAGGTATCGCGAAGTGTGACCGTCCGATTGAAGACCAGCTTTCCCGGCGCAGAGTCGGGATCCACGCAGAAATAGCCAATCCGTTCAAACTGCACCCGGTCTCCTGGTTTAGCGGGTCCGAGGTGCGGTTCCACCCGGCAATCCTTTACCGCCTCGAGGGATTGAGGGTTCAGGGACGTGGTGTAGTCTTCATCATCGTCCGGCCGTTCCTTGTTGAACAGGCGGTCGTACAGGCGAACCTCTGCAGGAAGCGAATGGTCTGCTGAAACCCAGTGCAGTGTCGCCTTTGGCGAGCGGCCGTCAGGTGAATCTCCGCCGCGTGTTGCCGGGTCGTACGTGCATCGAAGTTCCGAGATGTTGCCGTTACCGTCCTTAATGACATCCTTGCACTTGATGAAGTACGCGTAACGCAACCGGACTTCCCGCCCAGGCGCAAGCCTGAAGAACTGTTTCGGTGGATCTTCGCGGAAGTCATCACGCTCGAGATAGAGGACACGCGAAAACGGAACCTTCCGCGTACCCATGCCCGGGTCTTCCGGATTGTTTACCGCATCGAGTTCTTCAACCTGGCCCTCGGGGTAATTTTCAATAACAACACGGAGTGGCCGCAGCACGCCCATCGCGCGCGGAGCGTGCTTGTTGAGGTCCTCACGGATCGCATGCTCCAGCATTGCCACATCCAGGACTACATTTCGCTTGGCGCCAACGCCGACCGTCATGCAGAAACTCCGGATCGCCGCCGGCGTATAGCCGCGGCGGCGATAGCCGCTGAGCGTCGGCATCCGGGGATCGTCCCAGCCGCGTACATGCCCGTCCCGAACCAGAGTCAGCAGCTTTCTCTTGCTCATTACCGTGTAACTGAGACTCAGCCGGGCAAATTCGATCTGAACGGGACGAAACGGGACAGGCAGATTTTCCAGGAACCAATCGTACAGCGGCCGGTGGTCTTCGTACTCGAGCGAGCAAAGCGAGTGCGTAATACCCTCCAGTGCATCGGAGATCGGATGCGCGAAATCGTACATGGGGTATATGCACCACTTGTTTCCGGCCCGGTAATGTTCCTCTTTCTTGATTCGAAACAGGGCCGGATCCCGCATGTTGATGTTGCCGGAACTCATGTCGATTTTGGCGCGAAGAATACGCTGTCCTTCGTCAAATTCTCCGGCGCGCATTCGAGCGAACAGATCGAGATTCTCCTCGACAGGGCGATCTCTGAACGGGCTGTTCCTGCCGGGCTCAGTCAGTGTTCCGCGGTATTCCCGAATCTGGTCCGGCGATAAGTCGTCCACGTATGCCCTGCCGTCTCGAATAAGTTGAATGGCATACTCATACAACTTTTCGAAATAGTCGGAGGCGTAAAAGAGGCGATCCTGCCAGTCGAATCCGAGCCATCGGACGTCCTGCATGATCGACTGCTCGAATTCCACGGTCTCTTTGCTGGGGTTCGTGTCGTCGAAGCGAAGATTGCACAGTCCGTTGTTCTCTTCGGCGATGAAAAAATTCAGGGACATTGCCTTGGCGTGCCCAATGTGGAGGTAGCCATTGGGTTCGGGAGGAAACCGTGTGTGCACGCGGCCCCCGTTCTTATTGGCCTTGATGTCTTCGGCCACCTTGGCCCGAATGAAATCCAGTGATGGCGCGGCTTCCGGAGTGGGATTTTCCATAGATGATAAAACGGCTATATTAGCATATAAAAATCAAACACCTCACGGGAGGAGGAATGCAGTCGTGAACACCACGTCCGGTTCCGCATTCGGACTTTCAAGGATAGGTCAGATCGCCCTGCCCGTTCGAGATCTTGAGAGGGCCATCAGTTTCTATCGCGATACACTCGGTATTCGATTCCTGTTTCAGGCGCCACCCAGCCTCGCGTTCTTCGACTGCGATGGCGTACGCCTGCTTCTCGATCAGCCACAGGATCAGGAGTTCCAGAAGCACAGTTCCGTCCTCTACTTCAGCGTGGACGATATCCAGTCTGCCTTTGAGACGCTGAGTTCTCGTGGAGTGGCATTTGAAGGAAAGCCGCACTTGATTGCGAAGCTGCCGGATCGTGAGGTCTGGATGGCTTTTTTTCGTGATCCGGATCAGAACATGCACGCGCTGATGAGTGAAATTCGCCGGTAGTGGATATGGCCGGCATGGACAATACAAAGCTTCGAGCCTGGTGGGCGCATCGGCAGGGCCTGGATGGATCATTGGCGGGCGCGTCGCCCGGTTCGGTGTTGGAACGTTCAGGATGGGCCCGATTGGTAGGAGGCGCCGGTCCGTATCTGACTCTGCTGGATCGGCAGCGATACCACTACGCACTATGGCGGCCTAATCCGCTAAGCCAATTCAAGCTTTCGGGGGAAGACGCTTTCGTCGAACTTGCTCGAAGATTCTTTCGGTGGATTGGGCCGGCGACGCTGGCGGAATTCCAGTGGTTTTCGGGCATTGGCGTAAAGGCAAGCCGCGCCGCGGTTGATCCGTTGAAGCTCGAGCCGGCAGAGAAGGGAAGCGATCGGTTCATGTTCGAGGACGACCGGGACAGGTTCGAAACTTTCAATCCGCCTGCCAGACCTCATTACGCGCTCGTGAGTTCGCTGGATGCGATTGCGGCGCTCCGCCGGGACGTGAAGACCCTGCTCGATCAGAAGGACTGGATCAGCAAGGTGTTTGGCGAAAAGACAATGATGGATGCGGGCGGTCTTTCGGACCTTCCAAGCCACGCGATTCTCGATCGGGGCCGGCTAATAGGCTTGTGGGAATACGATCCGGAAAAGCAATCGATAGTGTGGGCGTCGTTCGGGATCAAAGACAAGGCGCTGAATGCCGCAGTCGCGCAGACGGAAACATACATTCGCGAGGAATTGGGGGATGCCAGGAGTTTCAGTTTGGACAGTCCAAAGAGCCGTGCTCCTCGCATTGAGGGCATTCAGGCCATTCAGTCGTTTACCCGGTCCGCGTAGCATGTCCGGCTTCGCATCTCTTGCGCACAAACACTTCGGTTTTTTGAGTACAGGCTTTCCGTTCCGCCTCACGTCGGATGCCGACCCGGTTCGTTATGACTCCAGCACCCTTTACGTGGAGATCTGGTCAGGAAAAGGAGAGGTCGATCTTATTTTCGGAGTGAAGGTGGACACGGACATTCTGAGACCGTATGTGTCGCATTTGTTCAGCCTTGCCGAGATCGTCCGGTACCACAAGGAAGGGCCGTTTCCGACGTTCAAGTCTTTCTCTGACTTCCCGGATTTGACAGAAGAGGAACGATACCTGATCCACTTAGCGTCGCTCACCAGACGCTATTGCGCAGACATCCTCAACGGAGATCTTTCAGTCCTTGAAAGACTCTCAACGAACAGAGGGGCGAAACGCGTTTAACCTTCGAGTTCCGCAATTTTGGAATCGAGATGTGCAAGCGCACCCAGCAGCATGGTGCGATACCGTTCGTCTCTGGCCGTCTCCAACGCGCTTATAGTCCGGGCTCGATCAAGGAGCAGCCCCTCTCGTATAGTGCGGCGCGCAACCTCTGCGGGGTTAGCGGCAGGTTTTCTTGATCCCTCAATCGCGGCCTCTCGTGCGGCGATCTGTTCCTCGACCGCCTTACTTTCCCATCCACGTGCCATGCTGACATTATATTCAAAGGCTATAGAATACCGGTCAAGTGAACGGCGCCAAATGACTCAGAAACAAGCGCGCAAGCGAAGGACCGAGGGGTGCAAAAAGCCCCGATTCGGTTCATCGGGGCCTTTGTCCCATGGCTCCGCTATCTGCGAAGCGAGGGGCCGAAGTTGCCATCCTGCGGACGCAGCCGTGTGGTGGTGCTGGGGCCCATTCCGGTGATTTCCAGTATCACCTCTTCGTTCTTTGCGCCGTCGAAATGATGCGCACCGGAAGGATGTTTCATAAAGCCGCCGGTCTTAACCGCAATCGTTCTATCCGGAGCGAATTCATCACCCGTCCCGGTGTACCACGTGCCCTTCAGTACGACCAGATAGCGGTCTTCGCCATGGTGGTGAGGCCGGCTCATGACGCCGGGAGGGAATTTGATGCGGACCACGTAAATGCCGGGTTTCGTGGGATCGCCCTCCATAGTGGCACGTTCCACTCCGCTTCCATCGGTTTCTTTCACCCATTTGATGTCCTCGGGTTGGACGCGTACGAAACCCTGGCTGTCTCTCTGAGCAAACGTCCATGAGCCGAGCAAAAGAATCGCGCCGGTCAACAGAGCGGCGGTTGCAATCAATCGTGGCATTCTCATTGTCTTCTCCAGTGATCGAATAAAGCATTGATGGAAACGTCCATGATGCACCGAAAATCGGTTCTTCTGTGTGGGAGGAATTGTATCAATTTGTCCCAATTCATTCCCGGGGCCAGAAATTCTTTGACAACGGAATTCGAGGAGTGAAGGATCTCTGGGTATGAAGATCATTACGTTGACCCTGTTACTGGCTGCGTCGATCGTAATCGCCCAGCAGCCCGTTGCCGCGCCGCCGCCCCTGATCAAAGAGAACGCGACGGTGAAGATTTCCGAACACGTCTATGTGATTCCTGACGGGAATGTCGGGGCGGTTCCGAATGTCGGCATCATCGTGGGCAGCAATGCGACGCTGGTCGTGGATACCGGCCTTGGTGTCCGCAACGGTCAGACCGTCCTGCGCGAAGCGACGAAGATCCGCGGCAACAACCCGATTTTCGTGGTTGCCACGCACTTTCATGCGGAACATACGCTTGGAGAAGCGGCCTTCCCGGCCACTGCAAAAGTGATACGGGCGCGCGCTCAGCAGCGCGACATGGACGAACTGGGAATCGCTCCGAACTTTTCCGGCAGGTCTCCCGTGCATACGGAGTTGATGCAGGGCGCCGCACAACGGCGGGCGGATGAAATATTCGATAACGAGAAGATGCTCGACCTGGGTGGCGTCCGGGTGCGTCTGCAGTGGATGGGCGGCTCGACACACACCAACGGCGACACGATCATTTTCGTCGAAGGCGACGGCGTGCTCTTTACCGGCGATCTGGTCATGAACAAGAGGTTTCTGGCTTTCGGCGCCAACCAGGCGGCCAGCGTTCGGGCCTGGCTTGGCACTTACGACAAGCTGGAGCCGCTTCGTGCCAGCCACATCATTCCTGCCCACGGCGATCGGGGTGACGGTTCATTGATCGGAATTGATCGAAGTTACCTGCGGGAACTGCAGACCCGCGTGGCGGCGTTGAAGCGCGAAGGGAAGAGCCTCGACGAAACAACACCATTGATCACCGCTGAATTTCAAACCCGCTATCCCGGATGGACCGGAAATGCGGGGCAGGCGGTTCGCTCCGCGTACAACGAAGCCAACTAGACCTGTGGGCGCGGGGCTTCAGCCCCGTGCCCCATTCACGCGCGAGACGGATCGCTGAGGAGTGAGTTAATGCTTTCTGCCACACGAATCACGGGTGTGCTTTCGCCCGTAGTCACCCCATTCAAGTCCGACCTTTCACCTGATAAAGACCGGTTTGTGCGGCAGTGCAGATGGCTGCTTTCGCAGAACGTCGGTCTTGCGGTATTTGGAACGAACTCGGAAGCGAATTCGTTATCGGTGGAAGAGAAGGCGGAATTGCTGGATGCCCTCATCGAGGCCGGCCTCGATCCAGCCCGGATGATGCCCGGCGTCGGCCATTGCGCCATCACCGATACCGTGCGTCTGGCGGCCCATGCAGTCCATCTCGGATGCGCCGGCGTGCTCATGCTGCCGCCTTTTTATTACAAGGGGGTCAGCGACGAAGGTCTCTACCGTTACTTTTCCGAGGTTATCGAGCGCGTTGGGGACTCGCGGTTACGGGTTTATCTCTACAATATCCCCCCCGTCTCGCAGGTCCCGATCACGAGAAACGTTGTCGAGCGCCTGCTCCAGCGTTATCCCGGCGTTGTTGCGGGAATGAAGGATAGTTCCGGCGACTGGAACAACACGAAGATGTTCCTCGACGCATTCGCCGGGAGCGGGTTTGATGTCTTTCCCGGAGCTGAGACTTTCTTGCTTCAAGGCATGCGAAATGGAGCTGTCGGGTGCATCAGTGCGACCGCGAACACCAACCCGGGAGCGATCGCGCGATTGTATTCGAGTTGGCGCAACACGGACGCTGACGTTCAGCAGCAACAATTGGACCGCATCCGTGGGATCTTTTCCAGCTACCCCATGATTCCTGCTCTTAAAGCTGCCATCGCTCATTACGCCGGGGACTCCGCATGGGCGGTCGTACGGCCTCCGCTGGTCGAGTTAACGGCCGAGCAATCGAGATCGCTGATCGCGGATTTGGATCGCGTGGGATTCATGATGCCGGGATTGGCGGCTTAAGCTGTACCGGTTGTTCCGTTTGCTCGATTTGTGCCAAGTTGTCGTAATTCATTGACAACTCGGCATTTATGGATAAAATCCCGCCAAGACAAATTACCAAATTCTTGCGGTGTGGTTACTCTAGGGGGGACAAGTGAAAGATAGGGGAAGGCATAGCATCGGTCGGGGCGTCCTGCTGGGATTGCTCTTCATATCCGTAACCTGTTCAGCAGTATTTGCGCAAAGTACCGCGCAGATCAGTGGCACGGTGAAGGATCAGTCCGGGGCCGTTTTGCCCGGCGTGGAAGTGAATGTCACTCAAGCCGACACTGGAGTAACTCGCGGCACGGTATCCGACGAAACGGGCGCTTATTTATTGCCGAATCTTCCGGTTGGTCCATATCGGCTGGAGGCCGTGCTGCCAGGATTCAAGTCATTTGTGCAGACTGGAATTCTGTTGCAGGTTGGCGCAAACCCAACCGTCAACGTGATTCTCGAAGTGGGCCAGGTTTCCGAGCAAATCGAGGTACAGGCAGACGCGGCGCTGGTTGAAACTCGAAGTACCGGCGTCGGACAAGTTATCGATAATCTGCGGGTCCTGGAAATGCCGCTCAATGGGCGGCAAGTCACCGAGCTGATTCTGCTCTCGGGCGCTGCGATCGGCGGTCTGGCGCAGACCCCAGCGGGACGGAACTATCCCACGGAATCGATCTCCGTGGGCGGCGGCCTGAACAACGGGCTGCTTTATCTCCTTGATGGCGGCACCCACAACGATCCTTTCAACAATTTGAACCTTCCGTTGCCTTTCCCCGACGCGCTGCAGGAGTTCAAGGTCGAGACCAGCGCACTGCCCGCTCAGTACGGTCAACATTCGTCGGCTGCGGTAAATGCGATAACGAAATCGGGCACCAACGAATTTCATGGAAGCCTTTTCGAGTTTGTCCGTAACGGTTCTCTGAACGCGCGCAACGCATTCGCCCTCAAGCGTGACTCGCTGAAACGGAATCAATTCGGCGGCGTCATTGGCGGACCTGTTATGAGGAACAAACTATTCTTCTTTGGCGGTATACAGAGTACTCTCGTCCGTTCTGCGCCTTTGGAACTCACCGCCTTTGTGCCCACTCCGGCTATGCTTGCGGGAGACTGGACCGCGGTAGCGTCTCCTGCCTGCAATGGCGGCCGGTCGATCGCACTCCGAGCGCCTTTCGTCGGAAATCGAATTTCTCCGGCCCTGTTCTCCCCGGCAGCGCTGAACCTTGTTAAGAGGCTCCCGGCTCCAATCGACGATTGTGGCAAAGTCATTTACGGTTCCAATAACACCAGCGATGAACACATTATCGTCAGTAAGATCGACTACCAATGGAGTGATAAGCACTCAATCTTCGGCCGCTACGAGTTTTCAAGGATGGATCTCCCAACCAACTATGACGGCAAAAGTGTGATCACCGCGACTGAAGCCGACCGGAAGTTCCGAGCCCAATCCCTGGTCATTGGCGATACCTATCTGCTCAGCCAGAATGTCGTCAATTCGTTTCGCGGAACGGTGTTGAGAACCATCGGCGAAAAGACGCCTCGGGACTACTTCACTTTCGGCGAGCTCGGGGTCAGGAATTTCTACTTTCCGCCGGGCATGTCCAAGGTGCCGCAGATTAACGTCGCGGGCGCATTCGTCGCAGGCAGTCAAAACCTCGTTCCTGGCGTCGGCAACTCGACGGTTTATCAGGTCTCCAACGATATAAGTTGGGTCAAGGGAGCGCATCAAATCGGCATCGGTTCAAACTACATTTACACGATGGTTAACGTGCTCGCGACGTCCCTCGCCGGTGCAGCCGCCACTTTTACAGCAACAAACACCAATCTGGGTTTGGGCGATTTGATGTTGGGGAGAATGAACACCTTTACCCAGGGCAGTGTGACAACTCACTACCCGCGCCAGCATTATTGGGGTACATATTTGCAGGATACCTGGAAAGCGACGTCACGGTTGACCATCAATGCCGGCCTTCGATGGGAGCCGTTCATGGGGCAGAAGGACAAGGAAGGGCGGATCCTGCACTTCCAGCAGGACTGGTATGATCAGAACCTTCGGAGCACAGTCTTTAATAGGGCCCCTGTGGGCCTGCTGTTTCCCGGCGATGCTCCCGTCACACATAAGAGTTTTGTGCCTTCGCATTGGTTGCATTTTGCGCCGCGTGTGGGATTGGCCTTCGATCCGCGCGGCGATGGGCGTATGACCGTACGAGCAGCATACGGAATCTTCTACGACTACCCCCACATGTACCAGTTCAATGGACTTCGCGACTCGCCGCCCTGGGGAACGCGCGTGGCTCTCCAGAATCCGGCCGGCGGTTTTGATGATCCCTGGCTGGGCCAGCCTGGCGGAAATCCATTTCCGTTGGCGATCAACGCGGACTCCACGTTCCCGCCATCCGCTGTGATCGTCAATGTTCCACTGAATCTGCGGATGCCCTACGTCAATCAGTGGAACCTCAGTGTTCAAAGACAAATCGGTGAGGACTGGCTTGTCTCGGCAAACTATATCGGTTCGTCGGGCATTCATATCCTGAACACCGTCGAAGGCAATCCGGCTGTATTTCTGGGCCTGGGACCCTGTGTCATCAATGGCGTCAGCTATACGACATGTTCCACTACCGGGAATACGGCGGCGAGGCGTGCATTAACTCTGAAGAATCCGGATCAGGGCAGATACTACGGCGCCATGGTCAACCCGGACGATGGGGGAACCCGGAGCTATAACGGCCTTCTGGTTTCCATCCAGAGCCGGGCCGGCCGGAGCGTCACGTTAAATACGAATTACACGTGGGCGCACTGCATAGACGACGGCCAGCAAACGCTTATCCAGAATGGCGGGGCAATGCTCCCGGATCGCCGCGGCGCGAATCGCGGAAATTGCGACTCGGATCGCCGCCACAATTTCAACATGTCGACGGTATACAACACTCCGCGCTTCGAACGCGCGGCATTACGCGCTCTGGCAACCGGTTGGAAGATCGGCGGTATTCTGCGGGTGGTTTCGGGGAGCTATCTGAATGTCACGTCCGGTCTGGATCAGGCACTGACGGGCGTGGCCGCCGAACAGCGTCCCAACCAGGTGCTTGCCGATCCATTGAACGCCGACAAGAGCGGCAATCAATGGATCAATCCGGCGGCATTTACACAGCCGGCTTTGGGAACCTACGGGAACCTCGGCTCACGCAACATTCTCGGCCCCGGAAGTATTGTGATCAACACGAACCTCACACGAACATTCCAGGTTCGTGAGAACCAGTCGCTGGAATTCAGGGTGGAAGCGTTCAATCTGCCGAACCATGTGAACCCGATCAATCCGAACACGGTTCTGTCGAATAACACTTTCGGCAAGATCCTGAACGCAAGTGATCCGCGAATCATGCAGCTTGCGCTGAAGTACGTGTTCTAGGAAGCGGAGCCATCGGGGCTTCAACCGTGCCGTT
>CAMBFR010000058.1 GCA_945865815.1 Candidatus Sulfopaludibacter sp. SbA3
CGGGTGAATTCCCATTTGCGTGCACGAAAATGGGAATTCACCCGCCAGACCCGGTTTTTTTTCCTTTGTATCGCCGATCGAGTATCGAAGTCCGGCCAGGTAAGCTCCGAGTTCGCTCTGCTCGGTTTTTTTCCGCATTATAAGTGACAGCTGGATTGCGGGATCCTCGACCATTCGCTTGATCTCCGCTGTTGAATTCTCCAAGAGGCCAAGAACGCGGGCGATTTCCCCACGGACTTCTTCCAGGTGGGCAATGCGCTTGCGTAGTTCCGCCTCATGTTCCTTGCGAACCTTCTCCCCGATTTCGACGCTGAGTTGTTTTCGCGACTCCTCGATGCCTTTCTCAATTCGAACTCTGTACTGGTTTTCCAGGGCTGCATGCGCGTCGGCCATCGCCTGCTGGAACTGCGTCTGATAGTCAGTTTCCAGATCGGGCTGAACACGAAGCTCGATGTCGCCAATTTCGTTCAAGCGTACTCCTCCGGTAGGGCCTCTAAGAGCACGCCCGGTTCCAGCGTGGCCGACGGAAACCGCCTTATAAAAGTTAGGGTTACAGGGATCGGAGAAGGATGGCTGAGAAGCGCCTTTCCGGATTTGTATCGAAAAGTGGCGTGGTACCATGTCAACCCATGACTACGCGTGCCGAGTTGAAATCTTTTATGGACGACCTGCAAGCCCGGTTCATGGAGGCGCCCGGCCGCACTCCGATCGAGGGCACGATCAGCGAGAAGACGGATCAGGTGATCCGCGATATCTGGGACGGCTGGAAAGCGCCAACCGCGTTCGCATTATTTGCGGTTGGGGGCTACGGCCGCGGCACCCTTCATCCGCATTCCGATATTGACCTGCTTTTTTATTTCAAGGATCACATCGACGAAGAGACCGTGAAGGCGGTGCTGCACCCCTTGTGGGATTTGGCGTACAACGTTGGCCACCAGATCCGTCATTCATCGGATTTCAAGGCGTTTGATCCGGAACAGATGGAATCGTACACGGCTTTTCTCGACAGCCGCTTTCTGGTGGGCGATGCCGCGGCCGCAGTCGAATTTCAAGAGCAGACTTTGCCCGGCATGTTGCGCCGCTCGCGAGATAAGTTCCTTCGTGGCCTTATCGAGATGAAAGCTCAGCGCTACGGCCGTTTCGGCGAAACGATCTATCAGCTGGAGCCGGATTTGAAAGAGGCGCCGGGCGGATTGCGAGATGCGCACTGGTCGGGCTGGCTTCAAAAGGGTTTGGGCGGGGAGAGTCATGAGGCGCCGATGCCGGAGATGCTGGACTTCCACCATTGCGTCCGGAATTTTCTGCATTTCAAGGCCGGCCGGAACTTCAATGTCCTCTCTTATGACTTTCAGGAAGAGATAGCGGAAAAACTGGGCTACAAGCCTTCCGACAACGGCGATGCGCCGGAAAATCTCATGCGCGACTATTTCCTGCGGGCTGGTGTGATCGCGCGGCAGGCCGCTCTCTGGGAAGAGTCCGTCTCGGGTGGAAGCGCGCGCGTGTCTGTGCCGTCGTCCTTTGCCGATCCCCTGGAAATCCTCGATGCCTTCAAGACGGCGCATCGCACAAAATCAAAACTCGATCTGGCAACGCTTGCCGCGATCAGGAAAAGGCTCGCGTCTCCCGATGTCCAGTTATACGGCAATGTGGCGGCCGGCCGGGCCGTGCTTGAGTTGATGAAGGACCGCAAGGGTATTTACGAGACGCTGCTCTCCATGCACGAGGTCGGGCTGATCGGAAAAATCTTTCCGGAGTTTGAGGAGATTCGCTGCCGCGTGATCCGCGATTTCTTCCACAAGTACACCGTGGACGAGCACTCGTTGATCGCAATTCGCAATCTCGAGGAATTGCCGCCAAAGCACCGTTTCAGCGCGATTCTCAACGAACTTGAAAATCCGGAGCTCCTGTTCCTGGCGCTCCTGTTCCACGACATCGGCAAAGCTCACCGCCATGACGAAGGCAACCATGTGCATCCCAGCACCGAGGGGGTGAAGGGCATACTGCAGAGACTCCAGCTGCCGGAGGACCAGGCGAACAGAATCATTTTTGCCGTTCAGGCTCACCTGGAGATGTCAAAGGTCATCATGAAGCGGGATCTCAGTGATCCACAGGTCACGGAGCAATTTGCGGAACTGGTGGGTAACGTCGAGTACCTGCGGATGCTGACTCTTCTTACCTACGCCGATGTAAGGGCCGTCAACAGCGAGGTGCTCACTCCGTGGAAAGAAGATCTGATGTGGCAGCTCTACGTGGAAACGTACAACCGCCTCACGCTGGGTCTTGCCGACGATCAGTACACGCAACAGCCTGCGCTTGAGGAAGACATCGAAACGATCATCAAGATGCTGCCGCGCGGCACGCACCCGCAGGAGCTGCGCGATTTTCTCGATGGGTTTCCCCGCCATTACCTGAAGAATACGCCGAAGGCTCAGATTGCCGAGCACTTCAAGCTTTCTCGAAGTCTCAAAGGCAAACCGATGGTCATGTATCTCGGCCGCAATGAGAGCCTGTATGAGGTTCTGGTGATGACGGGCGACCGGCCATTCCTGTTTTCAAAGATCACAGGCGTGCTCTCCTATTTCGGGATGAACATCGTGCGCGCGCAGGCATTTTCGAATCGTCACGGCACGATCTGCGATCTGATTACGTTTGCCGATCCCAGCGGGTATTTTCAGAAGAATGTTTCGGAGAGGGAGCGGTTCGGAAACGTTCTGGAGGATGTGATCCTCGGCGTTCGCGACCTTAACGAACTTCTGCGGGGAAAAATGACGAGTGTCATTTTTCGCGCGCAAAACCGCGGCGTCGTTCCAGTGGCGATTCATTTTGACGACGACTTTTCGAAGCGTTGTACGATCCTGGAAATAGCGGCTGGGGATGCTTTTGGGTTGTTATACCGGATCTCCAATGTCATTTCCGAGCACGGATGCAACATCGAAGTGGCGCTGATTACGACGGAAGGTCCCCGTGCGGTCGACGTGTTTTACCTCACTCGCGAGGGGCGGAAACTGCCGCCTGAGCTGCAGGCCCGGCTCAATCTCGACCTGACCGATGCGCTTGCGCGGTAACCCCGTTTACCAGCCCCGGGCCTTGTCTTTGATCTGCCGGGTCAGTTTCTCAATCTTCTCGATTTTGTCGAAAAGCCGGGCTGAAATGACGTGTTGGCTGCCTTTGTCGACTTCGTCGCTCAGTTCCTTGCTCAACACCGCAAGCCCATTGGCCGCTTCTTTCAGGTCGTTGAAGTTCTTTTCGCTCGCTTCTTTTTCGGCGCGGCGCATGGCTTCCTTGAAGGGGTCTCTGTTCTGGAGAGACGAGCCCTCGGAGGCGAGAAACAGCAGGGCGGCTAACGCAAAACAGGTTCGTTTCATGCGCCTATTCTATGCGTCTCCCAGGGGGGGCGCCAAAGGGAAACCTCCAGTGTTGGAGCAAATATAGCGACTCAAACGTTATGGGCGCATGCTAGAATTTCGGCTTGGGTCTTGCTGCCTGAATCCGCTTGTGGAGATCCCCTCCATTTCGAGATCCCTTGAGGAATTAGAATAACTTATGCCGATTGTTGAAGCGGTCGCAGCCTGGTTACGAGAGACTCTTCTGCCTTACGGTGGAATCGGATTGATGTTACTGGCCATCTGCGACTCATCGTTCCTGTCGCTGCCGGAAGTGAACGATCTTCTGTTGATGACGTTTTCGATCGACAATCCCGGCGGCATGATCGAATATGCGGCGCTCACAACGTTCGGTTCGCTGATCGGTTGTTCTCTTTTATACTCGGTTGGCCGGAAGGGCGGCGAAGCGTTCCTGCGCCGGCGGTTTGCGAATGACCGGCTCTTGAAGATCCAGAAGTGGTATCAGCGATACGGGGTTCTTGCAGTGATCATACCTTCACTGCTGCCTCCGCCGACGCCGTTCAAGATCTTCGTGCTGTCTGCGGGCACGTTCGGAATTTCATGGCCGAAGTTTCTTGGCGCCGTGGCCGTCGGCCGCGGAATCCGGTATTTTTCAGAGGGTTTTCTTGCGGTTACGTATGGCGAGGCGGCGATTCAGCTTGTTCAACAGAACTTCGGCAGAATCGGAATGGCCATCGCGGCAGTGATCGTGTTGAGCGTGGTGATATTCATTTATATAAAAAAAAACCGAATGCGTAGTTTAGAGGCCTAATGCGATTTAATTTATCGAAGGCGGCTCTGTTCCTTTTGCTGCTTTCGGTCTTTCAGGCGAGCTGCATCTCGATATCACGGAAAAGAGTCGTTCCCGAGGAACAACGGCCGTTGCCCGCCCAGACTTTGAGCCGTTCCGAGTTGATGACGCGGCTCGATGAAAAGAGCAAGGCGATCCGTACAATGACAGCCACGGTCGCGATGGACCTTTCCGGCGGCGGCTTGAGAACCGGGGTGCTGACCGAGTATCGCCAGACACGCGGTTTCGTCCTCGTCGAGCGGCCGAACCAGATTCGCATACGCGCACAGGCTCCACTGGCGCTGGCGACGGTCTTCGATATGGTTTCCGACCGCCGCCAGTATCGCGTTTCGATTCCCATACAGAACAAGTTCATCGTCGGTGACTCCACCGCGCCCGGCAAATCCGCGAATCCCATTCTGAATGTCCGGCCGCAGGTCATCATGGATGCGCTCTTCGTGGACGCGGATGCGTATATGAGGGATCCGGAAATCCGGTCGTTTCTCGAAGAGACCGTCGTGGGCCGGATCAGCTATTACGTCTTCCAGTTTGTGAATATCGCGAAGGAAGAAGCGCAGCTTGTAGAGAAGCTCTGGATCGACCGGACTAACCTGGAAGTGGCGCGCAAGCAGATCTTCGGGGCGGACGGAAAACTGGAGACCGATGTCCAGTTTCTAAACTATCAGCCTGCCGGCGCTGCGACCTTTCCTCAGGTAATCGATATTCAGCGGCCGCTTGAGGACTGGTCCATAAAGATGACGTTCCTGAGAACGACACTGAACGAGGCGCACGCGCCGGACACATTTGTCCTTGAACGGCCGAACGGCTCGGAGCTGGTGCAACTGAATCCGTGAAAAAGGAATGAAAAGAGAGATTATCGTCGCCAGCCTGAAGGCGCGGCCTGTGCGGACCATCGTCAGCGTCCTTGCGGTCACCCTTGAAGTGATGTTGATTCTCGTCGTCGTTGGCCTGACGACCGGCATCCGTGACGAAACGGGAAGGCGGATGGAAGGAGTCGGCGCCGACATCATGTTTCAGCCGCCGAATTCATCGATGTTTCTCGCCCTCAACAACGCAAACATGCCGGTAGCCATCGGTGACAAGATTGCCGAAATAGAGGGAGTCCGCGCGGTGTCTCCCGTTCAGACTCTCGTCAATTCGCAGGGCGGCAGCCTGGAAATCCTGTACGGCATCGATCCGGAAACCTTTGATGCGGTCACCGGAGGGTTTCTGTGGCATCGCGGAAAGATGTTCTCGGCCCCCGAGGAAGTCGTCGTCGATGACTGGTACGCGCGCGCCAAGACTGTGGATGTGGGTGACGAAGTCGAGCTTCTCGCGCGCAAGTTCAAAGTCTCCGGCATCGTCGAGCACGGCAAAGGGGCGCGGCTATTCGTGTCGATAAAGACTGCCCAGGAAATGACGGGCTCGATCAACCGCACGTCATTGTTCTTTGTGAGACTGGAAGACTCGGCGAATACGGCTGCCATGATCAAGCGCCTGGACGAGACGTTTCCAACCTATCCCGCGCGCGACATGCGGGAACTGGCTTCACTCATGACGTCTTCGAGCATCCCGATGCTGGACGCCTTCATCAATACTGTCGTCTTTGTCGCTGTATGTATCGGAGTGCTGGTGATCTTCCTTTCGATGTACACGACCATCACGGAGCGAACTCGCGAAATCGGAATCCTTCGATCTCTGGGAGCTTCGAAGGCGTTTATTGTCGGGATGATTTTCCAGGAGTCCGTGTTCGTCTGCGTGATAGGCGCGGCGATTGGTGTGGTTGGGAGTTTCATGGTGGCCCGGCTGGTGCAGGCGATGTTTCCAACACTGGTTGTCCTGATTACAGGCGGCTGGGTCGCCCGGGCTGTGGTTTTCGCTGTGGCGAGCGGTATTCTGGGATCGATCTACCCTTCCATCAAGGCTGCTGCGCAGGACCCGGTCGAAGCCCTCGCATACGAGTAGGAGTCCAAACATCTTTGTGGTACAAAACTCTTCTTTTGCGGTGATCGCCCGATGAAACCCATTCTTGAAACTGTTGATCTTCGAAAGACATACAAGGTCGGCAAAATCGAGGTCGAGGCCTTGCGAGGCGTAAGCATCAAGATAGGTGCGGGCGAACTGGCCGCGATCATGGGGCCGTCCGGTTGCGGCAAGTCCACATTGATGCACCTGCTCGGGGCGATGGCCCAGGCCACTTCCGGGAAGGCGTTGATTGAGGGGCAGGACATCGCCAGTATGAACGACAGCGAGAGAACAGAGGTCCGCAGAAGAAAAATCGGCTTCGTGTTCCAAAAGTTCAACCTGCTTCCGGCTTTGACTGCCGGCGCCAATATCGCCGTAGCCCGGACCATTCACAGCGGTCACAAGGTCTACGGAGACGATCCGCATCTGACCGAGCTTCTCGAATTGCTGATGATTCAGGACAAGATGGATCGAAAGCCGTCAGAACTCTCCGGCGGTGAGCAACAGCGCGTCGCGATTGCCCGCGCAGTCGTGAACAGGCCTGCAATTGTCCTGGCGGACGAGCCGACGGGAAGTCTGGATTCCAGGAACTCGGAAATCGTACTGAACATGTTTCGGGAGCTGAACAGAAAGTTCAAGCAGACGATCATTCTCGTCACCCACAATCCGGAGCTTGCTGCGTACACGGACAGGCTTATCGAAATGCGCGACGGAGTCGTAAAAAGCGACAATGGGGACCATATTTCCTGGGACATCAGCGGGGAAATGGCCACGGCCGGACTTTAGTTGATCTCGCATCGACCGGTATAGAATGAGGTATGAAGAAATTCTTCCTTTGGTCGTTTGAGAGAGGTTCGATTCAATACGACGTCATCTGCGTGGTTATCCTCGCGTTCATATTTCTCACTCCGGGCAGGATTTTCGACGACCGCCCCGACTTCATGCGGGTCTCGCCCGACGAAACCGTTCGCAAGACGAGCGACAAAGACGGAAACACCGTTTTCACCGTCAAAGTGGATACGACTGCTTTTTCAGCGACAGAAATTACGCAAAAGGCTGCAGTCGACAGGTTGAACAAAACAGTCAGTGCACCGATGAAAGTTTCGCGCATGCTTCCCATATACGACACCATGGGCGCGCTGATCGCATATTCCCTATGGGTTGAAGAAGATGAAAAGTAGGCAGATTGTTTTCCTCTTGCCGATTGTTATCGCTTTCGTTGCCGGCCCGCTGAAATCGGCGCCCCAGAATGCTTTTACGCTCGACCAGGTGCTTACGAAGATGGGCGAAATCGGCAAGACTTTCCGGTCGATGCAGGCGGATGTCGAGCGTACCAAAGTTACAGTGATTGTGAACGACAGGTATACCGATTACGGAACCGTGCACTTTGCCCGGCGCGGCACGGAATCGCGAATCAAGTTCGACATTATCCGGCCCGAACAGCAACGTGTCCTGTTCGATAAGGGCAAGGCCCTGCTGTATTTCCCGAAGCTGAAACAGGTGCAGGAATACACGATGGGAAAGAATCAGGACAAGGCCGAGTTCCTCCTTGTGGGATTCGGGCAGTCGAGCGAGAGCATCAAGGAGTTCTATAACGTAACCCTGGCGGGCGAAGAAGTCATCAACGGTCAGAAGACGAGTATTGTGGATCTGAAACCCAAGTCCGTTCAGGCGAAAGCGATGTTCGCCAACATTCGCCTCTGGATCGAACACCAGCGATGGATACCGATTCAGAGTCAAACGACGGAGGCCGGCGGCGACTACATGATCTACAAATTCGCCAACCTGAAGATGAACTTGCGCATACCGGATTCCGTATTTGATTTGAAGTTGCCGAAGGACGTGCAGGTTATCAAGATGTAGATTTTGTCCTGTTGGTTTCCTGCCACGTGTACCAAATTCTCTGAGAAACCGTCCAGTTCGACAGTATCGCCATTACCCATAACACCGCGGCCATCCGGTTCGACAGCGCCCCGATGATGAGCAGGACGACGCGTTCCGGCCGTTCCAGGAAACCGACCTTGCACGCGGGAATGAGGGATTCCGCCCTCGCTCGTATGTAGCTGGTCATTACAGACCCGATGATGACCAGGCCGGTGAGGCCGACGTAGAAGATGCTGTCCATTTTGGCGTACCAGATGACCAGTCCGAGCAGCAGGAGCAGATCCGAATAGCGGTCGATTACCGAATCGAAAAAAGCGCCGAACTTCGTCGCCTTGTGTGTGTAGCGCGCCACTTCGCCATCGACGATGTCGAAGATGCCCGCAAACAGCACGACCAGGCCGGCCCAGAAGAACAGGCCCTTCGCAAACAGCACCGTTGCGAAAATATTGATGCCCAGTCCGATCAGCGTGAGCACGTTTGGATTGATTCTCAGGTAAGAGAGAAGTATGACAATCCAATTGATGATCTGTTTGCCGCCGGCGCCGATGCGCCCCGTGATGGACTGTGGCGGGTGGTGCGTGACTTGAGACATCAGGCCTTTTCGTGCATGGTGGTGAAGCTCAGCACCTCGAAAGTTCTTGTTCCTGCCGGGATCTTCGCCTCGACGGTATCGCCCTGGCGTTTGTTGAGAAGGCTTCGCCCAATGGGCGAAGTCGTCGAGATCAACCCGGCGGTGACGTCGGCGTCCTCGCTGGTCACCAGCTTGTAGGTGATCTGTTCGTTCTTGTCCACGTCAAGCAGGATGACCGTGGAACCCAATGAGATCCGGTCGCGCGGGATCTTGTCGAAATTGATCATCGACAGGTCGGCCACGCGCTGTTTGAGATGGCCAAGCCGCACACGCACAAAGTCCTGGCGTTCCCGGGCGGCCGAATAGTCTGCATTTTCGCTCAGGTCGCCAAGCGCCGCCGCAGTCTTCAGCGCGCGCGGAAGTTCCTCGCGCAACTCCTTTTCGAGTACCTGAATTTCTTCTTCCAGTTTTTTTCTGATGTCCGAGCTCATGTCTTAAAACAACCTGAAGTTGATGGTAAGGAATTTCCGGGGATCCTGCCGGAAATCGTATAACAGCTTCAGGACCTCCGACGAGGTCTGATTGAGGCTGTTGTAGAGCGCCGGGTCGCTGGTGAGCTTGCCGAGCGTGCCCTGGCCGTTTTCGATGGACGTCACAAGCGTGGAGACTTTGTTCATGGTCTGCCGCATTTCATTGTAGAGGGCGTCGTCGGTCGTGAGCTTGCCGAGTGTTCCTTCGCCACGCTCGATTCTATCCGCGATTGTCTGGAAGCGGGCGACAAGTTGATCGGATCGGTTGTAAAGCGACGGATCGGTGACGAACTTACCGATCGTGCCTTCGCCGCGTTCGACACGGGCAATGACGTTATCGACCCGGTCCATTGTCGTGTTGATGCGCTGGTACAAGCCGTCGTCGGCCATCAGGCGGCCGATGGTTCCGTTTCCGGTTCTTGCGTCGCGGACGAGGGTTGTCATTTCTTCTGTCGCCCTGTTCGCGTTGTCGTAGATCGAGGTATCGGAGAGGAATTTACCGATGGTGCCTTCGCCGCGGTCCACGCGTTCGGCCATCCGCCGGAACTGTTCGCTGAGGACTTCGAGATTCGCAACGAAATCGTTGGTACTGGTGATGATTTGCCGGATGTCGCCTGTTTCGACGCCCTGCAACGAGCCGCCGTCGGCGAGGGGCTGTCCTGCATCGGTACCTCGCGTCATTTCGATGTGCATGTCGCCGAGCAGGCCGGTTGTCAGAATGTTCGCGGTCGAATCGCTGCGAATGATGTTCTGGAAACGCTGGTCGAGCTGCATTACAGCTTCGACGGACCTGCCGGGATCGCCTTGCGTCGAAATTCTAACGGTGTCCACGTTGCCGATGGTGACTCCCTCGAGCCAGACTTCAGCGCCGGTGCGCAGGCCGTTGGCGGAGGGGAAATACGCCGTGACGGTGTACTTGGGAATGAAAAACCCCGAGTCGCCTCCGATGTAAAAAATTGCCAGCAGCAGCAGGATGAAGCTGGCCGTAACGAGCAAGCCGACGCGGAGTTCCGCCCAGGCCAGTGTTTTACGTTGCGCCATGATTCTCACCTCTTCGATATGGTTGGTTCATGCCAGAAATCTCTTGATATAGGGATCGTCAGACCTGCGCAGCAGTTCATCGGGTCCTTCGAAAATAATCTTTCCATCGCGGAGCAGCAGGAATCTTGTGTTTGCAATGCACAGTAGCGGGCCTTCCCGATGGAAGGTCGTTGCGGATCCTCCATTGGTTGCATATTCGGTAGCCAGCGTAAAGGCATCGCGCAGCCGATGCGTGACGAACACGCCTGTAACTCCTTGTATGTCCCGTAACGCGATGATCAGTTCGTTGATCTTGCGCGAAGTAATGGGATCGAGGCCGGCGGTCGGCTCGTCGTACAGCATGATGTCGGGCCGGCCGATAAGTGCCCGGGCCAGGGCAACGCGCCGTTTCATTCCACCGGAAAGCTCGGAAGGCATCTTGTCGATTGCGTCTTCGAGCCCGACAAAACCAAGGGTTTCGCGCACTTTTGGTTCAATTTTATCGTCGTCGATACCGTCCTCGTAGAGTTGATACGCCACATTCTCGCGCACTGTAAGCGAATCGAAGAGCGCGGATTCCTGAAACACCATTCCGATCTTGCTGCGCACGGCGACCAGATCGGACTCTCTCAGCCGGGCAATTTCCTGGCCCTCCACAAGAATCTCGCCTTCGTCCGGCCTGTCGAGGCCCATTATCAATTTGAGAATCGTGGACTTTCCCGAACCGCTCGCCCCGATGATGATTTTCGTTTCACCCCGAAACAACTTGAACGAGACGCCGTCAAGAACGAGATTGTCTCCGTATTGCTTGACCACGTTTTTCATCTCGAGGACGCATTCGCCGTTCATTGTGAGTAAGCGAGGATAATCCGCGTGAGTATGAGATTGAAGACCAGGATCAGGATCGACGACGCCACGACGGCCTGTGTCGTCGATCGACCCACGCCCTGTGTGCCGCCGTGCGTCCGGAGGCCGCAATAGCAGCCAACCAGCGAAACGGTAGCGCCAAACACCAGGGGCTTGAGCAGGCCTCCAACCACGTCCATGTAGTCCAGGGCGTCCCAGGCGGAGTTCAAATAGAGATTCGAGCTGATGTGGAGCACAAACACGGCGATGAAAAGACCACCCATCACGCCGACCGCATCGGCAACCACCGTCAGGATCGGAAGCATGGTCGTTGTGGCCAGCACTCTCGGAACAACGAGCTTCTTTATGGGATCGGTCCCCAGAGCGCGCATCGCATTGATCTGCTCGGTTACCAGCATCGAGCCGAGTTCCGAAGCGATACCAGAACCCACACGCCCGGCTACCATTAATGACGCCAGAACCGGGCCCAACTCGCGCACCAGCGAAACCGCCACCAATTGGCCCGTAAATCCAATGGCGCCGAATGTTGAGAGCGTTTTCGATGTTTGAAGCGTCAACACCGCGCCCGTAAAAAATCCAGTGAGCACAATGACGGCCAGCGATCCCACACCGATAAGATCCATCTGTATCAGGATATCTTTCAGGTAGAGCGGTCTCTTGAAGGCGCTGATGAAGGTTCTTGCCGCAAGGGAGGAGATATCCTGCACTTCCTTGATCGCGGCTTTCGGCGTGAGCGGCATTGCGGGGAGATTTTAGCAGAAGTCGGTGTTGTCGCGGGCTTTATGCCTGCTTTTAAGAACATCTGCGAATTTCATGGGGATCGGGCAACAGCTCAAGGGCTGTAGATTTACAAGCGTACTTGGAGGTCCTGCCCGTTGGGTATTGCATCGGACTTCGTTTTAATTGTCGTCGCGGGTCTGGTTGGGGGTGTGCTCGCGCGTATGCTCCGGCTGCCCCTGCTTGTCGGGTATGTTGCAGCGGGAGTTCTTGTGGGTCCCAACACTGCGGGACCGACAGTTACCCAGATTCGGGAGATCGAGCTTCTTGCCGAAATCGGAGTCGCGCTTCTCCTGTTCTCCCTGGGACTGGAAATATCGTTTCAAGACCTGAAGCCAGTCCGCCGTATAGCCCTTGCCGGCGGCCCGATAGCGTTGAGCCGCCATTCGGCAGGCGCACTCGGAGAAAGTGGGTTCGCCGGTTGAAACCTGCGGTGTGACTGAAAACTTCTTCGAAAAACACGGAGAACTTATCGACAAAGAATTTATACTCCCAGCATGTTCAGCTTCAGAACCGCTGGAGAGTCGCACGGTCAAGCCATTATATCCCTTGTGGAAGGAGTTCCGGCCCACCTCCCGCTCGACTTCGAATTCATCGATAACGAACTCAAGCGCCGGCAGGGCGGTTATGGGCGCGGCGGCCGGATGAAGATCGAGCGGGACCAGGTCCGCTTCCTTTCGGGCGTGCGGCATGGCAAGACCCTTGGCACGCCGATCGCCATGATGATCGAAAACCGCGACTGGCAGAACTGGCAGGACATCATGTCGGTCAACGCCGCCGATTCGGATGCCGGCGCGAAACGCCAGGTTACGCGGCCGCGTCCCGGACACACGGATCTTGCCGGATCGCTGAAATACGGCCATACCGATGCCCGCAATATCCTGGAACGCTCGAGCGCTCGCGAGACCGCGGCGCGCGTGGCGGCCGGTGCGGTGGCGAAGGTGTTCCTCCGGACTTTCAATATCGAAATACTCAGCCATACCACGGCGATCGGGCCGGTACGCCTGCCTGAGGGTTTCGCGGTTTCCTGGGAACAGCTCGAAGCCATTCGAAACGACGACACTGTCCGTTGCGTCGTGCCGGACCTCGCGGATCGGATGGTAAAGGAGATCGAGAAGGGCCAGAAGGAAGGCGATACCATCGGCGGGACGTTTGAAGTCATCGCGCGGGGAGTGCCCACCGGTCTTGGTTCTCATGTCAGCTGGGACACGCGCCTCGACGGACGGCTTGCACAGGCGATCATGTCGGTGAATGCCGTCAAGGCTGTGGAAATCGGAGAAGGCGTAGCCAATGCCTACAAGCGGGGATCGCTTTCACACGACGAAATCGGCTATGACGCCGGGCAACACCGTTTTTTCCGGCATTCGAACAGAGCCGGCGGTATTGAAGGCGGCATCACCAACGGCGAGGAAGTCCGCGTTGTAGGTTACCTGAAGCCCATTCCAACGCTGAAGAAGGCCCTGCGATCCGTGGATATGATTTCAAAAGACCCATTCGTGGCGCAGCACGAACGATCCGACACATGCGTGGTCCCGGCCGCCGGCGTCATCGGCGAGACGATGGTCGCGCTCGTCCTGGCCCAGGCGTTCCTGGAAAAATTCGGCGGAGATTCAATTCAGGAAACCGCAAGAAACTACGAAGGCTATTTGAAGCAGTTGAGTGAGTATTGACCTGAATTTACGGTAGCCCGCCGCTTGCATCTCCGTGTACCATATAGACATATGCTTCGACCAATTGTGAAATACGGCTCGAAAGTCCTTGAGAAGCCTTCGAAGCCCGTAACCAATATCACCGATGCCGAAATCAAGCTGATCCAGGACATGGTGGAAACCATGTATAAGGCTCCGGGCGTAGGTCTGGCCGCGCCTCAGGTCGGTATCGGAAAGCGCATCATGATCACGGATACGAGTGCCGGCGAGAAGAAAGATCACCTGATCACATTCCTGAATCCGGAAATCGTGCTGACCGAAGGCGAACAGTACGAGGAAGAAGGGTGCCTGAGCATCCCGGGTTTTACAGCCGAAGTCATACGTCCCAGCAAGGTTGTGCTCCGCGGATTGGATCTCAACGGCAAGGAAATCACCGTCGAGGGCTCCGGACTGCTGGCGCGCGCCTTCTGCCACGAGATGGATCACCTCAACGGCGTTTTCTTCATCGATCACCTCAGTTTCATCAAACGCGACCTGATCAAACGAAAAATCCGAAGGCTGGTGAAAAAGGGCGAGTGGGAATGAAAAGCGATTCGAATTTCGAAATTCGAAATTCGAAATGAAGATCGTTTTCATGGGGAGCTCGACGTTCGCGATCCCCACTCTCGTTCGGCTCTTCGAAAAGGGATACTCCATCGCAGGAGTGATCACCCAGCCCGATAAGCCCAGCGGCCGGGGCCAGCTTGTTCAGGCCCCTCCAATCAAAGACAAGGCGCTCGAAATTCGCATTCCAGTCCATCAGCCGCGCTCGCTGAAAGACGATGCCGCGCGAGCCCTGTTCCAGGCCCTGTCGCCCGATATGCTGGTTGTGGTCGCCTACGGAAAAATTCTTCCTCCCTGGCTGCTTCAGCTTCCCCGATATGGAGCCATCAACCTGCACGGTTCGCTGCTCCCGAAATACCGCGGAGCGGCGCCGATTCAGTGGGCCATGGCCAATGGCGACGAGGAGACCGGGGTCAGTACCATGCAGATCGGTGAGGGATTGGATACCGGACCCGTCTTTTTGAGCGAAACCACGTCGATCGATCCTGATGAAGGCGTTCAGGAGTTGTCCCATCGCCTGGCGGCCATTGGGAGCGAACTAGTGATCCGAACAATCGATGGCATCGCAAACGGAACCCTGAAACCAACACCGCAGGACGGGTCGAAAGCGTCGTTAGCGCCTATTCTCGAGAAGAAACACGGGTTCATCAACTGGACGGATCCCGCCCGGCGCATCCACGATCGAATTCGAGCGTTTACACCCTGGCCGGGGGCCACGACCCTCTTTCGGGGAACGGTATGCAAGATTCTGAAGACCAGGGTTGGCGGAAGGGACCAGACTGGGAGCCCGCCGGGCTTAATCTTTGCGTCAAAGAAGTCCCTGGCGGTGGCGGCAGGCGACTCCGGACTTGTCGAGATCCTTGAACTACAGCCGGAAAACCGAAAGCCCGTGCGTGGTTTCGAGTTCGCCAACGGCGCCAGGATTCAGCCAGGTGAAAAGTTCGAGCCTCTGACGGATAATTAGAGCCCATGGACGAACCGGAAATTCAGGAAGTGCCGAGGCGCGAGAGCCAGTTCTCGCGATGGTCCGGCATTGTGGTGATGATCGCGATTCTGTTCATTGCAGGCATTGTCAGCGCGCTTACGGCAATGCGATTCGCGATCCGCGGCCGTGAAGTGGTCGTGCCGGAGTTGATCGGCAAGACGCAGGGCGAGGCCGATAAGATCATTGGCGACAGCGGTCTCGTCATGAGGGTTTCAAGCAAGAGATTCAGTGAGGACGTGCCCGAAGGACACGTTTTGGCCCAGATTCCTCCGCAGGGAACCCGCTTGAAGACGAACCGCACGGTCCGGGTCCTCGTTTCGCTGGGCGATCGGAAGTTCCCGGTTCCGAATCTGGTGGGCACGAGTCTCAGGACCGCGCAGCTCTCGCTCGATCAGCGGCGGCTCTCGCTGGGGAGCACGCTCTACGCGCACACTTCGGAAGGCGAGCCCGGCACGGTCGCTTATCAGTCGCCTCGGCCGGGAACGCAGGAGGGAGCCGACCCATCAGTGAATATTCTGATATCGCTCGGTCCTTCGGTAGAGTATTTCATCATGCCGGACTTGATCGGGCAGCCTGCGGAACCGGTCGGTTCGCGGGCGCGCACTGAAGGGTTTCGGATTGGGAAGATGACCTATAGAAGGTATCCTGGCATCGCGCCGGGCGTTGTTATTCAACAGAAGCCCCAGGCGGGGCACCGCTTGTCAAAATCGGACATTATTCTTATGGAAGTGAGCCAGTGAGCATCCGTCTTGCCCCGTCCATTCTTTCCGCAAACTTCGCGGCGCTTGGCGACCAGATTCGAGTCGTTGAGGAAGCAGGCGCGCACCTGCTTCACGTCGATGTGATGGACGGACATTTCGTTCCGAACATCACGATCGGCCCTCCTGTGGTGAAATCCCTTCGGAAAGCGACAAAGATGCCGATGGACGTGCATCTGATGATTTCCGATCCGGACAAGTACATTCCGGCCTTTGTGGAAGCCGGCGCCAATTCGATTACGGTACATGCGGAAGCGACGCTCCATCTGGATCGCACACTGGATTTTATTCGCTCCTATAAAGTGGGGGTCGGAGTCTCTCTTAATCCGGCCACGCCGTTATCGGTCGTCGAGCATGTCCTGGACCGGGTCGACATGCTGCTGATCATGAGCGTGAATCCGGGCTTCGGCGGGCAAAAATTCATTCCCTATACACTGGATAAGATCCGGCAGGCCCGCCAGATCATCGAGGACAAGAACTACCGATGCGTCATTGAGGTGGATGGCGGTGTCGACACTTTTAACCTGGCCGAAGTCATCCAGGCTGGAGCAGAGGTCATAGTCGCCGGTTCCGCCGTGTTCCATGCCGCTGATCCTGCCCGGAAGATCAAGGAAATGCTGGAAATAGCGGCATCGGTTGGCTATCATTCAAAATACGTATGATTCTTGGTTTTTCATTTCGGAAGTCATGTCTCTTCTTGTCTTTTCTTCTCGTGGCGGGATGCGGCCAGCGGTTCGTCCCCACAGGTCCAGCCAGCGATCTGGATGAGCCCGACCGGGTCCTTTACGATCGCGCGATGAGCGACCTGTATCGGAACCGGTACACCATATCCCGGCTGACGCTCCAGACCCTGATCAACACGTATCCCGACAGCGAGTATCTGCCCCAGGCGAAGTACGCGCTTGCCGAGTCCTTCTATCGAGAAGGCACGAGCTCCACGCTCGTGCAGTCTGAAGCGGAGTTCAAGGACTACATCACGTTCTTTCCAACGACGGACCGGGCTGATGATGCTCAGTTAATGGTCGCCCTGACTCACGTCCGGATGATGGAAAAGCCGGATCGCGATTCAACCCAGTCGCTGCTTGCAGAGATGGAGTTGAAGAAGATGATCGAGATGTATCCCGACAGCCCGCTGCTCAACGAGGCGAAAGAGAAGCTTCGCGCCGTGCAGGATGTGCTGGCAGAGGGTGTTTACAAGGTCGGGAACCACTACTTTCTGAGAAAGGCGTATCCGGCGGCCACCGGCCGGTACAAGGAGATCCTGACGAAGTATCCCGACTACGCGATCATGGACGACGTGCTGTTCCGTCTGGCCGAGTCACTGCGGCTGAACGACAACGAACCGGAAAGCGCCATCTACTACGCGCGTGTCATTACCGACTATCCGCTTTCCGAGCGGGCGGACGCCGCGAAACAGCAATTGACGGCCATGAATCTGCCAATTCCGGAACCGAATCCCGTGGCCCTTGCTCGCGCAGAGACAACCCGCGAAACGAAAGGCCTGTTCAGAAAGATGTTTGGAATGTTTGGCCGCAGGCCCGGTGTTCCAACCGAGACCGGTGCGGCTTCCGTCCAGGACGAAGCCGGGCAGACCGAGAGCGGCAGCGATGGCACGTTCACCATCGAACCCCAGGTGGTACAACCCAATCCGCGCTGAGAGCACTATCCCCGCAGCCACAATTTTAGGCATATGAAACGTACGATTCTTCTGGCCGACGACAGCCCCACAATTCAGCGGCTCGTGGCGCAGACCTTCGCCGATGCGCCATTCACCATCGTGTCGGTCAGTAACGGCGAGGCTGCGATCAAGAAGTTCGACGATCTCAGGCCGTCGCTCGTGCTGGCGGATATCTACATGCCGGGAAAGAACGGCTATGAAGTCTGTTCGTACGTCAAGAATCACGCTTCGCTGGCCGAGACCCCCGTCATATTGCTTGTTGGCGCGTTTGACGCTTTCGATGAAGCGAACGCGAAGAGCGTGGGGGCGTCCGCGAACATAACCAAGCCGTTCGAGCCGCATGCGCTGGTGGACCTGGTCGAATCGCTTGTGGGCCCGCCGCCGCCCGATGAAACGGCAGAACCGGATCGCCTGCCGGCAGGCGCCGCAGCAGGGGAGCCTGTAGCCGCAGTTAGCGAATCCGTGGACCTTCTTGGCCTGGAGTCGATCTTCGAAGATGAGAATCCGGACGCCGCGGGCGCCATCACCGAGGACGACATCGATCGTATCGCGGATCGCGTCATTCAGCGCCTTTCTCAGCAAGTCATCGAGAGCATGGCCTGGGATATCATTCCGGATATCACCGAAAAAATTGTCCGCGAGGAATTGAGAAAGATGGATGCCGGCCTGGCCGCCGGCAAGAAACATGACGGCTGAGATTTCCAAAACCTACAACGCGCAGGAGGTCGAGGGCCGCTGGTACGGTTTGTGGGAGTCCAAAGGCTTCTTCAAGGCCGACGCACAGTCGAGCCGCCCTCCGTTCGTCATCGTCATGCCCCCGCCGAATGTGACCGGATCCCTGCACATGGGGCACATGCTGAACAACACCGTGCACGACGTGATCGTTCGCCGCAAACGCATGCTGGGGTTCAACACCTTGTGGCTGCCCGGCATGGACCACGCCGGCATCGCAACTCAGAACGTCGTTGAAAGAGAGCTCAGGAAACAGGGAATCTCGCGGCACGACCTCGGCCGCGAGAAATTCATCGAGCGCGTCTGGGAATGGAAGCGGGAGTACGGCGGCATTATCCTGAAGCAGATTCGCCGCATCGGCGCCTCCTGCGACTGGTCGCGCGAGCGATTTACCTTCGACGAAGGGCTGTCGCGCGCCGTCCGCGAAGTGTTCGTCCGCCTCTACGAGGAAGGACTGATCTATCGCGGCAAGCGGCTGATCAACTGGTGCCCGCGGTGCCGGACGGCCCTGTCAGACCTCGAAGTCAAATACGAATCCCTCGATTCGAAACTCTATTTCATTCGATATCCACTCAAAGGCCGCGGCGGTGCCTTCGTGGAGGTCGCCACAACCCGGCCTGAGACCATGCTCGGCGACACGGCCGTCGCAGTGAATCCCAAAGACGAGCGATATGCGAAGTTCAAAGGCGAGTTCGCTGTCCTCCCTTTGATGGGCCGCGAAATCCCCTTCATATTCGATGAAAGCGTCGATCCGCAGTTCGGGACGGGCGCGGTGAAGGTCACACCGGCGCACGATCCGGCGGATTTTGAGATGGGCCAGCGGCACGCTTTGCCGCAAATCAGTGTGATCGACGAAGACGGCAGGATCACGGCCGACGGCGGCACGTATCACGGCCTTGACCGGTTCGAAGCGCGAAAACGCGTGCTGGCCGATCTTGAAGCGCAACAGTTGCTCAGCAAGACGGAATCTCTGATGCACAACGTCGGCCACTGCCAGCGTTGCAGCACCGTGGTGGAACCACTGCTTTCGACTCAATGGTTCGTTGCAATCAAGCCGCTCGCGGACGAGGCCGCTGCCGCCGTTGAACAGGGACGCACGAAGTTCGTGCCGCCGAACTGGGAGAATACCTACTTCCAGTGGATGCGGAATATCCGAGATTGGTGTATCTCGCGCCAATTGTGGTGGGGACATCGCATTCCCGCATGGTATTGCGACGGCTGCGGCCAGATGACCGTTTCGCGCACGGATCCGGATCGTTGTCCGAAGTGCTCGTCGGCCAATATCCACCAGGATGAGGACGTGCTGGATACGTGGTTCAGCTCCGCGCTGTGGCCGTTCTCAACGCTGGGCTGGCCGGATCAGACCGACGACCTGAAGGCCTTCTATCCCGGCACGCTTCTCGTCACCGCCTACGACATCATCTTCTTCTGGGTCGCTCGAATGATGATGTTCGGCCTGAAGTTCATGAACGACGTGCCATTCAAGGATATCTACATCACCGGCATGGTTCGAGACGCGGAACGGCAGAAGATGTCGAAGTCGAAGGGCAACGTCGTGGACCCGCTCGAAATATGCGATCAATATGGCACGGATGCCGTGCGGTTCGGCCTGGTGCGCATGGGAGCGCCCGGGACCGATATTTCTCTTTCGGAGGACATGCTCGACGGCTACCGGGCGTTCTCCACGAAGATCTGGAACGCGGCGCGCCTGATTTTCAGATATGTCGATGAAGCGGACCGGCTGCCTTCTGTTGCCGAACTGAAGCAGTCGGATCTGGCGCTGGTGGACCGTTGGATCCTGTCCCGGCTCGCCCGCGTCACCGACGAGGTGAACCGTTCCGTCGAGAGCTACAATCTTCACGAGGGATCGCGCCACATTTACAGGTTCTTCTGGCACGAATTCTGTGACTGGTATCTCGAGATGATTAAGCTTCATCCCGAGCGCTCAAAGCCAACGCTGCTTTATGTTTTCGAGAACGCGTTGCGGTTGTTGCATCCCTTCATGCCGTTTATCACCGAAGAGCTGTGGCAGAACCTTCCGCACAAAGGCGAGTCGATCGTCATTGCGCCGTATCCGGAATTCATTCCGGAACTCGTAGATGAGCGCGCGGAGTCGCATGCCGAACTTATTCAGGACATCGTGACCAAGGTTCGCAATATTCGTTCCGAGAAGAACGTGGACGCGAAGCAGCAGGTTCCCTTGCGGATTGCGACAACCGATCCGGAACTCGCGAAACTGCTTTCCGATGCGCAGGAGTACCTCTTCAAGCTAGCGCAGATCAGCCGGCTGGAAGTGGTTCCCGGGCTCAGTGGAGACAGCATGGCGGCGCAGGCTGTGGCCGGCGGACTTGCGCTTGAGGTCCCGCTGGAGGGCGTGATCGATCTCCAGGCGGAGAAGGGCCGATTGAACAGGGAAATGGAAAAAGTGCGGCGCGAGATCGAAGGTCTCGAACGCAAGTTGTCGAATGCGAGCTTTGTCGATCGCGCTCCCAAAGACGTGGTCGAGGAAAACCGCCGCCGGCTCGCCGATTACCAGGATCAGGCCGCCAAATTGTCGGAGGGCCTGAACCGTCTGGGGTGAATGTACGCCCACAGGCAGCGTGTCGAATATGCATCCCATCGATCTCCAATTACTTCGTGACACTTTGCTGGCGGCTCTTCGCGAGGACGTGGGCGCGGGCGACATAACTTCACGCGCAACCATACGGCCGGATGCGCGCGGCGCCGGGCGATACACGAGCAAACAGCCGCTCGTGGTGTCCGGCATCCCTGTTGTCGGAGAGTTGGTTCATTTGGTGGACCCGAGCCTGGAGTTCAGCGCCTCGGCTCAGGACGGCGCCGCGGTTCCGGCCGGTACGGCCATTGCCGGGATAACCGGTTCCGCCCAGTCGATCCTCATTGCGGAGCGCACGTCGCTGAATATTCTGCAGCGGATGTGCGGGATCGCATCACTGACCCGGCAATTTGTAGATCGGATTCAGGGAACGCGAGCCCGGATCATCGACACGCGAAAAACCGCCCCCGGCCTGCGCGTGCTGGATAAGTATGCCGTGACGTGCGGTGGCGGAATGAACCATCGGGTCGGACTGTTCGATGCCGTGTTGATCAAGAACAATCACCTCATCTTCCAGCGATCGATTGCTCATGCCGTGCATGCCGCGCGAAGCCACGTGGGCCATCTTGTAAAGGTCGAAGTTGAAGTGCGATCGCTCGACGAGCTTCGCATGGCCATTGATGCGGGAGCGGACGTGGTGCTTCTCGACAATTTTGATCACGCACTGACGCATGAGGCCGTAAAGGCCGCCGCGGGAAGGGCTCCTCTCGAATCGTCCGGGGGCATCACACTGGATAACGTCCGGGGTTTTGCCGAGGCAGGCGTCGACTACATTTCGGTCGGCGCGCTGACCCACTCTGTGCCCGCGGTAGACATTCATCTGCAAGTCACGCCCAAGTAGGCTTCCATGGACAGGAAACTCGACGAGCTTCTGTTTGCGCTGATGCAGAACATGACGATCACCGTGTCTGGCGAGAAGCTCGCGCGTGACCTTGGCGTGCCGCATTCAACCCTGGTGCGATGGGTTGAGAAGCTTCGCGAGACCGGCGTGGAAATTCGTGGCGAGCCGTTCACCGGATATCGCCTGGTGCGCCTCCCCGACGTCATGCTTCCTCAATTGATTCGTCCCCGCCTTCGGACCGCCGATCTGGGAAGAACCCTCTACCATTTCTATAAAGTCGACTCAACCAATGCCTTTGCGGCCCGGCTGCTTTCGCGTGGCCGCAAGGTGCCGGACGGGGCCGTGATCGTGTCCGAATACCAGACCGCCGGCCGCGGACGGCTGGGCCGATCGTGGCACTCGGAGCCGGAGTCCGGCCTGTATTTTTCGATGATATTGCGTCCGAAAATTCCACCAAGCCTTGCGCCGCTGTTTACGCTCGGTACGGCTGTGGCCATGCACAACGCCGTGGAGCGCGATACACGAGTGGACGTGGATATCAAATGGCCCAACGATTTGCTCGTCGGACGGAAGAAAGTGTGCGGAATTCTTTCCGAGATTCAGGCCGAGGTGGACATGATCCGGACGATGATTATCGGAGTCGGTCTGAATGTGAATCATGCCAAAATGCCCGCCGAACTAAAGGAGATTGCCACGTCGTTGAGAATAGAATCCGGCCGCGCCCAGTCCAGGATCGAGATCCTTCTCGAATTTTTCGAAGAGTTCGAAAACCTGCAGGCTGATTTCGAAAAGCGGGGCGCGCCTGCGATCATCGAGAAATGGACGGCGCATTCGAGTTTTGCCAACGGCCGGAAATTGAAGATCAGCGACAGCGGGCGAATCCTTGAAGGCACGACCCGGGGATTGAATCGCTTCGGCGCCCTTCGTCTCGAACAAAAAGACGGCCGGATCGAGGAAGTCTACAGCGGCGATGTCGTGCAATGGGAATAGGACTTAGACTCCCCTCCTGGATTAGGAGGGGTGCCGTTCGCGCGTTTGTCAGCGAACGGCGGGGTGGTGTATACGGCGCGAAGCTACCGTATAGATATTCGCGAAGCTCACCGAATTGAAGTGGAGCGCTACGCGAGCATCCATAACGTGGCTTCGCGCCATTCCGTACCACCCCGTCTGCGCCGTCGGCGCAGCCACCCCACCTAAGACAGGAGGGGAGTTCGGACTGAAGATCGCGTATCCTCTTAAAACCCATGTCGAATAAAACGGGCGGCCCGGTCGCCGCCGATCTCATCGCCGATCTTGCCGCGGCCAGCCGCATACTCGCGGAGCGGGGGGTCGTCGATGGCTTCGGTCACGTCTCGCTGCGCCATCCGGTGGCGTCGGACCGTTATTTGATGGCGCGCTCGCTGGCTCCGGCTTCGGTGACGCCCGGCGACATCCTCGAGTACGATTTGGACAGCAATGCGGTCAATGCGAACGGCCGCGCCAGCTTTCTCGAGCGCTTCATCCACAGCGAGATCTACAAGGCGAGGCCCGATATTCAATCCATCGTGCACAGCCATTCACCCTCGGTAATCCCGTTTGGACTGGTCGGTGTGCCGCTGCAGGCGATGTTCCACAATGCCGCTTTTATTGCGGCGGGTGTGCCGGTGTTCGACATCCGCGAGAAGTTCGGCGCCACCGACATGCTTGTCGGCAACCGGGAGAAGGGCGCCGCGCTTGCCTCAGTCATGGATGGTAAGGACGTCGTGCTCATGCGTGGGCACGGGAGCGTGGCGTGCGGGCCAACGCTTCAAACAGCGGTGTTCCGCGCCGTCTACACGGAGGTCAATGCGCGTATCCAGCACTGGACCCTGGCACTCGCGGGCGGGGCGAAGATAGCTGCGTTGGATACCGAGGAGGGCCGGCTCGCGGACGCAATCAACCAGACCGCCGGCATTCGCGCATGGGAATTGTGGCGCGGCAAGGTCCGTGCAGAACTCAACTGGTAGCCCATTGGTAACGGGGGTAACGCGATGTCATTAACAGAAGTGAAACAGCAGCTGGTCGATTGTATTCGCATGCTGGAGCAGTCCGATATCATCGACTACAACGGCCACTGCAGCATCCGCCTCGACGACGACCGCATCCTCATCAATACCGGCTCATGCCAGCGCAGCCGGCTCACGGTGGATGACATTTGCACAGTAGACCTCGAAGCCAACCAAATCGAAGGAAAGGACAATGCGCCGCTCGAGCGGCACCTTCATTGCGGCATCTACCGGGTGCGGCCCGCGGTGAAAGCGATCGTGCACGCGCATCCCAAATGGTCGACGTTCCTTACCATGGTCGGCGAGACTTATAAACCGGTGTACGCGCAAGGTTCACTCGTCTATCCAATGCCGCTGCTCGATACGCCGAACTCGATCAACAATCGCGCGATAGCTGATCAGCTGGCCGCAACGCTCGGTGACCGCCCTGCGGCGCTGATGAAGTCGCATGGGGCGGTGACGGTCGGCAAGGATATCGTCGAGGCGTTCGTGCTCGCGAACTACATGGAAGAGAACGCCTACCGGCAGTACATGGCGCTGCAAATCGGCAAGCCCTATGTGTTCACCGAAGAAGAGATTGCGCTTTGCCGCGAGAAGCTGTGGAATCCGAATCTTTTTAAGCGCACGTGGGATCATTTTCACGCGAAGCTCAGGTAATAGACTTCTCCATCGCCGCTCTCAATTCAGCCGTCACCTCGGGCTCGATACCGAACCATGCCTTCCACGACGGACGGCCCTGATGCAATAGCATGCCGAGTCCGTTGACAGTGGGATTTCCCCGCTTGCGTGCTGATGCCAGAAACGGCGTCTCGAGCGGAGTGTAAATGATGTCCACGGCGAGTGCGCGAGCCGGCAACTTGTCCAGTTCGATGTCGAGCGGGCTTTGCCCGGCCATGCCCTGGCTCGTCGTGTTGACCACCATCGCCGCGTCGTAGAGAGCCTCGTGGCGTTGTTCCCACGGCAGCACTTTGAGTGGGCCGCCGAAATCTCCCACGATGGTTTTCGCGCGGGCGAATGTGCGATTGACAAGCCGGATCTCGCGCGCGCCCGCCTGCGCGAGGCTGTAGCACACGGCGCGAGCGCCGCCGCCTCCGCCGATCACCACACTCGGCCCACTGTCGGCGCGCCAGCCGGGTTGCTCCTGCCTGATGCTGTGGATGAAGCCGTAGCAATCGTTGTTGGTGCCGGCAAGCGACCCATCGGGCCGGACCACGACACAGCTGATCGCGCCAACGCTCTTAGCCAGCGTGTCGACCTCGTCGACGATCGTCAGGGCCTCTTGCTTGTGCGGGAGCGTTAAATTGCAGCCGGCGAATCCGAGCGGGTGCAGCGCGCGCAGGGCCGGGCCGAGGTCCGCGGGCCGGATCGCGAGCGGCACATACGTTCCGGCCAGATTGTGATGCTTGAACCAGTAGTTGTGCAGCAGGGGCGAGCGGGAATGCATTACGGGCCAGCCCATGACGCCGGCGAGCAGGAAACGGTCCGGATGTGCCATAGGCTATTTTGTCACGGTTTGTTCTCTTGCCGTCGTCGACGCGCAAAGGCCCTCACCCGCCGCTTCGCGGCACCCTCTCCCGGAGGGAGAGGGACAAACCTGCCGCGGAGTCCTTCTCCCTCCGGGAGCATGAGCGGCTGCGAATGCAAGCCCTGCAGGGTGCAGCCATCAAGAATAAGGTGGCCCGAGGGGCCGGATGAGGGTCTGGGAATAATCAGAGAAACTCCACCGTCCCGTTGGTTGCATCCAGGCGGACGCGATCGCCGTCCTGGAAGATTTTCGTGGCGTGCTTGATATTGGCCAGCCCGGGCAAACCATATTCACGCGCCACAGTCGACGCGTGAGAGAGTATGCCGCCGACCTCGACAATCACTCCCGATGCGAGTGTGAACAGCGGTGTCCATGACGGGTCCGTCGCAATGGCCACCAGAATCGCGCCCCGTTTCATGCGCGAAAAATCTCCAGGATCGCGCATGACAATGACTTCGCCTTCCACATAACCCGCGCTGATGCACAGTCCGTTCAGCGGTGACGACGTGTTTGTGCCCGGAGTTGACGTCGTGAACCGGCGGATGATAGCCGGAAGTTGAGATTCACGCATGAGCAGCGGCATCTCGATCTGCCGAAGGCGCTCCCATTCCGCCTTTCTGCCGACGGCGATTGCCGCCAGGGCCGCGCCTTCCGTCCGGCCGTCCATCAAATGGTCGATGTCCTCTACCGTAAGAAAGAAAAAATCTTCCCGGCTCGGAATCCACTTTCGCTCGACGAATCGTTTCGCGAGTTCCAGGAGCAGCAGCCGCATTGGGAAAGAGACCCGGACGAGTTCCGATCGCGCGAGTTCGCGCCATAAGTAGAACTGCTTGATTCGCCTCAATAGCCATCGAGCCGGCGGCTGAATTGTCAGGCGCTGCCATAGGTTGAGTTTCAACGAGAACTCGATCCAGGCCTTCGCGGCCTCGTCATTCTGGCGGCGGATAATTGCTTCGGGATCGGTGAATTCCTCCGACTGGACGTGCGCCCGAATTGCAAGCAGCACGGCAGATGGATTTTCAGCGTACTTAGGGATTGCTATGTCCGATTCGTACGGACCCCGGTGGCCATAAAGTGCGAGGAAGTCCTGAAAACTACGCATGAACTCCGTTCCTTCGAGTTCCTGCCGATAGTCGTCGAACGATGTTCTTGCCGCATCGAAGTAGCTGCGGGTGCGGGTCTCACTCCGGGCGATACGCGCCAGCAGCAGGATGTCGAACGCCTGCCGGCTGCTGATCGATTTATCGCCGGCGGCGAGGTGCGTGTGAGCGAGGCGCTCGTATGAAATCCCGACGTGGCTGCAGATATCTCGTAATGGTTTTTCATATACGGAAACGCCGGCCAGGGTGAACACGAGTTGCAGTTCATCGATGAGTTCATGTCTCCATTGCCGGTTTTCAGCCCAGAGTTCGGCGTCCGTGAGCTGTCCGAAGTCCATGGACTGAAGCCGTTTCACGATCTGTTCGGTACGGGCGAACTGCCGGCTGGCGTGCCGGGCCACAGCCAGTTGCCGCACAGCCATCTTCACCAGGTCCGGAAATAGGGCAACGAGTTCCCGGGCGGAGGGACGCTGCGCTATTTCGTCTTCCGGCGCGATTTTGCCTTCGTGTCCCAGCGAGCGCAGGATGTCGCCTACGGCCGTTCCTGACATCCTGCACGTGTAGCGAATCTGCTCGACGTTGAAATAGATTCGCCCGTAGAAGACGCGGGCCATGCGTCCCAGTTGCTCCACCGGCGCGAGGTAGCGGCCGTAAAACTTCCGTTCCGCCTCTTCGATGACGTCCGCAATGGAATACACCGTCATCGGAGCGGGCAGATCCGGGAGCACTTCGCGAACGTTTGCCCGCGTCCACTCGGTGCCCCCCAGTGTTTGTGCCCCGGTGACGGGCCTGGACTGGACGAACCAGAACTGTGTTCCGTCGTGGCACCATTCCACGTCCTGCGGGCTGCCATAGAGGCTCTCGATCGTTTGGAGGAGGAGCGTCAGCTCACGCAATTGCGCGTTTGTGAGTGTCGGTGTTCCACCCGCGATTTGGGAAGAAAGCACGTGTCCTTCCGTCTTCCCGATCCGGAACTCGTCCGGCTGAATGCGGCCACTGACCAGGGCTTCGCCGAGGCCTGGAGCGCTGTTGATGAGTATCTCGTTTTGATCCCCCGTGATCGGGTTCATTGTGAAGGCAACGCCCGAAACAACTGGATCAATCATTTTTTGAATGAGAACAGCAGTCCTCGGGTTGTCCCCATCCAGGCCCTGGCCGCGGCGGTACGCGACGGCCTGAGGCGACGTAACCGACGCCCAGCAGGATTCGACGGCCGCGGCAACATTTGCCGGCGCGACATTGAGACTGGTCTCGTGGATGCCGGCAAAGGAATGGGTTGCGCCATCCTCATCGACTCCGGACGAGCGCACGGCGAGCATGGCGTTTTCAGGAAGTGCGGCCAGCCAGCGGTGAAGGTCAGGGATGTCGAGGGATGAGCCCATGGCATCCGTGGTAAGCACGATGCCATCGGGGACTGGAATACCGGCTTGTTGGAGCCGCGCGCAATTGAAAGCCTTGCCGCCGGCCCGCACGGCGTCGGAGGCTGTGACTTCGCTCAGGGTTATTGCAAGCCGCATGAATGATCATTCTACCGCGGCTGGTAATGGCTTAGAATTCCGTCATTATGCTATTGGCCATCGATCTCGGCAATACGAACACCGTTTTCGGCGTTTATGAGGGTGACAAGCTGACCATGCATTGGCGCCTGTCGACGCAGAAAAACCGCACCCTTGACGAATACGGCATTCTGCTTCGAAACCTCTTCTCCCTGGAAAAGCTCGATGCCAGCAAGATCCACGCGGTGATCATAGCGTCGGTAGTGCCGCCGCTCGACGCGGTGCTGCGCGACATGGTCGTCGCTTACTTCTCGGTGGAGCCGTTTTTCGTGACGCATGAGAATGCCGGAATCCCTGTTCTTTACACGGATCCTCGTGAAGTTGGAGCCGACCGTATCGTGAATGCGGTTGCCGCAATCGACAAATACGGCAAACCCGCCATCGTCGTGGATTTCGGAACCGCCACGACATTTGATGCCATCTCTGCCGCCGGTGAGTACCTTGGGGGCGTGATCGCGCCCGGCATTGTGATTTCCGCCGAAGCGCTGTACGAGCACGCCGCGCGCCTCCCCCGCATCGATGTCCAAAAGCCGAGCCACGTCATTGGACGCACGACCGTGGGGAGTATGCAGAGCGGCATTTTCTACGGCTATGTCGCCCTCGTGGACGGCATCCTTGCGCGGATGAAAGAGGAACTGGGCGGCAAGACCCGCGTCATCGCCACCGGCGGACAGGCGCCGTTCATCCACCAGGAGTCGAAGCTTATCGAAGCCATTGATCCCAACCTCACGCTGGATGGCCTCCGGCTTGTGGCCGCCCGGCTTCGCAGGAAGTAATTCGGGGTCTGACGGGTGAATTCCCAT
>CAMBFR010000059.1 GCA_945865815.1 Candidatus Sulfopaludibacter sp. SbA3
AAATCGAGAGGGAAGCCGAAAGTATCGTAGAGCTTGAAGATCTCGGCGCCGGGAACGGTGTCCTTGCCGGCTTCCGCAAGCTCAGCGATGACTTCTTCCATCTTCTGAACGCCGACCGATGCCATTGCGGCAAACCGGTCTTCTTCGGACTTGATGATGCGCGCGACGTAGTCCCGCGTGTTCAGCAGTTCCGGATACGCCTCCTTCATCAGGTCCACGACGAATCCGGAGAGCGGGTGCAGAAACTGTCCCTTGAAGCCAAGCAACGTGCCTTGACGAATTCCGCGCCGCATGATTTTGCGCAGGACGTAGCCGCGGCCTTCATTGGATGGGATCACCCCGTCGCTGATGAGGAACGTTGATGCGCGCACGTGGTCGGCAATGATCTTCAGGGAGATGTCCGAAGCCGCCGTTGCAGTTGATGCGCCGTACCGGACGTTGAGCAGCGTGCAGGCGCGGTCGATGATGGGTCTGATGAGATCCGTTTCAAAATTGCTGACCTTTCCCTGAAGAACGGAGGCCATGCGCTCGAGTCCCATTCCCGTATCGATCGACGGCCTGGGAAGGGGAGTCAGCTTGCCGGTCTGGTCGCGGTTGTACTGCATGAAGACCAGATTCCAGAATTCAACATACCGCTCGCACTCGCACGGAAAAGCGCAGTCCTTGTGCCCCTGGACGCTGGCTTCGGGTCCGAAGTCGTAGTAGATCTCCGAGCATGGTCCGCACGGGCCCGTCTCTCCCATCTGCCAGAAGTTGTCCTTCTCATCCATGCGCACGATGCGGTCGCGCGCGACGCCGACGTTGGCCCAGAGCTCTGCAGCGTCGTCGTCTTCACGAAATACCGTTATCCAGAGTTTCCCGGCGGGGAGATTGAAGTCTTTGGTCAGGAGAGTCCACGCGTGGCCGATGGCATCCTTCTTGAAATACGCGCCGAAGGAAAAGTTGCCCAGCATCTCGAAAAAGGTGTGGTGCCGCCTGGTGCGGCCGACTTCATCGAGATCGTTGTGCTTGCCGCCGGCACGAACCACTTTTTGACAACTCACCGCCGTGTTGTAGGGCCGCGGCTCCAGGCCAAGGAATACGTCCTTGAATTGGTTCATGCCGGCGTTGGCGAAGAGCAATGTCGGATCCTGGGCGGGTATGAGCGAGGAGCTTCGGACAGTCGTGTGGCCACGGTCCTCAAAGAATTTCAGGAACTTGCTTCGAATTTCGTTACCTGTCATTTAGTCGTGTCAGTGCCTCTTCAATCTCGTCCTCACTATATCCAAGACGAAGCAACTGTCTGAAAAGACGAGCGGCATCGCGCGGTTGGAATGGAGCACGTAAATTCCAATCCGCCATTTTAGCGGTCAGAGCCTCCTGAAGCGAAGGCCAGTGTGCGGAAGTTATAACTTCTTCGACGATGTTTGAGGCAACGCCTCGCTCGTGAAGTTCCTCTCGAAGCTGCGCTACGCCGCGATTTTTCCGTTTAGAAACGTAGTTTTCGGTAAATCGGCGGTCGTCGAGATAGCGTTTCTTGATCAGTTCGTCGATGAGTTCGGTGGGAATATCGCCAAACCGCGCCAGGATTTTTTCGCCGAGCGCCGCGACCGTCAGATCGCGGCGGGCCAGGAGTTTCAGCGCGTAGGTGTATACTTCGTCCCTCAATGAGTTTCGGAGAAGCAGAGCTTCCCCGATGAATCCTCTCTTTATCGCTGCAGAATGAATTTCTGGACTCTCTTGCCGGTGTCCACTTCGCCGGTATACATATTCCCCTGAGAATCCAGAACGACCTGATGCACCCAATGGAACTGTCCGGCATTGCGTCCATTGTGGCCGAGCGAACCCGCTACAGTGCCGTCGTTGCGATTGACCATCCAGATGACGTTGTTGCGGCCGTCTCCGACCAGCAGGTATCGCTGTTGGGGATCGCTGGACAAGTTGACGGTCCAGGCCGCTCCATTTCCCAGCGTTTCCTTCCTGACGAAGATTTCCTTAACAAACTTGCCGTCCTTCGCAAAAACCTGAATCCGGTTTGACGTTCGATCGCACACATAGACAAACCCATCCCTCGAAAGCCGGATGCAATGAACGGGTCCCAGGAACTGTTTGGCCGGCGCACTGCCGAGGGTAAAGACCGGCAGCGGGCCATTGTCGATCTGGCTGAGTGGAATGCCGTAGGCTCCCCATCCGCGTTTGAACGCCCCGGTGTTCATATCGAAGACCATGACTCGGCGATTGCCATATCCATCGGCAACGTAGAGTTCTCCGGCCGCCTCGTCCGCGTCCATCGAAGAAACGCGGCTGACGTAGCTGGTGTCCTGGTTATTGTCGGGCCCATCCACTGGCCGGCCGATCGTCATGAGCAGCTTGCCGTCATTTGAAAACTTGAGGATTACGCGATCCTGAGGAGCGGTGTCGGTCTTGAGGGAATTCCCGGAAAGCCACACGTTGCCGGCGCGGTCGACGTAGATGCCGTGTTCGGAGGCCGGCCAGTTGGGCGCGTGCCCCGGACCGCCCCAGGATTTCAGCAGATTGCCGTCCTTGTCGAATTCGAGCACTGATGGCGCCGCGATACAACACTGCGCCTGCGGCGGATTCTGGGCCGCTGAGAGTTCATCGACCGTGTTGCTGCGCGGACGTTGAAATACCCAGATGTGGTCGTTGGAGTCGACCGCCATTCCGCCGACCTGTCCCATAATCCAGTTATTCGGCAACTGCTTCGGCCAGGAAGGATCGACCTTGTAGTTTGGAACCCCTTGCGCCTGCACCAATGCCGCAATCGCAAGAATAAACAAGAAACCAAAGACGAATGATTTTGCGGTGTTCACTGGACCCTCCTCACACTGTTGTTTCCGGATTGCCGCAGAGTATACACCGGAGCGATAGGCCGTTCGAAGTCAGAGCAATAACGGGGACCCTGGAGGCATGCTGTGGGTGCGGGGCTTCAGCCCCGTGCCCACGGGTGGGCCTACGTTGTCACTTTTGTCTGGGAACGATTTGTCAGGACGATGTTGCCGACCGCGGTGTTTGATGCGGGTACGTGATAGAACCGGTACGCCTCTTCGACGTCTTCATCGAGAGCGCCCCGCATGATGAGCCACATGACCATCTCAATCCCTTCGGCTCCGGTTTCCCTTACGTATTCCACGAGAGGAATTTCGGTTAATCCCTGAGGATCGGACGACAGCCGGTCGAGAAAGCTTTCATCCCATGAACGGTTGATCAGCCCACACCGCTCGCCGTGAATCTGGTGGGACATTCCTCCGGTCCCGAGTACGACAACCCGAAGATCCTTCTTGTACTCCTGGACGGCCTTGCGAATCGCCCGGCCGAGCGCAAAGCAACGCTTTCCGGTGGGAGAGGGATAAGTCACGACGTTCACGCAAATGGGAATAACCGGACAGGGCCACTCTTTCGGCTGGCCGAACAGCAACGACAACGGAACCGTAAGGCCATGGTCGACCTCAATTTCGTTCATGATGGTCATGTCGAATTCATTGAGGATCAACGATTCGGCCAGGTACCAGGCAAAGTCCGGATCTCCTTTGACGACAGGCACAGGGCGCGGTCCCCATCCTTCATCGGCCGGCTTGAATTCAGCGGCAACCCCCAGACTGAATGTGGGGATCGACTTCAGCGAGAAGGCCGTGCCGTGATCGTTGTAAATCTCGATGATGAGGTCGGGTTTGATTTCCGCGATCAGTTCCTTCGTGCGTTCGAAGCCTTTGAAGACGTCCTTCCAGTACTCGTCCTGAGTCTTCCCGAGATCGAGGGCGACCCCAATCGCCGGAACATGCGAACAGCCGATACCTGCAACGATCTGCGCCATTAGTGACTGCCTTTGCCGGCGAGTTCCAGTTGCTCGATCTTACTGCGGTTGCCCTCAACGGAACGCCCACCCGACAGCATCATCTTTCGATAATTCTCTTTCGTCATGCCAGTCATGGCCGCCGCCATTTCCTCGAACGACAATCCACACGTGGCGCCAAGCTTCGAAACGTAATAGATGTTTCCACCCTCCTGGATCATCCTCAGCCAGTTTCGGTCGAGGACGGCATGGCGCTGCGAATCGGTCAGCGGGTACTCTTCGAGGTAAGCGGCATCGTTGGCCAGGAATCTTCTGCGGTTTTCCTCCTTCATCAGTGACATGCAGAACATGTTCAGGTGGTAGCCCCTGGCACAGGCGTTCTTGTCGAAAAGATAGGTACCGGGAATGTCGGTGTAGTGTTCGTATTTCTTCATCGCGTTGTCCATATATGAAAAGTTATGAAAAAGTATCCATCAATGTTCCTGAATTGTTATAGTCGACGCCGTTTGAAAGGTAAATTATCGATTTCGACTTGCAGTAAGACCTTTTGCATATCAACGGAGGACTCTTGGAGCTTCGACATTTACGCTATTTTCTGGCTGTCGCCGAGGAACTGCACTTTGGCCGGGCCGCGAAGAAGCTCAATATCAGCCAGCCGCCTTTAAGCCAGCAGATCCTGCAACTCGAAGAGGACCTTGGAGTAAAACTCTTTCAGAGATCCAGGCGGCAGGTGAACCTGACCCGGGCCGGCGAGATGTTCGCCAGGGAATCTCGTTTGATACTGGCTCAAGTCGATCATGCCGCAACGGTCGCGGTGCAGGCCGATCAGGGCCAGATCGGACAGTTGACGATCGGGTCCGTGCTTTCCGTTGACAGCGTCATGCATCGAACATTCGTTCAAATCCTGCAGACCTATGCGAAACGCCATCCGCATGTCCGGATTGCGCTGCGCAGCCTGACGACGCCGCAACAAATCGATGCTCTTCGCACCGGCCGGATCGACGTTGGTTTTCTGACCGGAAACCTTGCGCACGATGCCCTGCTGGCAACCGAGCCCATACAGCGTGATCCGCTGATGCTGGCCGTGCCCCGGGACAACCATCTTGCGGCTCGTCGAAGCGTGTCCATGAACGCTCTTGCCGGGGAACCCTTCATCATCGTGTCGCGGCATCTGGCGCCGGCCTATCACGACCTGATCGTCACGTGGTTCCGCGACCAGGGCTTCACCGTTAATGCCGCTTATGAATCCGACAATCTGTTCAGCACATTCACCCTTGTGGAATGTGGGTTGGGTGTCGCCTTACTGCCGGCTCCCCTCGACAACCTCAGGCGCGATGTTGTCTTCAAAGAGGTCAACGTGAAGACACCCAGCCTGGAGTTGCTGGTTGCTTACAGGAGGGACTCGCAGTCGGAAGTGCTCCGCTCTTTTCTCTCGGTGGTAAGAGAGGTCGTGGCAGCGTGACCAACCACCGCTTCGCCGCGTGTTATCCTAACCGCCGTGCGCAGGTTTGCGGGTCTTGCATTATTACTGGCGTGCGTCTCTCTTACCGGCTGCGGGTATCGCCTGGCCGGGCAAAGGCTGAACAATCCCAGCAATGGCAAGGGGCGCACGATCGCCATTCCTACGTTCACGAATCGAAGCACGACCTACAGGATCGAGCAACGGCTGGCCGAGGCCGTTCGGCTGGAGTTCATACGGCGGACGCGCTATCAGGTTGTTTCCGATAACACGGGCGACGTCCTTGTGTCCGGCGAAGTGCTGAGCGTCAACGCCACTCCCATTCTTTTCAACGAACAGGGCAGGGCTTCGTCTTTCGGTCTTCTCGTGGATGTGAGCCTCCGCGTTACAGACAGTCAGACGGGGGCCGTCCTCTTTCAGAACGATCGATGGACGTTTCGCGAAATCTTCGAGTTGGCGCAAAACTCCGCCGAATTCGTCCCGGAGGACACGGCGGCTCTGGACCGTCTTGCCCGGCGATTCGCCTCCTCGTTCGTTGCCACATTTCTGGACGCCCGATAATGAGCGGCCGCGAATGCAAGCCCGATAGGGCGCAGCCGTCAAGTCAATGAAGTTTGCCGAGTTCCGCCAATACCAGCCCAAGTCGAATCCAAGCGTTGTTGCTTTCTTCTGCGACGACGATTTCCTCGTCGAGGAATCGCGCAGCGTGTGGGATCGCATATTCGGGGGAAACTGGCTGTTCGAGAAAATGGTCGCGAAGGAATTTCAGGACATCCCGGCCGCGCGCATTATGGACGATGCCTTGACGCCGTCGTTGTTCTCGCAGAATCGCGCGTTCATCGTGACTGGCGCGGAGAAGCTCGTCAAGGCGAGGATGGAGGACCTGGCCGCACTGCAAGCCATTCCCAATTCCTCGCTGAAGGTGGTGTTGGTTACGGATAATCGAAAGTCCCTTGCTGCGTGGCCAAAGACGATTCCGGTCATCGAGATCGATGCGCTGAAGCCGGCCGAGGTGGCTCGCTGGATTGTGGACCGTTACAAGGTCGGTCCTGAAATCGCGAGTTATCTCGTAGAGAGCGTCGGGACAGAGCTTTACCTGCTGGATTCCGAGATCCAAAAGTTGCAGACCTATGCGGGTAGCCGGCCGCTGGAAGTCCGCGACATCGACATCCTGACTCTCAGATCCGAACAGTTTGGAGCATTCGAACTGGACAATGCCGTGTTGTCGCGTGACTACCGGAGGGCGGTGCAGGTTGTCGGGGCGATGATGGAAGACGGATTTGAGCCGCTGCAGATACTTGGGCGGATTGTGCGCGTATGGCGGCAGCTGTTGATAGGGAAGGCCCTGGCAGGGAAGAGAAGCGCTAACGAGGTGGCTGCCGCGGCGGGCTTGCCCCCTTTCAAGGGAGCCGACCTCACGGCCGCGTGCAAGAAATTTGAATGGAAGCGGATTGCCGGCGGGTTTCGGGAATTGCTGAGCGCGGATCGGGCGTTCAAGAGTTCAACCCCAAATGCCGAAGCGTACCTGGATGTGATGCTGTGGAAGTTGATCGGGTAGTCTGCCGGTGAACAGGCCGTCTGCCTGTGGGCGCGGCGCTTCAGCGCCGTGCAAAGGCCGGTAAACTTTTTCCGTTTGAGTCTGGCGCGGGGCTCAAGCCCCGCGCCCACAGTTACGCGGTGGGATTATTTGCCGACTTGGTGAGGCGGGATTTGTATCGCCGTGCCGTATTCTTCTTGATGACGCCCTTTTGTACGGAGCGATCGATCATGCTGTGAGTCTGCGGCAGCAAAGTCTTGGCGTCCTCAGGCTTGCCTGAGGCAATTGCCGCTTTCAGCTTCTTCATCTGGGTCTTGAGCTTATGCCGGTTCATCTGGTTGAGTGAATTCCGCTTCTCGCTCTGTTTATGCCGCTTAATTGATGATGCGTGGTTGGCCATCGAGTCTCCTTGGAAAACCTCAGATCATAACAGCATGTTATACTCCGCTCAAGTAGCATGAAGAAAAGCATCCGAATCGGCGATGGAATCGTTGAATTCTTCGGAACACACGACGGGAACGTAAAGTATCTCGAGTCCCTCCTGAACGTCCAGGTTCACCTCGACCAGGACAGCGTGATCATTGACGGCGACGACGACAATGTGCAGCTTGTTGAACGTTTGGTTGCCGACTACGCTCAACTCCGTTCCGAGGGCGTGAAGTTTTCGAACGGCGACTTGAAGTCGATGATCCGCATCATCTCCGAAGACACTTCCCAGAGCCTGCGCGGCGTTGTTTCCAGCTCGAAATATCTTCAGGCAGGGAAGCGGACTCTGGCGCCCAAGACGCTCAACCAGAAGCTCTACATTGAAGCCATTGAAAAATACGACATGGTATTCGGTATCGGTCCCGCCGGCACGGGCAAGACCTACCTGGCCGTGAGCATGGCGGTGCGCGCGCTGGTCGAGAAAAAGGTGAACCGGATTGTGCTGACGCGGCCTGCGGTGGAGGCGGGGGAGCGGCTTGGCTTCCTGCCGGGGACGCTCCAGGAAAAAATCGATCCGTACCTGAAACCCCTTTATGACGCGCTGTACGACATGCTCGTTGTCGAGAAAGTGGACCGCCACCTCGAACGGGGCGTTATTGAAATTGCGCCGATTGCATTCATGCGCGGGCGAACGCTGAACGATGCGTTTGTCATTCTCGACGAAGCTCAAAACACCACGCCGGAACAGATGAAGATGTTCCTGACGAGAATCGGCTTCGGCAGCAAGGCGGTCATTACGGGCGACATTACGCAGATCGATCTTCCTTTCGGGAAGCTGTCGGGCCTGATTGAAGCGCGAGACGTGATTTCCGGCGTGGAGGGAACTTCGTTTATCCACTTCAACGAAAAAGATGTCGTGCGTCATCCGCTCGTGCAGCGCATTGTCCGGGCATACGAGACGTACTCAGCACAGAACGCGGCGCGGCAGCAGTCCCTGGCATTCGGGCAGCCGCCCGCGGAACCCGAGACTTAGCCCCGGCGCCTATGGAACCTCCGTCCGGGAAAAACTATCTTCTGTTGAATCGCCAGCGCAGGCATTCGATCGACCGCGCCGGTTTGCGGGTGTTCCTTTCAGCCGTCATGCCGGCGCTTGGCGTGAAGGATGAATCGTTCTCGATCGTCTTCACGACCGATGACGTCATTCGCCGGTACAATCGCGATTATCGCGGCTATGACAAGGCCACGGACGTACTATCGTTCCCCGGAGAAGATGACTATCTCGGCGATATTCTCATATCGTCGGAAACTGCATATAATCAGGCGCGCCAGTCACGCAGCCTCAATTTTGAGACGAACATCCGGCGGCTGTTACTGCACGGGCTCCTTCATTTGAAGGGATACGATCACGAGACCGATAACGGCCAGATGAGAGCCATCGAGCGCCGCCTGCGGAGAAAGTTCCGGTGTTAAAGCCATTCTTAATGAAATGCTGAGCGGATACGAAGTTCTCATCGCCACACTTTTCATTCTTGCGCTTATCGTGACGTCGGTAATCGACTTCGCTTTCAGCAGCGTGAGCAGGATTTCCGTCCGGCGCCTGCTCGACAATCCGAAGGCGAAGTCCGCTCCGATTCTCGCCGAGCTTCTGGAGATCCGACCGGAAGTGCAGTTGTCGGTCCACATTCTCATCCAGTTGCTGATCGTATCCGGGGCGGTGTTCCTGTTTGGAGCTTTCGGCCGCCGCGAGATTCCTTACGTTGCCGGGATGCCTGGAACGGTGGCGGTAATGTTCGTGATCATTCTCGCGTTCCGGCACCTGGTCCCCCGGCTGATTGCGATGCGGAATCCGGAAATCGTGCTTCTGCGAGTGTTTCCGATTTTCAGGCTGGCGCACTACGCGCTGCGTCCTTTTTCGCGTTTTCTGATGGGTGCCATGAACTACTTCCACAAATGGGAGGAAGAAATGGAGCCCGCCAGGGAAGAAGAAACGTCTGAAGAGGAAATCCAGGCATTCATCGACGCCGGGCAGGAAGAGGGAATTCTCGAGCAGGAAGAAGGCGAGATGATTCAGTCGATTGTCCACTTCGGTGACAAGGTTGCCCGCGAGGTGATGACCCCGCGAACGCAGATTGTCGCCATCGACATCAACTCTCCGGTCGAGAAGCTGCTGAATTTGATCACAACCAAGCGCCGCACACGGATTGCCGTTTATCGTGACGATCTCGACAACATCGAGGGAATCGTCCACGAGCGTGACCTGCTCCGTGTCTGGCAGAAGGGCGAGAAGATCGACAATCTTCGATCTCTCGTGAAGCCGGTGAATTTCATTCCCGAGACGAAGCCGGTCGACGACCTTCTTCAGGAAATGAAAGGGAAGGGCGATCAACTCGTGCTGGTTGTGGACGAATACGGCGGAATTTCGGGGCTTATTACGATGGAAGATCTGGTCGAAGAGATCGTTGGAAATATCCACGATGAATCCGAGGTCGACAGCCAGAAGATTGTCGAGGAGGGCAATGGTGTATACGTGGTTCCCGGCAGCCTGGAACTGGCGGCGATCGAGGAAAAACTCGGCGGAGCGCTCGTGAGTGATACCGAGTGCACGACGATTGCAGGCGTTGTGGTGGAGCTGTTTGGAAGGCTGCCCTCTCCCGGAGAGAAGATCGAGTACCAGGGAATCCAGATCGAGGTATTGGATGCCGACCGCCGCCGAGTTCATCGCCTGCGCTTGAAGTCGCTGGTGCCGAAGCGGATGACCACCTAGGCATTCGAGAAACATCAACATGCCTAAATCCGGATTTGTTTCCCTCATCGGCCGCCCGAATTCCGGGAAATCGACGCTGCTCAATCGACTTGTCGGCGAGAAGGTGTCCATCGTCACCGACAAGCCTCAGACGACGCGCAACATCATCCGCGGAATCGTAACGAAGCCGGAAGGCCAGATCGTACTGCTCGATACGCCGGGGATTCACAAGCCGATTCACCGTATGAACGAACGGATGATGAAATACGTCCGCGATGCCATGTCGGAAGTCGATCTGTTGTTGCTGCTTGTGGATTCGACCGCGCCGTTCGGACGGGGTGATGAATTCACGCTCGAGTTGGTGAAGCCGCTGTCGGTGAAGAAGATTCTGCTGCTGAACAAGATCGACCGGATCGCCAAAAAAGAGATTCTGCCGCTGATTGACCGCTATTCCAGGCTTGCTTCTTTCGACGAGGTCATTCCAATCTCCGCATTGAATGGGGAAAACGTCGATGTGCTGCTGCAGCAGATATTCAAGTACCTGCCGGAAGGCCCGCAGTACTATCCCGCCGATCAAATCACCGACCAGCAGGAGCGCGGTCTTGCCGCCGAAATCATTCGCGAAAAGCTGATCGTCATCACCAGGGATGAACTGCCGTACTCAACGGCGGTGGTCATCGATCGGTTTGAGGAAGGCGAGGAGATCCATCGCATTCACGCCAGCATTTTTGTGGATCGCGAGTCGCAAAAAGCCATCGTGATCGGCAAAGGTGGGGCGGTTTTGAAAGCGGTTGGAACGGAGGCCCGCAAGGAAATGGAATCGTTCTTCGGTCGAAAGGTCTTTCTCGAGCTTCATGTGAAGCTCAAGAAGGGCTGGCGCGACAACGACGAGGCGCTTCGCAGCCTGGGGTTGGAGTAGCCGCCGGCTTCATGCCTGCTTTCAGGTTTCATGAAGAGTTTTGATACGATGCGGCCATGAGTACAAGCCCGGAGCAAAAGGTATGCGTTTACTGCGCCTCCAGCCAGATCTGTGCCTCGGAGTACCACGAAGCGGCTTTCCGGCTCGGATGCATTCTGGCGGATCGGGGGTTCACCACCGTTTATGGCGGCGGAGCCGTGGGATCGATGGGCGCGCTCGCCGATGGTGTGATCTCACGCAGCGGCCGTATCGTCGGCGTTCTTCCAAAATTCATGCAGGATCTGGAATGGGGGCACAAAGGGTTGTCTGAGTTGCAGCTGGTCGAGGACATGCGAACGCGGAAGCACTTGATGCTCACCGAAAGCCGCGCGGTCGTCGCATTGCCGGGCGGTTCCGGTACGCTCGAGGAACTGCTCGAAGCCATCACTCTCAAGCGCCTTGGCCTCTATTCCAATCCAATCATCCTGGTCAACACCCGCGGCTACTTCGCTCCGCTCATCGAGCTTTTTTCCTCAGCAGTCCACCAGGGATTCATGGACGAGAGACACCTCTCGATGTGGCAAGTCGTGTCGAACCCCGATGACGTGCCCCAGGCCATTGAGTCCTTGACATCATGGCCGGCCGACGCGCGCAAGTTTGCCCGCCTCTGATCCAGCGGGAACTGCCGGTATCGGCGATGTGGAAGCGAGCGGCGAAGTTGCTCGCCGTTCCGGATTTCCCGGGTATACACTTGCCTGCCAGAAACACCGAAACAAAACCGTCGGGTTTCAGAACGGCATGCCGGGCAACGCCCTGCTTGCGTTTTCTGTGGACGGCCGGTAAATGATCGGAAAAACGATCGAAGGAGTGCCTATGTCACAGCGAACTTCGTCTCGGCGGCTTGCGATTGCGATTGCCGCAATTGCCGGCCTGTGCCTCGTGATGCTCCCTGCACATGTGTCCAGCCAGCAAGGCCAGCAGTTCACACCACACCCGTCGACCCAGGAGCCTACGCGGCTTGTGACCCTGGACAAGCTGAAACAGTGGGAGAAAGAGCTGTCCAACTGGGGGAGGTGGGGCAAAGACGATCAGCGGGGGCTGCTGAACCTCATCACGCCTGAGAAGACGAAGCAGGCGACGACGCTGGTGAGAGAAGGCAAGACCGTCACGCTTCAGATCAACCCCATCAAGAAGACGGGAAGCGATACGGGAGGCTTCGGCGAGAACGTGCACCGGATGGCGCGAATTGATCCCGCGACCGGCGCCGTCCTTGGCGCGCTCGACATCATCCAGCTTTCAATTCACGACGGTCTGAACTCCCACCTCGACGCGCTCTGCCACTATCAGGGCCCCATCGGCAGGAGACCTGGTGAGCCGGCGGTGAGCTACAACGGCTTTCCATTCACGCTGACGGCGGCCGGCTGCAAGGAATCGGCGGCCGACCGGATGGGTCCCGGCTACGTCACTCGCGGCGTTCTGGTGGACATGCCGCTGCTGAAGAAAGTGAAGTGGCTCGAACCGAGCACGCCGATCTACGCGGAAGACCTCGAGGCGTGGGAGAAATTTGCCGGCATTACGATCGGCGCCGGAGACGCCCTGCTGATCCGAGGCGGGCGGTGGGCCAAGCGCGAGGCGGATGGGCCGTGGGCCTACGGCCAGGGGGGCGCCGGGCTCCACGCGTCCGCTCTCCCATGGCTGCGCGCTCGCAACGTATCGATCCTGGCCAGCGATGCGGTCAACGACGTCCAGCCCTCCGGCGTTCAGGGGATCAACCGGCCCATTCACCAGCTCACGCAGGTGAACATGGGACTGCCGATCGTCGACAATGCGTACCTCGAAGACGCGGCCAGAGAAGCCGCGCGGTTGAACCGCTGGGAATTCATGTTCACGCTTCACATTTTTCAGATCCAGGGTGGAACCGCATCGCCCTTCAATGCGCTCGCCACGTTCTGAGGAAAAAACGCGGGGACAGACGTGCAAATCCCCAATTATCATCAAAGGCTCGTGATGGTAATTGGGGATTTGCACGTCTGTCCCAGGGCTCGCGCCACTTCGGGTTCTCCGAGTCCGAGTACAGGTCAGTCATCCGGTTTCAGAACTGAAGTCTTAATCCCACCTCGATCTCCCGCGGATTCCCGGCGCTGGTCGATCGCCCGAAATTCGGCGACGTCATCACACCCGACGGCGGGTTGTAATTCGGCCGGTTGAACGCATTCGTCATATTCGCAAAGATGTTTACGTTGGGCCGGATTCCAGTTCCTCCGGCCGGCGCGTCACCCAGGAAGATCGCCTTCGAAATATTGAAGTCAAATGACAGAGACTTCGGGCCCGTACCGCTGTTTCTTAGCTCTCCAGCCGGCCGGTCATTAAGCGAGTTGTCCTGGTTATCGTCGCGCCCGGTGAGGATTGTGTATGGCCGCCCGCTGGCCGCATTCATCGTTCCCGTCAAGAACAGGCCGAGCGGCAGTCTCGCATTCGTAACGGTGCTGAATGTATGCCGAGGCGGCGTACCGGCAATGCTCCAGTCTGACCGCAGGTTGTAACTGTCCGCCGAAATTCCTTCCGGCAACCCGAACACGGTCCCGTTCGGGAAATTCTGAGCAACCAGCACGCTATGAATGCTGTCTGACCAGATCAGCGCTCTGGCGTAGTTTGCGGAGACGTTAAAGATGCTGAACCTCTGCCGCAGGCTGAGCCGGATGTTCTTAGCGGTCTCGGACCCGGTCGATTCGAAATTCAGAATATTGCCGCGATCCGGAATGGGCCTCACGCATGTCGCACGGGTCTGCCCGGGACTGCACGACTTCGGGGCTGGCGACGTGATGTCCATGGGCGCGTTCAGGTTTCGCAGCCGCGGCCGGCGAACCTCGCGATTAAGGTCGAACGCGGCGCTCACGAACAGCGTCGAAGAGAACGTTCGCTCGTAGGAGATCATCGAAACGAAATTGTACGGGACCGCGAGCGATGGATCGATCACGCGCACGGACGGGAACGTCGTCCGAATTGAGCCTGACTGGCTCGGATCCGGATACGACGGATTGTCGATGATCACCTCATACTGCTGCACCCCATCCTGCCGCCGCTGGACCTCAATGATGTTAAACAGCATCCGCTGGTGGAAGATTCCGACGCCGCCCCGCAGCACGGTCGCCTGGTCCAGGGCATACGCAAGCCCGGCGCGTGGCGCGATGTTGTTGCGATCACCCAGATTCGTCTGCAGCTCATAACGCGTTCCGTACATAAGAGACAGGCGGGGCGAAACCTTCAGGTCGTTCTGAATGAAGAACGAAAGTTCCCACTGGTTCGTGTCGCTGATCGGATTGCCACGATTCACGCGGAAGGTCAGCGGAGTTCCCGCCCGGTATCCATCGAGACTTGAGAATGTAAAGGTTCCAAGGAAATTGTTCTCCGAATGCGAATGATTCCTGCGGTACATGGCCGCCATGCCGGCCTTCACTGTGAGCTTCTCTCCCAGCCGCGAATACAGATTGGAAATGTCATACGTGCGGCCCATGTTTTCCAGCCTGTTCTGCGCGCCGCCGGCATTAAACGCGTCGAGCACGTTGATCTGAACGCCTTCGGTTTCCGCCATGCGCTCGTTCTCCAAGCCGCTGACAGCGAATCGAGTTTCGTAAATCGAGGCGGGCGACAAGGAAGAAAACTGGCGGACTTCGAAATTCCACGTGCTTCCCTCGGAACGGAACGCGCGTTCAGGCATCACGAATCCGCCGACGCCCTGGTTCTTGCTGGAGGTGGTCTGATAGCCGGCGTTGAAGCTGAGCGAGTGACTGTCCGCGAGTTGGTATGTGTTTCGTGTGGAGAACGATCGGTTCGTCGTGGGCCGCGTGATGCCCAGTGCGAAAATCTGATCGAGCAGCGTGGCGCGGATGGTGTCCACGTTCTCGGCTTCGTTCTGGCTGAAACCGAAGCTGGTCGTCAAACGTCCCGGCCAGATCGGGCCGCTGATGTCGAGGCCGGTTTGCCGTTCCTGGTATTCCGGCTTGTTGCGGGCAAACCGCCGGGTCGCATTCAGGGCTTCATCCTTTAACAAAAACTGCGCAGTGCCATGAAATGCGCCGGCGCCTCCGCGTTGAATCACTTCGGGCGCTGCCTGAACGGCCGACCCGCTGCGCCCGAATCGATAGGTGGAGTCCTCCGCCGTGAAAGCGTTGTTGTTGATCCGGACGAATTGCGTCTGATTCTGCCGCGCGGGCGGCGCAGCCGTGGCGCTGGCAGCGGGCGCGGCCGGCCGGGTCTCCCGTGACCGGCTCCATGCCGCGAACTGTTCGGGAGTCAGGTAATCCTGAAGCCGCGTGAGAAATTCATTTCGCATCCACTCGATGGCTGAGCGCAGGCGATCCGCGTCTTGCCCCTGCGTCGGGCCACTGCGGAAATCCATGAGATCTCCAAACAGTTGTTCCGAAGCCTGACGCCGGTCTTCCATCATGAGCGCGATGGCTCTCTCCTGCTCGTCCGTGAAGGGGCGGCGCGCCTCTGCGAGCACGGCTTTCACCTCGTCCCTCAACTGGGTGAGCGGATTGTTCGTTGCCGCGCGATCCTGTGCGGCGGTGGAAGCGATGAACACAAAAAGAGACAGTATGAACGTGAATGATTTCTTCATTTTTATCGGGTTTCGTCGGGTATCGGCCACGCTGTTAAGTTGGGGCTGAGCGGTTCCGGCTGTTCACGCTGCGCCGCAAATGCCACTGCGGAGACCGCGGCGGCCTGTGGCCGCGCGCGAAAACCAGCGGTGATTATATGAATTTGCGGATAGGGCTGGCAAGAAGGGGACGTTGTAGACAGGCCAACGGAACGGTTCCGCCGCGTGAATTTCGGAAAGCTGGAAATTGAAGTTACAGTCGATGATCTCAAAGCGTACACGGCGCCGTGGACCATCAAGCTGAATCACTCCATCGTCCTCGACACGGAATTGATGGACTACATTTGCCTGGAAAACGAAAAGGACATCCCTGCTTTGCTCAGGTAATGTGAGGGCGCCGGCAGCTTCACCAACTGTTGTATGCGGAGCCATCGGATGACACCGCTGACGATCCGCTCTTCACATCGACGATTCCACTCTCAGTCTGGTCGGGTGAGCTTACCGTTGTATCCGTTATGACTTCCCAGCTCTCGGCGGAATTCGTGATGGGATCTTCGGGGATTTGCCGCAGGTATCCGCCGTCGATGAGATCCTGCAGCGTCTGAGGCGCCTTCTTCTTGTCGGCCGTGTACTGGTCGATAACACTCCGCAGTGTTCGCAGATTGTCTTTCAGGACAGTCTCGCGCGTACGCAGGACGACAGCCTGGTACATCGGCACGGAAATACTCGCCAGAATTGCGATGACCGTCAGGACGATCATCATTTCCAGCAGCGTGAAGCCGCGTCTACCAGTCCTTATAATTCGTTCCATCAAGCGCAGTTCCTTGCGATTTCGTATAGACGTCAAAAACATTCTGCCCGCCAAACGATGTGGATTCCGGTTCGTCCTGATAAGCGCGGAGCCCCCACTCCGTCGAGTTTGTCATGGGATCGGCCGGGATTCGGCGCAGGAATTTCAATTTCTTGTCCACCGCGCCGATTTGCGGCACGCCTTCCACCAGGATATCCAGGGACTCGGGATATCCCTCCGTGCCTAGCTTTACCTGGATCAGGCCGCGATCCGACGACTCCTTGAATTTATCGATCGCGGTCCTCATTTCCCGAAGCGCCTGACGCAGTGCCACTTCCTTCTCCCGCTTGATCGTGTTTCTCGTGAGAGGCATTGCAAGCCCCACCAGGATCGAGACGATCGCGACCGTGACAATCAACTCGACCAGGCTGAATCCTTTTTGATGCAGCTGCCTCATGGTACCGAGACACGTACCTCCGTTGTTCCGCCGGGCTGTGACACCCGCTGTGCGTCGCGTACCCGGACTTCCGTCACTCGAAGCACGGACTCTCCTTTGCGCGCGCCGGCCCGCACTGCGAGCGTCAACAGGTTGCCGGCGCCGGATATCGGCGGGGCTCCCGGTGGACGCTCGATCGACACGGCAATCGTGCCGTTGTCGCTGTCAATTCTTTGTACCACGGCTACAACCTGTCCGTCCCTGCTGAGGAATCCTCCGTCGGTGATTTCGCTGATGCCCAGAGATGCGGGATCGAACGCGAGCGTTAAATCGACGCCGAAGACATTGGATCCTTCGATTCCAAGGTTCATCACCGTGGGCGCAGGTCCGAGTACAGCCGGGGCCGGCGAGAAGGTTAATGTCGCGGTTGGCGGTGCCGCAGGTGTTGCCTGAGCCGGCGCAGCGGGCGCTGCCTGTGCCGCGGGCGCCGATTCGCCGGCCGCCTCCGGCTGGACCGTTCTTAAACGTGTGTTGACCTCGGTCCCGATGTTGAGCCCGCGCAGGTTTGCCGCGGATATATTCGGCATCCGCACAATGTGAGGCGTCAGCATGATGATGATTTCCGTTTCATCACGCGTTTTTCTTTCCTGCGAAAACAGGTGTCTCAGGATCGGGATGTCTTTCAGGCCCGGGATTCCCGTAATCGAGATAGCTTCGGTATCGGTAATTATGCCGCCCAGAATGTTGGTCTCGCCCTCGGTCAGCCGAATCTCGTGTTGAATCGATCGGTTGGTGAATACGGGGAGACTCACGCCGCCGGCGTTCCGGTCCCCGGCAAGCGCCTGCACCTGAACCAACACGGTCATTGAAACTTCACGGTTCAGGAGAACCTTGGGCGTTATATCGAGATTGACGCCGATATCGACATATTGAAATTGGACGACTGGCGTTCCGGTGGCGCCTACGAATGCAGGCTGGAAACTTCCAGACGGTACCGGGACGCGCGAGCCAATGCGGATCTGGGCCAGCTTGCCGTCGGTGGCGCGAACCCGCGGGTTCTGCACGAGCCTTGTATTGGAACTACTAGCCAGAAAACTCGCAACGGTCGGGGGGATATTTACCGTGAAATCGCCGCTGTTGATCGCGTCGAGATCCCGAAGTCCGATCGAACTGTTGGCAGCCTGGCCCGCCGCTGGCGCCGCGCCTCCCGGAGCTGTGAAGGTAAAGTTCGTACCGGCCGGAGGCAGGATGCCCAGATCACGCAGGGTGTTCCGGTCCACTTCGAGCACGGTGGCTTCGACGACAACCTCAGGTTTGCTCTTATCGATGTCCTCGATGATCTTTTCAGCAATGGCGATGCGGTCGGCGGTGTCCCGAACGATGATGGCGTTCATGGTCGTGCTCTGCGCGATGAAGCGCATGTTCAGCAGGGTGCGAAGCGCCGTAATTGCTTCCGTGATCTCGGTCGCGCTGACACTGTTGGTCAGATAGATGGTCTTGAGTATGTGTTGTTCGTAGTCGCGCCGCTTTGTCTGGTTGTCCGGGGAGACGAGAATCGTCGTCTTGTTGATCGGCATCCAGAAGGTGCGCGTCTGGAGCGACAGGATATCGAGAGCTTCGTAGATGTTGACGTTGTTAAGCTCGATCGGAATCGTGGCGCCTCGAAAATCGGGGTCGAAGATCACGTTCAGGCCGGCCAGCTCCGCCAGTGTCTCGAATGCGACGCGGCTGTCCTGGTTCATGCGGATGTCGATTGGGCCGTTGACGGTCGGTTCGAGCTGTCCCTGGAAGGCCGGATCGACTCGATTGGCCGCTCGAAGTTGCTCGAAGTCGATCACGGGTTCCGGAATTTGTTGAGCGCGGGCCTGAAGCGTCGCGTTCACTTTGGCCAGTTCCTGCCTTGCCAGTTCGTGCGTGATATCGATTTCGAGGGTTCTGGTGAACTCCACCTTCGCCGTATCGAGGTTTCCCGAATCCAGTGCACGGCGTCCTCGTTCGAAGTGGTCGAACGCGGCCGCAAATCGGGCCTGTTCGTACTTGAGCCGGTACTCGATGTTGCCGGGAGCGGTCTCAAGGGCTGTCCTGTATGCGGCCATCGCCCCTTCGTAGTTTCGAGTAACCTCGGCAAGAAGTCCTCGGTTGTAGGCCGTCCGGCCGCCGGCGCAGCCCGGGATCAGCAACAGGAGTGTGAGGCCTGTCAGGATTTTGAGTCTATAATGCGCATTCATCATGATCGACCAGCGAAAAAGGATATTTGCCGCCAGGCTGTGGCTGCTGGACCTGCTGCTCACGGCGGCGAGTTTCTTTTTGGCGTATGGGTTCCGCCTCTTGTTTGAACTGGAAGGGCGCATCGTTATGCCCGTCCAGATATACCTTCCGACTCTTGCAATCATTCTGCCCACGTGGGCCATTGTGCTTCCATTGTTCGGTGTGTACGTGGAGTCGACCTTCCGGTCCCAGGAACAAATCGTCCGGCTCCTGAAAGCGATCGGTCTGGCCTGGCTGGTCAGCGCGGCAGTGCAGTCCTTTGTCAATCCGGACCTTCCCAGCCGCCTGATTCTGGTCTTCACGCTCGTCATTAATTACGCCCTGCTGTTCTCGCACCGGCTGATCCTTTCCTGGACCAAGAAGCACAGCGCCCTCGGGATGCGCCACGTCGCTGTTATCGGCTCGGGCAAAGGGGCGAGCGAGTTTGCCCGGACCATCGAGAACCATGAGGACTGGGGACTGCGGCTGGCCGGCATTTTCAAGCAGGCCGATGTGCGGAGAATTCTTGAAGCCGGTGGCCTGGACGAGCTCATTATCGTCGCCGACCGCGAGAATCTCAGCGAGTTCAACGAGACCTTTCTGCTCTGTGAAGAACTTGGTGTGACGGCCACAGTCGTTTTGAATTTTTTCCCTCATTCAATTGCGCGAATGGAACTGCACGAACTCGATGGTTTTCCGCTGTTGTCCTTCAGTACGACGCCAACCAATGAAGCCCTGATGCTCGTGCGCCGGGTCATGGACGTTGTTCTCAGCGGCGTGCTGATCGTGGTGTTCCTGCCGGTGATGCTGCTTGTGGCAGCCGTCATCAAGTTGACCTCGTCCGGCGCGTCCGGCAAGGTCCTCTTCAAACAGGAGCGTTCCGGATTACACGGCCGTGTTTTCACGATGTACAAGTTTCGATCCATGGTCGACAACGCCGAACAGCTCCGTTTCGAACTGGAAATCCTGAACGAAATGGACGGCCCGGTTTTCAAGTCCTCTCGCGATCCCCGCATCACCGGGGTCGGGAAACTACTGCGCCGGTTCAGCATCGACGAACTCCCTCAGCTTTATAACGTGCTGCGGGGCGACATGAGCCTCGTAGGCCCTCGTCCACCGCTTCCACAGGAAGTTGCCCGTTATGAGCGGTGGCAGCGCCGGCGCCTCAGCATGAAGCCCGGTATTACCTGCCTCTGGCAGATCTCCGGCCGCAACGAAGTCAACTTCGAGGACTGGATGAAGCTCGACCTCACCTACATTGACAACTGGTCTCTGCTCCTGGATTTAAAAATTTTATTGAAGACCGTACCGGTGGTTCTGCTGGGCCGCGGGGCCAAGTGATTTCATGTGTGGAGTCGGCTTAAAACGTTCAGCCGTCCGGCGGGACCTTAGCTGGACCAACGGTCCAATACTTTTTTCGCAATGAACGATATCCTGCAGAAAATCAGGCAATTCCGTGATGAGCGCGACTGGATGAAGTTTCATGATCCCAGGAACCTGGCCATATCCATCACCATTGAAGCCGCAGAGCTTTTGGAACATTTCCAGTGGAAGAATGACGCGGAAGTTGGAGAGCACATCCGAAAGCACCGCGAAGACGTTGCCGACGAAATCGCGGATGTCGCCATTTACCTGGCTGAACTCGCAGACAATCTCGGCATAGATTTGATCGAAGCGATGAACAGCAAACTCAGGAAGAATGCTGAGAAATATCCCGTAGCCAAGGCCCGGGGCGTCGCCACGAAGTATGACCAGTTCTAAGGCGAATTCACCCCGCCCGGCCTCAGCGGCCGCTATTCAAGAGAATTGAAGTTCGACGCCGGCAATCTGATGGTGCGGGACCAGGTAATTTGAACCGGGGTATAATCAGCGCTGTCTAGTAACAATATGGATAAGGACAGGTGTGTATGAGACGGATTCTGGGTGTCGTCGTCCTGTTGGGTTGTACGGCCGGGGTTTTGAGTGCCGAGGCTACCGGCCCGCAGATCCAGTTGATTGATGGGAAGCTGTCGGTTCAGGCGGAAGCTGTCGGCCTGGGCCGTCTGCTTGGGTTGATCGACATGGTGACCGGAATGACCTCCAGAGTGCCACCGGAGTTGGCCGCTCGAAGCGTCAGTGTCCAGTTTACCGGTCTGGGTCTGGACGAAGCGGTCAAGAAAGTCTTTGAAGGACAGCCTATTGATTACGTCGTCATACAGGGGCAGGGAATCATCGTGACGGCCCTGTCGCAGGCCCGTCGCGATCAGCCGGGATCTCCGGCTTCTCCATTCCCGGCCGCGCCGGCGTTCCAGCCTCCTCCGGAGCAGCCTTTCGTCGAAGAGCAGCAACCGTTCATTCCGCCACAACCGGTCCCAATGCCAGGGATGCCGCAGCCGGGGGGTGGAGTGCCGGGCCAACAGTTTCCTCAGGGAATGGCGCCCAACGGACCGTTTAACGGGCAGCAGCAGGCACAGCCTGCGATGATACAGACTCCGTTCGGACCGATTCCAAATCCCCGGGCGAATCAGCCGGCCTTGCCGAATTCACTGGGGCAACCGGGGCAACAGCAGAGTCCATTTGGAGGCCCGCCTTTCGGTTCGAGTGGTATTCCCGGGGGAGCGCCCCAGAACCCGAATCTTTTTGGGAACACTTCTCCGCAGATCATGAACATGGGGCCAAACGCGATACCGCAGCAACAGCGAAGGCCGTGAGCGCTGTGAGCGACCAGCGGCCGCGAGTGCAAGCCCGGCAGGGCGCGGCCATCAAGGTGAAGGATGTCGCGGTAAACCGGCAGGCGTTTCACAACTACGAAATCATCCAGAAGTTCGAAGCCGGCATCGTTCTCACGGGTACGGAAATAAAATCCGCGCGTGAAGGCCGCGTCAATCTGAAAGACGCTTACGGAATTGTCAGAGCCGGTGAAGTGTGGCTTTTGAACGCCCATATCAATCCCTATTCGCACGGAAATTACGCCAATCACGATCCGCTGCGAACGCGGAAGCTTCTGCTCCGCCGCGCCGAAATCAATAAACTGATTGGGCGCACAACGGAGCGGGGTTTGACGCTCGTGCCGCTGCGATTGTATTTGAAGGATGGGCGGCTGAAATGCGAACTGGCCCTCGCAAAAGGCCGGAAGACGTACGATAAGCGCGAGGTTTCGCGGCAGAAGACGATAGAGAAGGAAACGCGGCAGGCGGTAAAGGAAAGAGGTTGATCCCGCGCGGCGGTAAACTCGGACATGCGTGAAGATTTTCCGATTTATTCCGATTCGGTTTTGCGAAGCCGGCTTCAGTTTGCCGACCTGGAGAAACTGAAGTCGATCGACCCGGAACCCATTTGGGCGAAATCCGACGGCTTTATCGAGAAGATGGAAGGCGCGGCAGACATCGCGCGCGCGCGGTCGCGGGTGGTCGAACCTTCCAGAGAGGCCCTGCTCGAGATTCACTCCGTTATTTTCAGCGCGCAGCCGGGAGCCGGCAAGCTGCGATCGAGCTCGCCCGCGCCGTTGTATCGCGGACACGACTGTCCACCTTCCGAATTTGTAAGCCGGTCCCTGGACAATCTATTTCAATGGCTCGCAGCCGAGAGTTTTACGGAAATTCACTCCATCGAAAAGGCCGCGCTTGTCCTGCTTCGAATTGTCGATATCTGGCCGTTCGAGTTTGGAAACCTGACTACCGCCATCGTGTTTGCAAATGTGTTCTTGAAGAACGCGGGCCTCATACCGTTCTTTGTCTTGCCGGAGCACGCCCGGGAATTCGACAAAATTATCGCGCAGGCGATGTCCATCGAGACGCAGCCCCTGGTCAACGCGATTCACAAGACAATAAAACGGGAGCTGGAAGCAATTGGGCGGTGAAGATCGTTATTCACGCCAAATCCGGTTCGCAGGCATTGGCGAGGCAGGCCAGGAGAAACTTCGATCCGCGCGCGTGCTGGTTATCGGACTCGGCGCCCTGGGTACGGTTACGGCCGACCAGATCGTCCGGGCCGGAATCGGTTTCGTGCGGCTTGTCGATCGCGACTTCGTGGAGCTCTCGAACCTGCAGCGCCAATCCTTGTTCGACGAGGATGATGTCCGGCAGGCTCTCCCAAAAGCCGCAGCGGCCGAAGCGAAGCTTCGCCGCATCAATTCTTCCGTAGAGATCCAGGCTGTCGTTGATGATGTGAATCCCACCAATGTCGAGGACTACATCGAGGATGTCGACCTCGTCCTGGACGCGCTCGATAACTTTGAAACGCGGTTTGTGGTAAATGACGCCTGCGCCAAGCGCCGGAAGCCCTGGATTTATTCGGCGGCGGTAGGGAGCTATGGTTTGGTCATGCCTGTAATTCCCGGCGCCTCGCCTTGCCTGAGATGTCTTCTGGGGAGCCTTCCCGCGCCTGGAACTTCGCCGACTTGCGAGAGCGCAGGCGTAATCGCGCCGATCACGCACACGGTCGCCTCGATACAGGTTGTTGAGGCGTTGAAATTCCTGACTGGAAACCTTCCCGCCGGCGACATCCGGCTGACCACGTATGACATCTGGGAACAGCGGTTCCATCGGATCAACGTTGGCGTGGAATCGATGGAAACCTGTCCGGTGTGTTCGGAAGGGAAGTACGAGTACCTGGACGGAAACCCGTTGCGTACGATCACACTGTGCGGTCGGAACGCCGTGCAATTGATTCCCGGAGTAAAGGGCGAGATGGACTTCGCCCAACTTTCGAAATCGATCGGAGTGTTTGGCGCTGTCCAGTTCAATGAATTTCTGCTGAAGTGTTGGGCGCCGCCGTATGAGTTGACGCTCTTCAAGGACGGGCGCGCCATCATAAAAGGCACTGAAGAAGCAGGGCTTGCCCGGTCCGTTTATTCGAAAATGGTTGGCCTGTAATCGCCCAGTGTGATACATCGGAACACCCTAGGAGGCCTCTGACTAATGACCCTGACCGTACTGGCGCTGTCCTTCATAGTCATTCTTGTTTTCGGTTACCGGCTTTACGGCAACTGGGTTGCGCGCCAGTTCAGCATTGACGACTCCCGCGTCACTCCCGCGCACAAATTGAATGACGGCAATGATTACGTGCCTACGAAGCCATTCTATTTATTCGGCCAGCACTTTTCGGCAATAGCGGCTGCCGGTCCGATTGCCGGTCCCATTCTTGCGTGCCAGAGCTTTGGTTGGGTTCCGTGCCTCCTGTGGATTGGCTTCGGTGTCATTCTCATTGGGGCCGTTCACGACTTCTCGACCCTGACCGCTTCGGTTCGGCATCAGGCGCGGTCGATTGCCGAGATCACGCGCGAGCATATGGGTGGGAGAGCCGGCAAGGCGATGCTCACGTTCATCTGGATCGCGCTGGTATACGTGATCATCGCGTTCACCCAGATCACGGCGGCGAGTTTCGTGAGCGCCACCGAAGAGCTTCAAGGCGTGGAGGTTCAGTTCAATCCGGGCGGAGCGGTTGCTGCGGCGAGCATCTTCTATTTAACTCTCGCAGTTGTCATGGGCGTGGTGCAGCGATTTTTGAATCCGCCGTTGTGGCTTATGACCGTGATATTCGTGCCGGCCTCGCTCGCATCCTCGTGGTTCGGAACCGAAGTCTCCACAATGTTTCTGATGGATGCGCGAAGCTGGGGCCTGCTGATCCTTGTTTACTGCTTCTTCGCGTCCATGGTTCCGGTCTGGGCTTTGCTTCAACCGCGAGGATACCTTGGCGGATTCATACTCTACCTGGCATTGACGCTGGGCGTCATCGGCGTGCTCTTTGGCGGATACGAAATCCGGCAGGATGCATTTAAGGGATGGAACGTTGGTGGCATGACCGGCACGGTTTTCCCCTTCCTGTTCGTAACGATCGCGTGCGGAGCGTGTTCGGGATTTCACGGTCTGGTCTGCAGCGGCACCACATCCAAGCAGATCGATCGGGAGTCGCATTGCCAGCCTGTTGGGTTTGGGGCCATGCTGGCCGAGGGTTTTGTGGCCGTGATCGCGCTGGTTACGATCATGATCCTGACCTCGGATGAAGCGAAAGGATTGAGTCCGGGAACGATCTATGGAAACGGCATTGGTCAGTTCCTGACGCTGATCATCGGCAGGGAGAACCTGGCTTTTGCCATCACTTTTGGGGCCATGGCGTTTTCGACATTCGTGTTTGACACGCTGGACGTTGCGACGCGTCTTGGCCGCTACATTGTTTCCGAGTGGTTCGGTTGGACCGGCAAAGTGGGAATGATCGGAGGAACGGCTCTGACAGTGGCATTGCCTGCCTTTGTTATTGCGACAGCGGGGCCTGGATCCTACATCAATTTCTGGACCTTGTTTGGCGCGTCGAACCAGCTTCTTGCGGCGTTGACCTTGCTCTCCATTACCGTCTGGCTCTACCAGACCCGCCAGCGTTTCGGTTTTACGCTGTTTCCGATGATCTTTGTGCTCGTCATGACCCTCTGGGCGTTGGGCAAGATTGCCATCGGCAATTTCCAGACCGCGAACGGAATCGATGTGCAGTTCTTCAATGGACTGGCCTCGACCACGTTGATCCTGCTGGCGCTCTACCTTGCGATAACAGCGCTGTTCAAGGTGAAAAGCGAGCGTGGGGGCCGGCTGGCTGAAGCTGCCGGAGACTAGACGGGGCGATGGCTCCCACGGGCGCCAATATTGGAAGAGGCGGCTGTTACACGCGGAAACCGCGGGCCGTTCTCACGCGCCCAGGCCCATTGCAATCTCGACAACGCCGAGCCGCTTAAGTTCAAAAAAACACTTCGAACACGTCGCGACATCCGCGGCGGCATCGTGAGCTTCCTTCACCGCCGTCCCGAACAGTCGTGAGTGCAGTTCTGGCAGTGTGGGCCACTTGTAGCCGTACGTTCCAGGAAGCGCGCAGAACTTTGTCGTTGCCAGCATAGTGCAGGAGTGCGTCTTGCCCCGGAATGGATCGCCCGAGCCGAGGCGATGAAACTCGGCGCCAAGAACATTCGTATCGAACTTGAGGTTGTGACCTACGAGCACCGCCGACTGAGAGAGTATTTCCACGAACGCATCGAGCGCTTCGGCGACGGGCACACCGCGTTCCCTCGCGATGGCGGTGGAGATGCCGTGAACTCGCTCCGCATCTTTGGGAATTGTGAACCCGTCAGGACGAATCACGTAGCATTGACTATCAGTTTTCCGATCACGGCTGTCGAAAGCCTCCCACGCGATTTGTACAATTCGTGGCCAATTATCCACATCGGACACAGCCGCGTTCCGCGATCGGGGCAATCCAGTCGTTTCCGTGTCAAACACGACGTACATACGCCCTCCCGTTGCACCGTTGGTGTGCAATAGCTATTAGGTACTATGGCCGCTGGATAAAACAGGTCCCGTCCGCGCAAGACGGGCTTCAAGTTCAGGCCTACCGCCGGCATTGTAGTATTCTGGACCCGTGCCCGACACCAAAGTGGTCAGGCCGGGAGGTCGGCGATGTCCATCGAAATGAAACCAGAAACGGAACGGCTGACAACTTCTGATTTCTACCTGCTGGACCGGCTCCCTGAAGCGTTGCGGCAGAAGGGCGTTGCGGAGATGTCCGCCCGCCGCTCCGGCTCTACCGGCAGCTTTACCTCGGCTATCCCCGGATTTGGCAATCGGCGATTGCCAAATCCGCCAGTGTCGGCTTGCCTGAAACAGTACTCGGCCTCATTCACCGGAGCATGACCTTGTCCGCACTCTATCGTAAACGTTCCGACAAAAAGCGCTGCGTGGACGGCCTTCTTGCGCGGAAGAATGGAATCGGGTTTTAATGGCAGAGCCACTTGCGGTCGATGTGCAGACGCCGCTTGGATTCAGAGTAATCTGCTCCGAAAGCTACTGGGAACAGATCACGACAATCAAGCATCCGGCTATGCGGGACCATTTGGAACAAGTCCGTGAGACATTGGCCGCGCCCGATGAAGTCCGGCGGAGCGTTTCCGATTCGAACGTCCTGCTCTTTCATCGGAAAGTGATGCCCCGCTGGGTTTGTGCTGTAGTGAAGCGCGCAGATGGTGTTGGGTATTTGCTGACGGCCTATCCAGCGGACAAAGTCAAACAAGGGGAGATAGTGTGGACAAAGTAAGAGTTTGTTACGATGCGTTCGCGAAGACGCTGACCGTGTGGCTGGCCGATCCCGAAGGCGAGGACGTATGCGAGGAAGCCGATGACGACACGGTCTTCATGAAAGATGCGAAGGGGCACATCATCGGTTTCGAGAAACTCAACGTCGATCTCGCTCCGGGGATTCCGGGACTCACTGTCGAAGTCGTGAACGTTCCAACCAGTGCCGCATAAGACTGAAGGCCATGAGCGGCTGCGAATGCAAGCGCGGCGCACCAAGCAAAGAGCGCAGCGATCAAGCGGTAGAAATGTCGGTAGCAAGTAGAAATGTCCGGTTTTTGTAGCAAGTGATCTGTCCGGTTTTGTTGTTTTAAGTTCATCGCCGCCGTGCCTGTGGAAATGTGCGAAACCCAGCAGGGTTTTGCACATTTCCATCAGGCTGCCTTCTTCTTTCTTT
>CAMBFR010000060.1 GCA_945865815.1 Candidatus Sulfopaludibacter sp. SbA3
CGGGGCTTCAGCCCCGTGCAAAGTTCCGGAAAATTTCTGTTTGATCATGGCACGGGGCTGAAGCCCCGCGCCCACAGGTAGATTGAGAATGTCTACCGCGCCTGTCCGCGAACCCACGTGGCCAGAACCTGCCATTCCGGGTCGTCGCGTGAGATCCAGTGTTTGCCGCCAGGATGAAATGGATCCCCTCCGGCTTCGGATGCGAGGGGCATCATTAACAGCCGGCTTGCCAGGGGATCTCCGGGAACTACGAGGCGCTGGATTGCGTCAAAGTTGCGGCGCGATTCGTCTTCGTTCCAGGCGGTTCTCTCCGGAGGAAGCCTCTGCAGCCTGAAGTTCGACGTTTGCGAATGGCAGATCGAGCAACGGGCCAGGCCTTCGCGCTTGTGAGTCAGGATCGGCTGGATGCGCGTCCTGAAAACCTCGAAGTCGAGCGTGGCGGCCGGCGAAGGATTCGCCGCAGTTGTGGAACCTGTCCGTACCCAGGCCGCCAGCGTCTGCCATTCCGGATCGTTCTGCGACTGCCAGTGTTTGCCGCCGCTGTGCAGCGGATCGCCTCCGGCTTCGGGGGCCAGCGGGTGCAGGAGAAGCTTGCTCTTGAGCGGATCGCCCGGCACGACGAGCTGTGTTACGGCCTCGAAGTTACGGCGCGACTGCTCCTCGGTCCATGCCGGCGTATCCCCGGAGACTGGCTGCAAACGTAAACGGCTGACGACTTTCGTGTGGCACAGGAAACACGAGCCGCCCGGCCCGTTGTTGGGCCGCGTCTTCAGGAAAATCGGTTCTACCTGCGTTCTGTAGAATTGGAAATCCAAAGACTGTGCCGCTGCGGGCGCCACTTGCAGCAAGGTGAGGGTCAGTAAGAAAGTCGCACGTTTCATAGTGTGGGTTTTATATTTCTTATGATGAAGCCGTCAAGCAACCTGCTACAGGGGAATGAGACGGCTCGTCGGCATATCCGTTCAATCGCACGCGTCGGTGATGCAGATGGATTCCAGGGTGCGACCCATCGGCGGCGCAGCCATGCCTGCGGCGGCCATCAATTGACGAAGGAGAAGGCCGGTTTCCGGATGCGCGATTGCAGATTGCACGCCAACACGGACCAGGCCATCGGCGTAATCCACCGGCTGCCAGGTATGAACGGAGAGTTTGCCGCCCCGGTTGTCGGTGTTCCCGTAATCCCGGACATCGAGCCTGGCGCCATGGTCCGCAAGGACCTGCACCACTTCCGGCCGTCCTTTGTGCGCGGCGCCGTGCAGGGCAGTGCGTCCGGTGTCGGCCTGGATGTTCGGGTCGGCACCGAGCTCCAGCAGCAGTTTCACGGCTTCCAGTGTGTCCTTGGGCGACCACTCGTACGTGATCCCTTCGACCCAGCCGATCCCGGCGGCCGCCTGCAACGCCGTGACATTGAATTCCGTCGCGATCTGCGGATCGGCTCCGTGCGCCAGCAGAAGTTTCATCAAGGTGACGTCGCCGGACTGGGATGCGCGCAGGAAAGCTGTCGCGCCATTCTCGTCCAGCCACTGGTTTGTGAAAACCGTTCGGGTCTCTGTGCTGTCTTTCGCGCGGGCGTTCACATTGGCGCCTTTGTCCAGCAGGAGTTTTATGAAATCGAGATGGTCCATATCGCCCTTGCGAACCGGATAATCGCCGCTCTCGATGTTGCGGTTGTCGGTTGCAAGATACAGCGGCGTCCACGCGCCTTTATTGGCAAGATTAGGATTGGCTCCGTGATCCAGAAGAAAGGCTGCGAGCTTGTAGTAACGATTTTGCGTCGCCACCAGGAGCGGACTCCACCCGTATCCCGTCACTTGGTTCACATCCGCTCCCGCATCCAGCAGGACCTTCACCGACTCGAGATCGTTGGAGCGCACGGCGTATATCAGCGGAGTCAGCTCACCACCGTCGCTCGGCGCGGGCCGTCCACGCGGCCCATCTCCCTGATCGGCGGCGTCTGCTGCAGCCGCTGCAACCGCCGGAGTGCCGCGCTCGGCGATGGCACGGAGCTGGTTCAGATCCGGCGATGCTTCTCTCGCCGCGAGCGCCGCTGCCTGTGCCGCAACCTGCCTTCTTGGATCGCCGGATTTGCCGAGCGCCGGTCCTCTTCCGCGCTGAGCCGGATTCGAGCGCGCCCGGATGTCCGCGCCGCGTTGAATCAGGAGTTGAATGGCTGCCGGATGGGCTTCATCCGCGGCCCACATCAAAGGCGTCGTTCCGCGCAGCGTCTCCTTCGCGTTGACTTCCGCGCCATGGTCGAGCAGCACCCTGATCGCGTCCACATTACCCGTGCGCGACGCCGCCATAAGCGGGGTCCGTCCGAGCGGGAGAGGCTCATTGGAATCGGCTCCGGCGTTTATCAGCGCCTCGATGATGGCGGCATCCGCGCGAGTGCTTGCCAGCCAGAGAGGCGTGGCGCCATTGCGGTTCGCCGCCTTGACGTTCGCGCCCGCGCGAATCAGCGTGTCCACCATCTCCTTGTCACCGCGGTATACGGCCCATTGAAGGGCGGTCGCGCCATCGGCTTGAGGCGCATTCACGTCCGCCCGCTGCTGGATCAATGCGCGAACCGCGGCCCTGTCACCCTTCATGGCGGCGTCGGCCACATCGCTGCGGCCGGCAGCGAAACCGGCAACCGAAAGCAACATAAGTAAGACGCAGTTCCTGATCATAGGTTCTCCAGCCGGCCTGTGCTGTCGCCGATGCTTTCCTGGTGAATGCCAAACTTGTCCAGAATGCTCAACAGCAGATTGCCTGTCGGCACCGTCTTTGTCGGATACGCGAGGTGACGCCAGCCTTTGAGCTTCCCATTCGCTCCGCCGATCAGCACGTGCGGCACATCGTAATGAAGGTGTTGATTGGAGTTGCCCATGTTGGAGCCATAAAGAACCATGGAATGATCCAGCAACGTGCCGTCGCCGTCAGCGGTCCGGGCGAGCTTCTCGACCAGATGAGCCACCATCTTTACGTGATACTGATTGAGCCGCGCGTACTCGGCGATCCGCTTCGGGTCTTCGCCGTGATGCGACCCGTTGTGGAAACCCAGCGTGGGCGATTCGCAGGCGGGGTAAGTGCGTCCGGTCAGGTCGCGGGCAAACAGCAGGGTGCCGACGCGGGTAATATCGGCCCGGAACGCCAGCGCCAGCAGATCGAACTGCAGCTTGATGTGTTCGTCGAAGGACTGAGGCACACCAACCGGCACGGGCATATCCGCCGGCGCGACCGTCGACGCCTTCATCGCAATTTGCAGCCGGCGCTCGATCTCGCGCACGTCTTCGGTGAACTGGTCGAGCCGCGCGCGGTCCGAGGGGCCGGAATTGTTTCGAAGACGAGAGAGACTGCCGGTCAGCGAATCCAGAATGCTGCGGTCACGCGTTCGCCGCGCCGCCCGTTCTTCAACCGTACTGCCGTCTCCGAACATGCGTTCGAACACCACCTGCGGGTTCAGTTCCATGGGCAGCGGCTGGGTGGGTGAGGACCATGAGATCGTGTTCGTGTAAACGCAGCTATAGCCCTCGCCGCAGTTGCTGGAGTTCGCGCCGGGGTCCTCGACCGCCAATTGCATGGACGGCAGCAGGTTATCCCTGCCGATCTCCTGCGCGATCATCTGATCGATCGTGGTTCCTGCGTATACGTCGGCTCCGGCCGTCTTCTTCGGCTTGTTCGCGCACATGAAGGCGGCTGCCACCCAATGGTCGGCGCCCGTCACGCCGGGAGGAGGTTCTGCCGACCGTGAATGGAGCCCGCTCAGGATGGTCACTTGATCGCGGTAGGGTTCAAGCGGCTTGAAGCAGAACGGAAACTCGAAGCCGGTCCCTTCCTTGTCGGGGACCCAATATCCGGGCGCCATGCCATGGGGCACGAATAACCCGACGAATCGAGGCTTCCCGGCAGCAGCGGTTTGCGCCAACGCCGTCGCGGCCGGGACCATCGCGTCCAGAAACGGCAGGGCCAGCGCCGCGCCCGCGCCCCGCAGGACGGCGCGGCGGGAAATGTGCTTTTTGGTGATAAACATAGTGCGTGTTTCTCCTACTGTGAAGACGGCGTATGACCGTCCGGGCGTTCATTAAGCGCCGCCGCAGTCAAGGCGCTCTTCATGTTCATCTGGAACGCATCGCTCTTCACGATGCCCAACACAACCGATGAGAACCGGTTTCCGTTGCCCGCCGCATTCCGAACGATCGATCGGACCATCGGCATATCCTGATACTCGACGCCGCGGCCAAGAGCGTAGGTGAGCAGCTTTTCCGTGACGACCCTCGCGAATTGATCCGAATAACGAACCAGCACGTTGCGCAGACTTCCGACGCCATCGACTCTGGTTCCGTCGACGATGACGCCGGTTGCATCGATAGAAACGCCCTCATCATGCGTGCGCCATGCGCCGACCGCATCGAAGTTTTCGAGGGCCAGTCCCATCGGCTCGAAAATGCGATGGCACGACGCGCACGCCGGGTTTGCAGAGTGCGCTTCCATCTGCTGGCGCATCGTTGGCGCTTTCACGTTGCCTGTCGTGTCCGCAGATTTCTCTTTGAGCAAGGGCACATTCGGCGGCGGATCCGGCGGACTGACGCCAAGGAACGTCTGCAGGAACCATTTGCCCCGGGTCACGGGCGAAGTGCGGGCCGCGGCAGACGTCACCGTCAGCAGCGCTCCCTTGCCCAGCAGGCCGCGGCGCATGTCCAGTCCGGGACCGAGCGTCACGCGGCGGAACTGCGGCCCATAGATGTTGGGAATCCCATAGTGCTTCGCCAGCCTTTCATTGACGAACGTGTGATCCGCGGTCAACAAATCGAGGACACTGCGGTCCTCCCGCACGATGCTCGCGAAGAACAGTTCCGCCTCCCGCTGAAACGCCCGCCGCAGGTTGTCGTCGAAATCCGGAAACAGATTCACGACCGGCTCGCTGGTTTGTAACGAGCGCACGCTCAGCCACTGTCCGGTGAAGTTGGCGATCAGAGCGTCGGCTCGCGGATCCGCCAGCATCCGCCGAACCTGCTGTTCGAGCACCGCTGTATCCCTGAGCTTGCCTTGCGCGGCGAGATCGATCAGTTCGTCGTCGGGGATGCTGCTCCACAGGAAAAAGGACAATCGGGAAGCCAGCGCCAGGTCGCTGACGCGATAACTCCGGCCTGCGGGCAGGCTGGCAGGCTCGGGTTCCCCACGATACAAAAACTCCGGATCGGCAAGCACGCGCTGCAGCGCCGCTTCGATGCCATGATCGAAGGTTCCTCCTTCCTTGCGGCCCGCCAGATAAAACTCCGTCAACAACTCCAGGTCCGCGGCAGCCACCGGGCGGCGGAACGCGTGCTTCACGAGCCTTGAAATGATCGTGCGGGCGCATGCTCCTTCGTCGCGCTGGCCGGCGGGGCGGCACACGAAAATCTTTCGGCGGCTCGGGGTGTCGCTGGCGCCCTGGGCAGTGTAGGGGCCTTCAATCGTGACCTGGCCGACGTGCGGATAGAACTGAAATCCGGGAATTTCGCCCGGCGTGTTCATGGTTCGCTGAAATGGTCTGTTCAACTCCGTGCCGGGCACGTCGTTTGTCGCGATGAACGTCACGCCGACCGTGTGCAGGCCCGCCCGGATTGCGACGCGAGGAGTTTGTCCGCCGATACCGCGCGTATCTGCTATTTCCCGGTCCCAGTCGAACAGGTACACCCTTTCGCCATCGACCGTGACCTCAAGTTGCTCACCCTTGATCTGGCCCAGGACGGCCTGGAAGTAACCGGTTACGCCCCTGGCCGTGAAGGCGTACTCGCCATCAGCCGGAAATTCATATCGGATCAGCATGCCGCCTCGCGTTCCGAACGGCAGCCCTTCGATGTGGTGGTTCTGCGCGGTGTCCCCGGGCACATCGTAAACGGCCTGCGTCGGAGCCGTCGCGTTGCCGATTGCCAGTCGGCTGATCTTTCCTGCGGCGGACAGGTAAGCCTCCATGAGCGCGGGCGACATGGTCAGCGTTCCGGCCTGGTTGTCGAACCCGTGCGTCGAATCGTCGGGCGGCAGGAACTTCGTGGCGTCCACTTCGAGCCCGATCAAGTCGCGAATCGTATTCGCATATTCGGTGCGGTTCAGGCGGTGGAGGCCCGGCGGCGGCAGATGGGGCGCCGCATTCCGGTCGAGTTCATTCTCCATCCAACGGATCAGCGACTCCAGCTCGGCAGTGGCCGGCCTGCGCATTCCCGTCGGCGGCATCATGCCCGCGCGAAGTTTCCGGACAACTCTTTCCCCGAGTTCCGCATGCGCTCCGAGGCGCGCGAGGTCCAGCTCGTCCAGCAGCAGGTTGGCCGTCTTCTGCCTCGCGCTGTGGCACCCGACACAATACTGGTCAATGAGTGCCCGCTGCGTAGCGACGGCCGGGGCCGGCGGCGGAGCAGTCTGCCGGGCCGGCTCCGGCGCGGTTCGGCCGGACTGGCCGGAGATTAGGGCCGCCGACATGAACATCACGCAGACGACCGCCAGAACTTTCGTGTTCACCGTTTCCTCCGTCGTTCCGATTGGTGCTTCAATCGGAACGCTATCTGCACGCGCCAACCATGTCAAGAATTCTTTGCTTTCTTGTTGTTAGCACATGATCTGTCCGCCCGAATTAGCAAGTGATTTGTCCGCTTTGAGCGGCAAAGGGTGCCAGGCTCGTTCTGAGGTAAGAAATGCAGGACGACCGGTACCCGGTAGCCGCAGGGGAGCGAACAATGAAAGTGCAGGAGATCGTGTGCCGGAATCTACTCCGTGCCCCGCCTCCCGGCCTGAAGCTCTATCCCGACCGCGGTTCAGAAGCGGCCAACTCGTGTGCTAACGACACCGCACAGCCGATTTGTTGACTTCGATGGGCTGGGCGAATACAGTGGCTCGCGGGAGGACGCGATGACAACGAGACTGCTTCTGGCGATGGTTTTACTGATGATGCCGTTTACGGCGAGTATGGGTCAGGTCCGCATTATTCAGACGAATTCTGCGGGTGACAACGTTCACCTGATCGATCCGGCAACGAACAAGATTGTTGCCGAGATCAAAGGCATCGAAGTGAACCACGGCGCCGCAGTCGCTCCTGACGGAAGCCGGATATACGTCACCAACGAGGCGGATCACACGCTGGACGTGGTGGACGGAAAGTCCCTGTCGGTGATCAAGAAAATCAAGCTGGGCGGCCGCCCCAATAATCTGTCGATCAGCAACGATGGACGGCGTGTCTATGTCGCCATCAGGGAAGCTCCCGGAACCGTCGATGTAATTGATACGGCGTCACTAGTGAACGCGAAAACGCTTTCCACTCCAGGGGCCGTGCACAACACCTTCGTTACGCCTGACGGGAAATATATGATCGCCGGCTCCATCGACGGTCGAAGTCTGACGGTTTTCGACTCGAAGACGGAGAACGCGGAATGGTCGTTGTACTTCAATGCGGGTGTGCGCCCAATCGCATTTGAGCCGAATGCCAACGGGTCTACCCGGCGGATGTTCGTGCAGATCTCGGACTATCACGGTTTCTACATCGTGGACTTCGAGAAGCGGAAGGAAGTCGGCCGCGTCGTACTGCCCGACGTGCCGCCCGCCCAAAGGCATCTGGACGGGTTGCAGGGTTCTCCATCCCACGGCATCGGCGTTGCTCCCGATGGTAAGACGCTATGGGTGAACAGCAAGATGAACAGCTATGTCTATGCCTACTCTTTGCCGGACCTGAAGCTGCTGGGCGGAGTCCATGTGGGAGACCATCCCGACTGGCTGACGTTCACGCCCGATAGTAAGAGAATCTATGTCGCCAACGCCGGATCCAATTCGACATCCGCTATCGATATCGCGACCAGAAAAGAAGTAGCCCGCATCCCGGTCGGGCAAGTTCCGAAACGGATCGTCTCGGCAGTATTCAAGTAGGACTGCGAGGTTCATGCCGCGGGTAGGTTTTTGGCTCGGAACGATTATTGGGTATATCTTCCTGGCGCCCATTTCCATTTCGGCGCAGCCCCCCAGCATATCCCGGCAAATAGTCGTCGACGCCTCGGACTTCGATGGCGATGGGAAGGCGGAGGTCGCTGTGTATCGACCCTCCACCGGGCAGTGGTTTCTCCGGAAATCGAGCACTGATTTCAACACGTCCGTTTCCTACGCCTGGGGTCTGAGCACCGACATTCCCGTGCCCGGCGACTATGACGGTGACAGGAAGGCCGACATCGCCGTGTATCGTCCCTCCACCAGGTTTTGGCACATCCAGAAGTCGAGCACCGATTTCACCACGTCCGTTGCTATCCGTTGGGGCCTGACGAACGACATCCCGGTGCCGGCCGACTACGACGGTGACGGGAAGACGGATTTGGGTACGTACCGGCCATCCACGGGCACCTGGAACATCCTGTGGTCGGGCAGTAATTTCAGGCGGTTCGAATCATACCGGTGGGGGCTCAGCACCGACCGAGCGGCGCCGGGCGATTACGATGGCGACGGCAAGGCGGACCTTGCCATGTACCGGCCCTCCACGGGGTTCTGGTACATCCTGAACTCAGGCTCCAGCTTCACGGCGTCTGCCACCTATGCGATGGGCCTCAGCACCGATATCCCGGTGGCGTCGGACTACGATGGTGACGGCAGGACGGACGTTGCCGTGTATCGCCGGTCCACGGGCGCCTGGTGGATACTGCCATCGAGCAACGGTTTCACAACGCCCGTCTCGTACGCGTGGGGTCTTGGCACCGACACTCCGGCGCCGGCTGATTTCGACGGGGACGGCAAGACCGACCTCGCCGTGTATCAGCCGTCCACCGGCGCCTGGCATATCCTGAAGTCGAACGCCAACTTCACGACATCGGTCTCGTACAATTTTGGCCTCGAGTCGGACACTCCGTTGAACGCCCGCCCTCTGCCCGCCGACGTGACGCGTCATGGCGATTACGACCGCGACGGCAAGACCGATCTCATTCTGTACCGTCCATCCGAGGGCGTGTGGTACGTGGGGAAGTCGAGCGCCGGTTTCACGGCGTCCGCCTCCTGGGCGTGGGGCGAGAGCACCGACACGCCCGTGCCGGGCGATTACGATGGTGATGCCGCCCCGGACATTGCCGTGTATCGACCTTCCACAGGCACGTGGTACATCTTGAAATCGAGCGCGAACTACACGGCGTCGGTCTCCCACGTGTGGGGCGAGAGCACCGACACGCCCGTTCCGGGCGACTACGATGGGGACGGCAGGACCGACATCGCCGTGTATCGGTCCTCCACCGGGGTCTGGCACATCCTGAAGTCGAGCACGAATTTCACCGCGGCCGTTTCGCACGTGTGGGGTAACAGCACGGACCGCGCGGTCCCGGGTGATTATGACGGGGACGGCAAGCACGACATCGCCGTCTATCGGCCTTCCACGGGGTACTGGTACATCCTGACGTCGAGCACCAATTTCACCGCGTCCGTGTCCCATCGCTGGGGCAATAGCGCCGACAGGGCGGCGCCGGGCGATTATGACGAAGACGGTAAGGCGGACCTCGCTGTATATCGGCCCTCTACAGGGTTTTGGTACATCCTGAAGTCGAGCACCGGCTTCAGGGCGTCGGTATCCTACCAGTTGGGTCAGAGCAACGACATTCCCGTGCCGGGCGATTACGACGGTGACGGCGTATCCGACGTTGCCGTGTATCGACCGTCCACCGGCACGTGGCACAGCTTGAAGTCGAGCGCGAAATTCGGATCGTCCGTCTCGTATGCCTTCGGCGCCGGCGCCGACATTCCGCTGCTCAATCGATGAGGCCTAAGATCATGAAAGTTCGACGAGCGTGACACCAACGCGGCGGGTCTGCCTTTCGGCCGGCTGCCACTGAACAAGAATGGGACTTTGATACGTGCCGCGGACCAATTGCGGCACGTCGTGTTCGCCGTAGGGAGCGGCCAGGAAGCTGACTCGGCGGGAACGGAAAAAACGTCTGGCCGGGAACGACATCACCTTTGCGACGAGACGTTCAAACGACGATTGATCGAGCCGCAGCGCTTCCATAAGCGAGTTCAGGATTATCACGGCGTCGTATTGCGCATAGCTCAGCGTCTTCGCGGGAATCGAGAGAGGGTCGTCGATCATGTGGCGGGTTTTGATGCGCGCGAAACGCAGCGGGTTATTCAGCACTTCCATTAGATCGTTCTGGATCAGAAGCGTTTCGTACTCATTCACCGTGAGACCAACGTGCCGCTCCGCCGAATCGATCACGAGATCGACGCGCGCCCGCTCGACCCCGACTTGTTTGATCAGAGCGTTGACGGATTCCGTCAGGCCCAGCCGTGGGTCAGCCAGGTTGATCGAATCGATAGGATGTTTGGAAACAGGAACATTCAGGGACATGTGCGCCACGGTGCGCTCGCGGTCGAATCCCACAATAACTGTCTTGCGCTCGCGCGATTCCTCGCCGCCCGTTCCATCAAGCTCGATGAAATACACCGGCGTTTCCGGGTTCGTACGATAGGTGGCGCAGTTTCTCAGCCCCGCGCCGATGTAGGTCAGGTGAGAGTCTCCATTGCGAGGCTCGCGGATTTTTTGGTCATCGCTCAACTCGGTGCGAAGTTCCATGCGGTCGTGCCGGTATTCCGCTCCTTGCGGGAACAAGACATGAAACGCGCGAAAGAACTGCGACAGGAGATCGTGCCGATTGTGCATCCGCGTCGACAAACTTTGTCCGAGGTAGCCCGCAGTCGTGTGGAACGAGCAGAACAATGCCTGCTGGTGCAGCCGCAACAGATCACTGGCCTCGCCAATACGTGCGATCACATCGATCGCCTGGAATCTCCGCTGGGGTACAAGAGTGAGTTTGAGTTCCGATGGGCGTCTGGTCATTATTTCTTGTAGTGGTCTAATTCGGGGACAGACCACTGACAGGCGGATTGAAAATAGCCCCAACGGGAATCGAACCCGTATTTTGGCCTTGAGAGGGCCACGTCCTAACCGTTAGACGATGGGGCCGCGTCAGTTCAAGATTATCTTGCGCCGCCGCAGCGCTTTTCAAGCACCAATTGAGGAGTATCTGTGGGCGCGGGGCTTCAGCTCCGTGCCAGGCTCCAATAGAAAGTTTTCCTTTGAACTTTGCACGGGGCTGAATCCCCGTGCCCACACTACGTCTCGGGCCGGTTAATCCAATCCCGTTTCAGCATCGAGTAGACAGCGAGATCGACGAAATGGTCATAGAGCCATTCGGCATCGCGGAGCATGCCTTCCTGCACGAATCCGAGACGCTCCGGGATGCCGCGGCTCCTGTCGTTCTCCGCGGCGCAGCGAAGGACCACGCGGTGGCAGTCCTGTTCCCCGAACGCGAACTCCACCACACGCGTGGCCGCTCGAGTCATGATCCCGAGGCCCTGACGGTCTCCATCCAGCCAATAGCCCAGTTCGGCGGAACGGTTTGCATGATCCATCTCGTGTTGACCAATAACCCCGGCAAGTACGCCGCGATGAAGAATCCCGAAGGTATACCCCTTGTTCTCGAATGCCCTGTTGGTCACCGCGTTGATGAACTGCAGCGTATCGATGACGGTGGTTGTGTCGTCGAGCCAGGGCAGCCACTGGCGGAGATAGCTCCTGTTCCTGTCGATCAGACGGAAGAGCGGTGCGGCGTCCTGCTCCGCTAACTGTCGGAGCTCGACGTCGCTGTCTACTTTGAGGATCAGAGTCTGGATTGGCAAGTCACGCACGCCAGAGTCAACGAATGGCCGGAAAGTTATCTCGAATGGTTCTGAGCAGGGAATCGTCAGACTGGCCGATAGTCAACGCACGTCTCACGGCCGCCTCGACTTCCGGCTGCCGTCCCTGCGCATCGTAAAGCAGCGCGAGATTGTTGAGAATTGGAATCAGTTCCGGACTCTCCTGCCCCAACGCTCTCTCCATAATGTTCAAAGAGCGCCTGAGAAGTGGTTCCGCCTCGGCATACCGGGCCTGGGCGCGGTAGCACTCCGCAAGATCCGTGAGGATTGCGGCCATGTCCGGATGGTCGCCTCCGAGGGCCGGTTCCACGATTTCCATGGCGTTCCTGTACAGGCCTTCCGCCTCGCGGTACTTTCCCTGCGCGGTGTAAACGCCGGCCAGGCCGGTGATGCTCGACTGCAGTTCGGGATGGTTCGACCCCACCGCGTTTTCCACAATGTCGAAAGCTCTCTTGAAGAGCGGCTCCGCTTCGCTGAAGTTCTGCCGCTCGAGGTGGAGGCGCGCGAGGTTCACGAGGCCGCGGCTTACCAATGGATACTCGGCCAACCCGGCGCTTGAGGCGATGGCCATCTCCCGCTTGATCGTGGTGTCCGCCTCGTCATATCTCTTCTGCGACGTATACGTGTGTGCCATGGCGTCGAGCGTTGAGATGAGCTCCGGATCATTCGGCCCGAGGTTTGCCTCATCGATGGAGAGGGAGCGTTTAAAGACCACTTCTGCATCGGAGTACTTTCCGACGGCCATGTAGAAGTAACCCAGGTTGGTCAGGGCGGTGGCAACGTAGCCGTGCTCCGGTCCCGCGATCGCTTCGAAGAGTTCGAGGGCGCTCCTGTAGAAAGGCTCGGCCTTGTCGAACCTGGCCTGGATGCGGTACAGCCGCGCGAGGTTCGACATGGTTTCCGGCAGCCGCGTGTCCGATTTATAAATATTATTCGCGGTCTCCAGTGCGGCCAGCCATGCCTGTTCCGCATCCGCGTATCGAGCCTGCTGATAGGCGCGATCCGCCACCGTCATCTGCTGTTCCCACAGCGGAGTGAGCTCCACTATGTTTGTTTCCTCTTCCGTAAGCACCATCACCAGCAGGTAGCGGTCTCCGCTTCGAATGACCGGACTGAGTTCGCCCGGCGGCATGTTGGCGACTACGGGTTGCGCCTCAAGCGGCAACTCCGAGATCGCGGTCCTTCCAAGGTAGCCGCCGCTGTCGGCGGACAAGTCCACCGAATGCTTTTTTGCGAGTTCGGTGAAGGGTTCGCCGGCCAGCAGCCGATTTCGAAGGTCTTCCGCCTCTTCGGGCGTTCCAACGGAGATCAGGCCCATTCCGAGCGTCGGGCCTTGTTGCGCCGCTATTGCAGGTGCAAGCGTCACACCCCAGAAGAGGACCAGGAGAAGGTTTCGCCGCATCCGGGCATTATTGTGGCCGGGATTCGCGGTGTCAATCGAAAGCCCCGTATGGCGGCCTGTCAGAAATTAAAGAGATTCGTGAACTTGATAATGAAGGCCCGTTCCACCAGCGTGCCATTGCCGGTGTCGCGCGTTTCGTTGTAGACGAGGTAAAGGTCGCTCAGGGGACGGTGCAGCCAGTTGAAGCGAATATTTGAACTCAGACGATTGTTTGCCGCGTTGTACTGGACGAATGCATTGAAAAAAGCTCGGGGGCTGAAACCATAGACCATCCGCGCGCCGGCGAGATCGGTGGTGGCCCGGCCGCTTTCGAGCGCGACGCGATTGTGGCTGTAGTTCAATGCGACGTTCAACCGATAGTTGGGCCGGATTGTCAGGCCGCCGCCAAATGACTTGCGCGTGCCGTCCCAGAACTCGCCCCACGTGAAGTTGCCGTTCCCGCCGATCCTCCGGCGCTGATCGCTTGTGGCGTTAGCCGAGTAGCTCCGGTAGCTGTAATCGCCCGCAGGGATGGCGACGCCGAGAATGCGTTCGCTCCGTTTGAGCCTGTCGAACGTTTGCTCGACTTCAACGCCGATCGACCCGCTGTTTTGGAACAGAATGCCTGCGCCGGCGCTCTGAGTCCGCGTTTCGATTTCTCCGCTCGATGCGCCGGCGATGTGGCTGGCGCCCGTGTCAAAGCGCAGGTTTCGAATCGTGGCGTTGCTTCGGAGCAGCGGATTATATGCAAAGGTTCCGGAATACTCCGTCATGTTTCCGCGGCGGACGAATCCCACTTCCGGATTGAAATTGGCCTCGACGGAATTGTATCCGGCGGTTGCGGTCACCTCGTCATCGCGCCATGCCGTGACAAGCCTTTTGGCTTTGTTCTCGCTGGCCCGGCCAGGCGTATTGCTCTTCAGGATGTAGGCGTCCACGTCGAGCCTGTCGAGCTGAAAACGGGCATCGGCGCCGTACACGCGGTTGTGGCCGCCGCTGGCCCCCGAATTGCGGCTCGTGACGAGCGCCCCAATCCACGAACTTGTCATCAGGTTGCGCTTCACGCGGCCGACGACGTAGTTGCTGGATGGAGTTGCTCCCTGCCTCTCGGTCTTCATTGTCAAGACGCCGATGTCGTACCGGCTCAGTTGACCGCTCGCGCGTGCGCCGCCGACGATTGGAATGGGCGTTCCGTCCCTGCCGAGGCCGATGCTCCGGCTGAAGAAGGGAACCAGGTTGCCGGCGTTGCCGCCCGCACCGAAGGCGAACGTGCCGGCGTTTTCGAGAAAAAAGTCGCGTTTCTCAGGGAAGAAAAGATTGAATCGCGTGAGATTCACCTGCTGCTGATCCACTTCCACCTGCGCAAAATCGGTTCGATAGGTGCCGTCAAAGGTGAGCGACTGCGTAATGCTGTATTTGAGGTCCACGCCGCCATCGTAATCGCCGCTCCACTGAGGAGACTGCGGAGACCGGTTTGCCGTCTGCGTGAATCCTGCCGTTACGAAAGGTTTGATCCGCAGGTTCAGGCCCTGGCGGATGTTCTCGATGCCCTTGAGTGTTCCGCCCGAGGAGATCCGGCTCATCCTGAAGCGAATGAGGTAAGGCGACCACATGCTTTCTTCGTTCAGGCGAAGGATTCGCCGATTCATGTTGAGGCCCCATTCCTGCGTGGGCGATTCGGAGAATCGCAGAGTCTTGAACGGGATCATGTACTCCGCGATCCAGCCTTCGTTGTTCCGGCTCACCTTCACATCCCATACCGAGTCCCAGTCGTCGCCGAACTGGCCGTCGTTGGTGATCTGCGAGTCGCGCTTCGCGCCAACGGGATTGGTGCCGAAGAGGAAGCCGGACCGTCGATCGTGAAGGCTGTCGATGAGCACGCCGATGCCGTCGGTTCCATTAAAATTGAAGTCTTCCTTCACATCGTTGACAACCATCTTGTCCGCCTGCGAATCGAAACAGATGAAGCCGACGTAAAGGTTGTCGTCATCGTAAATGAAGCGAACTTCGCTGCGTTCACCCGAAGGTTGGCCGTGAAACGGCTGGTACTGCATGAAGCCGGTTGCGGGAATGGCCAGATTCCATGCAGGCTCGTCGAGGCGGCCGTCCAGCGTGATGGATTCGGTGATGCGAACCGCCGTCACGATCTTCTGCAAGCGTACGGCTGCATAGTCGATCGGGGCCGCCTCCTGCGAAAAGCAGGGCAGGGTGGCCAGCACACACATCGCCAGGGCTCGCAAAGGCCGGTTCACGAAAGGCATCTTACCTTCATCCTCCGCTTTGGGCCACTTTGGATGAAGTGCTGCGTGGTGCTGACCAGGGAATCTCTTGATCCAACCACCCCGTCCGCTCCTGATTAAAGGTAGCTTCGCGGTATTACCTTGAGGTCGCGTCCACCCCTCCTTTTCCAAGGAGGGGAGTTTTATCACGCCAGATTGCATAAACGACATACGGCTTGCCGTCCACAACAGTCGTGCCGGCCGGCGTGGCTCCGAGCTTTTCCATGTCCCGGCGGGACCGGAAATTCGTTTCGCCAACCTCGAACCGGACGGTTTCCACGGTCCGGAACGCATGATCCAGCATCAGCCCTTTCATTTCCGTGTTAAAGCCGCCGCCCCAGCATCGGCGCGCGAGAAATGTGTAGCCAATCTTTACGGTCTTTACGGTCACGACCGTTTCATCCAGATCGTAGTAGCGGGAGCTGCCGATGATTTCTCCGGTGGCATTGTCGATAACAACCAGCGCGCCTCCTGATGCGATGCCGCTGTCGAAGAACACACGAAAGACGTCTTCTTTGTAACGATCGGGGACCGGGTGAATTTCCCAGATCCGCGGGTCGGAAGCCACAGAGAAGAGCGTTGGAAAATCCTGCCCGGCGAGAGGCCGAAGTGTGAGCAGTCGACCAATGAGCGTCGGTTGCAGGTCCATGACTGTATTCAGATATTGGTGCGGGTCAGAAAGCGTGACATACTTCCGCCATGGGAAGTCAAAACAGACCGAAACGAGAAAAAAAGAAACCGAAGAAAAAGAAGGCCTGAGGTTTTCGGCAGTCGTACCGCCTGAATAGAACAGGGCCGCATTCCGATGCGGCCCTGTTCTCTAACACTCTCTAGCTGCCAAGATCCTGGCAAATGTATTCGAACGGCTCTCCGTCCTTAATCCACGCCGAGGCGGTCATGGGCGTGATCTCAAACCCTCCACTGTAGGCCGCCGTCTGGGCGCCGGGATCGTCAATCGTCACTTCATAACGAAACGACTGAAGATTCGGGCGCGAGATCCGTTCAACCGTGTGCAGTTGTCTGGTGGTCGGAAATGATCCCCGTATCCAGCCCTTTTCGTTAAAGCCGACCGTATCGATGACGAGCGCGTCTCCGTCCCATCGGCCAATGGAATGTCCGAAATACGTTGGACGAAGTTTCGCAGGGTGCTGGCGTCCATCCATATAGACGACGCGCCAGGAATGTGGTCCGGTAATATTCAGCAGGAAGATCTGCTGCAGCTCGGGCGCCTGCACGATTTCAAACCCTGCAGCGCCGAAGAAGCCGGGTCCGCCGGTGGGTTTGCAACGTACTCCCGGCGGATAAAATTCGACGAGCTTATCCCGGTACGCTGTCAGGGCCTGCGCCCACGGCTGCAATGGCATTGCGGCAGGACGCGGATAAGCAAGGCCGGTTCCGCCGCCACCGCCCGGACGGGTTTCAAAGTATCCTTTGGCTCCAGGCGCCGCTCCCAGATTCGGGTGGCCGTCGGGCCAGCGCGGAGTGGGATCCTGGGCTAATGCCGGCAATGCCAGAAGGGACAACCCCGCCACTGCCGCTGCGGTTCTTAAAAGCCCGATCATATTGCTTACCTCAGGACCATTTTTGTGCCGGTGGACAGAATCAATGCGGATTCGCGCGTGGCGCCCGCCTTATTGCTTCCATCTTTGGCCAGGGCAACGTTCGCCATGGTAATGGTGTCGCCGATGTTCACTGTGGTCCGCAGCCAGCCGCCACGTACCAGCGCGTATGGCGGGCCGAGTTCAATGGAGTAGTTGCTGACTTTACCAGTCTTGTCTTCGACGTTAATGAAGACGTGGGCGTGAGGATTGCCCCATTCGATCTTCGTGACGAATCCCTTGAGATCCGCCGTCTTTGCGACATCGTACTCCGCTTCAAAAGAGTGGTGCGCCATGAGCGGCGCCGCAACCAGGGCTATTCCCAGTCCAAGTGCCAACAAACCAAACGCATAATGTCTCATCGTCATTGCCTCCTAGCGATCAAACGTAGATTCGGCATTCTCTTCGCAAAAATATTCCTGAATCTCTTCGTCCGGAACCCACTGGAGGGTCCAGCCGCCCGTCCAGGGTCGACTATACGCTCCAGCATCATCCACCGTCACGTCGTATCTCAGCGTATTGAGGTCGGGCCGCGAGATGCGCTCGGTCAAATGGAGCAGCTCGGTGTGTGGAAGCCCTCCGCTCGTAAACCAGAATTTATCGTTGAATCCGACTGTTTCAACAACGAGTGTATCTCCCTCCCAGCGGCCGACGGAAGTTCCATAAAACGTTGGAACGACCTCGGCGGCCTGGCCGACCGGGCGTCCATCCGTATGTATGAGGCGCCAGTTGCGGTTCCCGCCTCCCAGCAGCACCAGGATGCGATTCACTTCCCGCTGCTCCACCATCTGTATTCCGTGAGGCGTGTGAAACTGCCGCGGTCCTCCCGGAGGAACGCACCGGGCCATCGGATCATCCCGCAGGAGCCGGCGCTGGCGCCGCTCGTACAAGGCTTTGGCCCACGGCTGAAAGGGAGCCACACGATCCACGTCCGAGATGTTGTCCAGAATGGCGTCGGCGTTCATCGGAATCGGAGTGCCGGTATTCTCAACCAGCCCAACGGCGCTTGCAGTGCCCCAGTATCCCTTCTTTCCCGGTGCGGGCCCCAATCGAACCTTTCCATCCGGCCAGCGCGGAGCCGGTTCTGCGCGTGGGGCAGGCCGCGGTGTCACTACAAACAATCGCTCGCCGGAAGGCGCCCGGGTAATCGATCGCGCATAAGCCTGTCTTGCGGGGCCTCTGGCAGGTACGCCCTCGACAGCGACCACATCGCCGATTGCGAGCGACTCTTCGCTCCACCCGCTCCGTTCCAGATCCAGAATGTTTCCAAACTCCAGAGCCCAGTTCGTGACGATGTTGCTGGAGTCCGTGACGTTGATGAAGAAGAACGCATGGGGGTTTACCCACTCGATTCGCGTCACGGTGCCGCGGAGCGTTACTTTCCGTTCAGTATCGTAGGTTGCGGTGAACGAGAGCTGTGCCGATAGCGGCGCCGATGCGATCAACATGAGCAGGGCCAAGACTGCAAGCGGGCGGGTCTTCATTGCCTTTTCTCCAGATATTCCCATTGCCTAATCCCGGGTAAGTCTGAAATTACCCTGCGTGGCGCCTTGGCGCCACGTTCCTGTGATCGTGCGATGGTACGACTCCAGGTCTTCCAGCGTGCCCTGGGCCACGATGGGAACGGCATTGCCCGCCGGGTCTTTTGCGTCCGCTTCGATTCGGACGGTCCAGTTCACCGGATCGAGGACAACGCTCTTTATCGGAAAGGAATTCGGGCCGGGGTTGATGACGCCTGTGACATTTTTGCCGTCCCAGTTCAACACGAATGTCAGGTGGTTTCGCTGATCTGCCGTCGGACCCCAATCGCCGGACCATGTGCCCTTCAGCGGGTGACCTTCCTGCGCAAAACCGGACGCCACCGCGAAGAAACACGCAACAAGACTCGCTAGCAGGAACTTTCGTGTTCGCATCGACCCTCCTCTTCATCATCACAGGCAACAATTTCGTCACAGACAACAAACTTGTGGCCGCACTTGAAAACGCGGCCTGATTATGACGAAACATCGTGGAACTGGCAAGTGCGCGCTTGCTGCTGTTACCCCCTTCGGGCGAGTGTCATTGTTCGCTGCGGCCCGCTTTAGGTGTTTGCTGCGACCGTTGATCGTGGCATCATTGTTCGTCTTTGGTGCAAACCTGAAGGTTCGATCGAGTCACTCCCCCTGACATTAAATCTAACGTGGAGAGTCCATAAGATATGACCATCAAGAAATTAAACGCATTTTTTCTGCTATTTCTGATTCTGTCGTCATTGACTGCGTATTCGCAGACGACCAATGCCACATTGGGCGGTACTGTCGCCGATGCGACAGGCGCCCTGATTCCGGGCGTTGAAGTCACCGCTCGCAACGCGGGCACCGGAATTGTCAATACGGTTCTGACCAACGAAGCCGGGACTTATGTGTTTCCTGCGCTGCAAACGGGCACGTACCAGGTTACCGCGGTCCTGCCCGGTTTCCAGACAGCGGCCAATAACAACGTGACATTGGGCGGCGCCCAGCAGGTGCGGTTGAACTTCACGCTGCAGGTAGGCGAAGTCGCCACGACCGTGGACGTGACCGCCGACGCCGGCGGAGCGCTGATTACGACCTCGTCTTCTATTGGCACCGTCCTGCCGGAAATGCAGGTTCGTGAATTGCCGACCGGCGATCGCAACGTGCTGGAGCTGATCCGCGGAGTGGGCGGCTCAGGGCCGACGGATGGCGACATTGACGGCTACTTCGCCGGCGGCCGCATTAGCCAGGTGGTTGTCAGCCGCGACGGTTTCAACGTCTCCGCCGGTCGATACAACCAGGGGACGTTCGCAACGACATACACGAGTTCTGACCTGGTCGAAGAAGTCAAAATCACAACCGGAACAGTGGACGCCGAAGCGACGCGCGGTTCGGGCCAGGTACAGATGGTGACGCGCTCGGGAACGAACGAATTTCGCGGATCCGTGTTCTGGTTCAATCGCAACTCGGCGCTCGATGCATCGAACTGGTTCAACAACTTTAACGGCGTGAAGGCCGATTGGGAGAACCGGAATCAGGTCGGGGGCCGTCTGGCCGGCCCGATCGTCAAGAACAAGACATTTTTCTTCGTCCTGGTCGACGAACAGCGATGGGTGGCAAAACAAAACTTCGTCGGCACCGTTCTCACGAACGAAGCCCGGCGCGGCGTCTTCCGGTTCTTTCCCGGAGTGGACAACCAGAACGTTCTCCAGAACGTGCCAACGGTGGACCGGGCGGGGAATCCTGTCAGGCCGGCAGCCGCGACGGGCGCTCTGCAGTCGATCAACCTCTTCTCCTACGATGCGAACCGGGCCGGTTTCGACCCGAGCGGGTACATGCAGTCGGTAATTGCCCGCATGCCGGCGCCAAACGACTTTACGGTCGGCGACGGATTGAATACGGCGGGAATCCGGTTTACACGCCGCATCAGCGGGCAGGACCTTTCCGACGGGAATGGGTACGACCAGAACAACCGGGACCAGATCAACGTTCGGCTCGATCACAATTTCAACGCAAACAACAAGGCCAGCTTCGTTTACACCTACGAGCGCGGGCTGAACCATACGGCTCAGGCCGGTCTCATGCAGTGGCCCGATGGTTATGATGGCGCCAACCGCAAGCACCCGCGCCTGTACAATTTCTCGCTGGTATCCACTCTTTCATCGAACGTCGTGAACGAACTCCGCGTCGGCTTCCGCGCGCACAAGATCCAGAGCTGGGCGCCATGGTACGTCGGGCGCGAGGGCTACACCGGCGACGTCACTGAAGAGTCCGCCAAGGAAGCGTTTTCGCTCCTGCCGAAATACAACGGACTGCCGCTGCAGGTAGTACCGCTGTTTTACGGGCAGGGTTACATGCAATTCAGCGCCGGTTTCGGTTCCACCCGTGGATCCTGGAGTCCGTTGCTGAGTTACGGCGACACGATCAGTTGGGTTAGCGGCAAGCACGCGTTCAAGGCGGGCGGAGAGTTTCGCCGCGACCGAACCGACGGATGGAATGACAACAACTTTACCCCGTATGCCACTATCGGCGCGGGCAACTTTCAGGCGCCGATTACCACCATTACGGTTCCCGGCCTGAGCAACAACAATTCCACCAACGCCCGGAACGTGCTGTATAACCTGGCGGGGTCGATCGACAACATCCGGCAGGGATTCGATCTGGTGAGTTCGTCGGGTCCGCTGGCGTTCAAGGGTTATCAGGACGGCATTACGCTCAAGAAGCGAGACTGGCGTGCAAACGAGTTCAGCGGGTTCTTCAAGGATGACTGGAAGGTCACCTCGAATCTTTCGTTGAACCTGGGCGTTCATTACGAATATTTTGGCGTGCCCTACGAAGGGCGCGGCCTTGCGGGCCGTGTCGTGAACGGATACGCAGGGCTTTGTGGTATCGGCTGCGGCGCCCTGACGACCGTCGAGCTTGTGGGCAAGAACTCACCGTCGCCGGAAAAGCAACTCTTCAACGATGACTGGAACAACTTTGCCCCGTCGGTCGGTTTCAGCTACGCCGTCCCCGCGTTAGGACGAAACACGGTTCTTCGCGGCGGCTACGGTATCAGCTACACCGGCGCTCAGATCAAGGGCGCCATGGGCGCCGGCGGTCTTGACGCCGGCGGCGGCACTTTGCCGGGCCTGGCCGGGATTACGGGCGGCAACGGTCTGACGTATACCCAGACGGCTTACTGGAACCTGGCCAACGTCAGGTTGCCCTATGCTCCTCAGTTCGAGCCGCTCAGATCGGTTCCGCTCACCGATTCCCGAACTCTCACCATGAACATGTACGAGCCCAATCGCGTCTCGCCATACGTTCAGAACTTCAACCTTTCGATTCAGACCGAGCTGGTGAACAACCTGCTCCTCGACGTTTCCTATGTCGGGAGCAAGAGTACGAAGCTCTACGGCCGAAACGACCTGAACTACACCAGGATTCAGGGCGCCTTCCTCGACGCATTCAACGTGACGCGGGCCGGTGGCACCGCTCCGCTGTTCGATCAAATGTTGCGCGGAATGAATATTCCGGGCGCCGGTGTTGTCAACGGCACAACGGTTACCGGATCTCAGGCGTTGCGCCTGTACACGCCGACCCGGACGCTTCTGGCCGACGGGAGCGTGGGCGGTATGGCGAACGTGCTGAACACCAGCACGGCCATCACGGGACAGGGCGGCGGTTTCATTCGTAACAGCGGCCTGTTCCCCGAAAACTATATTGTGATGAACCCTCAGTTCGCTTCCGCCGGACTGAATGGAAACCTCAGCAATTCCACCTACCACTCGCTCCAGCTGCAGGTGACAAAGCGTCTTTCGCATGGCATCACGAACCGGACGGGTTACACGTGGAGCCGGACGATCGGCCTGTCGAACGATGACAACAACCTGGCTTCCCGGGATCCACTCAACCGGAACCTGGACAAGTCGGTTCTGGGTTTCCACCGGACCCACAATATCACGAGCAATGGCACGTTTGAGATGCCGTTTGGTCCGGGCCGCGCGCTTTTGGGCTCGGCTCCCGGCTGGTTGTCACGAGTGGTCGAACGCTGGCAACTGGGCGGCGTCCTGAGCTGGAGTTCCGGCGCTCCGCTGACGGTTTTGGCGAGCGGTCTGACGAACGTCTACCAGCAAGCGGTGAACACGCCGATGATCGTTGGCGAACTGCCCAACGGTAAAGTGACCCGCATGACGAACGGCAGTCTACCGACGTACTTCCCAACCCTGAGGCTGGGGGCGGCAGGTTCGGATCCGGGCCGTGCGGCGGTGACCACCACGAACACGCTGAGCAACGCATACACCAATCGTGCGATCTTCGACGAAGCGGGCAATCCCGTGTTGATCAATCCGGGGCCGGGACAGATCGGCAGTCTCGGGATTCGGTCAATCGAGGGTCCGGGACGTCTGGACTTCGATATGAATCTGCTCAAGAGAGTGCGGCTTACCGAGACGCGGGAGTTCGAATTCCGGGTCGACGTGGTCAATGTGTTGAACCATCCGGTGTTCGGGAATCCCAACGTCGATATGAATAATGCCCAGTTCGGCCGCATCACCACGGCCGGCGCCGGGCGCCGAGTGACGATGGGCGCACGCCTGAACTTCTAATCCGGTTGCTCGATCAGGCGAACTCCCGTTCATATCGGGAGTTCGCCTTTTTTGTGTTATTAAAGAGTGAATCATGCAACGGATAGTCTGCTGGTTTATCCTCCTGCCACTGGTTGTGATGGCGCTCCTGGCCGTGCCTCAGGCTGAACTGGTCGGTCTTCGTCTCATCATCGTAAGAACTGAAGCGGAAGCAAATGATCTTCGGGCTCGCGTGCTGGCCGGCGAGAAGTTTGAGGACCTTGCCCGGATGCACTCCGTAGATCCGTCCGCTCGTGCGGGTGGCTATCTCGGAGCGATGGCAATCCCCCAGTTAAGGCCGGAGTTTCAGGCTGCGCTCCAGGGGCTGCGCCCGGGAGAAATCAGCGGTGTCGCAACAATCGGCAGGCAGTATGCGCTGCTCCAGATGGCGGCCGAGGACGATATGCGGGCCGCCGAATTGAAAGCCTGGCGCGACGCCGGGGCCGATCCCAATTCCAGAGCGCTTGAACCGCTCTGGATTATGGCCATGTCCGGCGATCGTGTCGACCTGGCCCGGGCGCTGTTGGATGCCGGGGCCAATGTGAATTTGACGTTCGGCGACGGCTCCACGGTGCTGATGGGCGCCGCGCAGGACGGCCGAACGGAAGTGGTTCGCGTCCTGCTTGCTGCCGGCGCTGGGGTGAACGCCCAGGCCGGCGATGGATCCAGCGCTTTGCTGGTTGCCGCTTACGGAGGACACATCGAGACCGTGCGGCTCTTATTGGAGGCTGGAAGCGCCGTCGATGCGAGGCTTGTGGATGGGGCTACGGTCCTTATGAAAGCGGCGCAGGCCGGCCATACGGAAGTGGTTCGCGCGCTGCTTGGCGCCGGCGCGGCGGTAAACGCCCGCGCAGCCAACGGCCTGACCGCGCTGATCGATGCTTCATTTGCCGGCCACGCCGAGGTTGTCCGCATCCTGATCGCGTCGGGCGCCGATCCCAACCTTACGCTCACCAATCGCGCGTCCGCTTTAATGGCCGCATCACAAAAAGGTCATTTGGAAGTTGCGCGCCTGCTGCTTGGCGCGGGCGCGGTTGTGGATGCCAGGTCCGATACGGGCGCGACGGCGCTGTTCGAGGCGGCATACGACGGTCATGCCGAAACAGTCCGGCTGTTGCTGGCTGCCGGAGCCGACGCAAAGGTTAAAACGCCGAATGGCCTGACTGCGCTGATGGGCGCGGCGCTGGGCGGTCACGCGGAAGTTGTGCGCAACCTCCTCGAGGCCGGCGCCGACCCGAACGCAATTGACGGCAGGCGCTGGACCGCGCTGACTCATGCACGGGCGTCTACGAGTCTCGCCACCGTCCAATTGCTGCTTGCCGGCATGCCGGCCCTCGCCGCGAAGGAACGCAGCCTCGCGCTGGGCGGAACCTACGTCAACGAGTATTACTCTTCAAACGAAACCCGGCTCCTCGAACTGGCATCTGCCGAATTTCAAAAGGTGCTCGACGCCGAACCACGTAATGCCGAAGTTCTCGAATGGCTCGGCGCGGTGGCCGTGTTGCAGTGGAGCGAGGTTCCGGCCCTCGATCAGTTCAGGAAAGCGAACTCGCTTCTGACGACCTCCGTGGATCTGGATCCCAAAGACAGGGACCGCCACTACTGGATTGCCGCCACGAACTCCCTTTTTGTATCCCGCGCAACGGTTCCGCCAGGGGAAGTCGCAGCTATCGTCGAGCAGGGAATCGAGCACGGGAGAAAGGCCGCTGAACTGGACCCCCAGTTTGCCCCCGCCCTGGAACACCTCAGCATTCTCTACCGTTTGAAGTCCGAGCGGGCATCGTTGCCGGCGGAGCGAGACTCGCTCGTGCGATTGGCTGACGCCGCGCGCCGGGATGCTGCCAGTATCCGCGTCCGGCTGGGCAACCGCCCTTCCCGTCCCAGCGATCAGTTCAGCAGGCCGGCTTTGCCGCCCGCCCCCGCTTTTTAGCCCGGAACCGCGCACGTGCGGTGTGCTGAAAGCCCTCACCCGCTGCACCGGAGAGGGAATAACTTCTCTACAATGTCCTTCTCCCGACGGGAGAAGGTGGCCCGAAGGGCCGGATGAGGGTTCCCGTCTCTTCAAATTTCGCTAAAGAATTTCGCGGCCCCGCCGATAAATCAGTCAATATGGCGGAAACCCGATGAAAAGGAACGATCCCGACTTCTACAGCGTTCTCAAGGTTCAACCCGGCGCTTCCCGGCAGACCATCAAGGCTGGATACGTCAATCTGATGTTTAAGATGAAGATGCACCCCGATCTGGGAGGCGATCACGAAAACGCTGCCCGGATCAATGAAGCGTACGCAGTTCTCAGCAGCAAGCCGAAGCAATCCAGCCGTATGCGCCTGCTGCAGCAATTGCGGAATGCGTCGCCGGCTGCTTGTGCTACGGTGCGTTATTGCCCTCTCTGCGGCGCCGAACAACTGCAGTCGATGGGACCGGAGACGCGCTGCGACCGCTGCCACAGCCCATTGGCGTTACCACCGATGCTGGGCGCGAAGGGCAGCGAAGTCTTTGGGCGCCGCGCCAGCCCCCGCACAGGCAAGGGAAATCTCGGAACCGTTTACGTTGCTGGGCAGCCGCAAGGCATGACCGTCAGGTTGCGGGACCTCTCACTGAGCGGTATCAGTTTCTATTCGGAAGTGGCTCTTGATGTGAATCAGTCGTTCCGGTTCGACGACCCGACCCTGGAGGCGGTAGCCTCCGTCGTGTCGTGCCGAAAGCGCGGCGAAGGGTTCTCCGTGCACGCGAGGTTGCTGACCGTGGCGTTTCATAATAAATCCGGCGTGTTTGTTTCAGCGGAGGCTTAGCCGGGCAGAAACACGAACGGCGGGACAATGCCCGCCGGGATCGATTTTTTTCGATGTCGAAAACTGGGAGGCAGGGATTCGAACCCCGATAAGCAGATCCAGAGTCTGAAAAAGTTGACTTTGGAAAACTACCGAAAAGCATTCGAAACACGTGACCGGCGCTAGTTTGAGCACATTCTGAAGTACCGAAGAGATACGAAGTCTACCGAAGCAAAGTAGGCAACAAATAGGCAACACAGCTACCAATGCATTCAATTCAATCCCCGCGCCATCGGTGTGGCTGGCATCCTGACGCGGTACACCGTTCGGCCTTGCTCGCCGTTCAACTCGAAAATTCCTCCCACGCTCGGTGGTGTTCCTTGGCCACCGAGAAAGGTGAGCGAGGGACAACTCACTGTCCCCGACCTGGTACGGCCTCCGATGTTGGCGCGGTATGTTCCAGACGTGAATACGGCTGGCGGTCCAAGACGCAAGGCTAAATCGATTTCGAGGGTGTCTCCGTTGTTCGAGAAACGCGCTTCCGCCATGACGGATTCGCCGTCGCGCACACCGTAAAGCGAATCAAACCGCAACGGGAGCGTGGTCGCGTCCCCGTCCTCGATCTGCTCGACGCGATACTCGGTCGTACTGCAACCGCCGATCAGCGCACCGATGAAGAGAGCGGAAATCCATTTCATCGGCCGTTAGTATCCAAGAAATTGCACCGTAAGCACAATGCTACCGCTCGGGCAAGGGAAGGAATGGCACGTTCTGGCTCTCGCGGTTCGGTACGATGCAACGATCATTGAAAGCCGGAAGCGAGAAGCCAAGGCCACGTACGAAGGAGAGGGCGGATATCAGCCGATGCTGGCGGTGTAGGCGGAAACCGGATTGATCTTGTCGGATGAGTTTCGAGCGGTAACGTGCCGGCGATTGACGATACAAGATGGTGGGGGCTATAAAATCAGTCAAGGGGCCAAGCATTCGGTAAGCCCCAGCCGGTAACACTGACTTTATAGAGGAGTGGCAAATGTTTACGCAGCGTAAACTCCGACGGCTCCGGCTCCCGTGGCTCATCCCTCTCAACACGTTGTCCGCCTTGGCGCTGGTGGTCGTCGGGAACACGGCAGTGCGCGAGGCGTTCGCCGCGCCCCCCGCTGCCGCTCCCACGCTCCTCGCGACCGTGCCGCTCCCGGCCGGCGCGAGACAGGTTGCCGTCAACAGCGTGACGCACAAGGCCTATGTCTCGGTGGGCACCTACCCGAACACATCGAGCTATTTCGTCTCGGTCATCGAGGGGACGACCAACAGCGTGAA
>CAMBFR010000061.1 GCA_945865815.1 Candidatus Sulfopaludibacter sp. SbA3
ACCACCCCGCCGTTCGCTAAAAAACGCGCGAACGGCACCCCTCCTAAACCAGGAGGGGAGTTTTTTGCGCAACATTCACAGAGTGTACCGTACCTCACAGCCGAATCGGTTCGGTCGGCCTGTCCTGCCGCGTCACCTCCACTCGCCCGCCGCTGAAGCCGCGATCATTCAATGCGCGTACCGCCTCCTGCCGCGCGAGTTCGGGATGGTTGTTTCTTGAGCTGAGGTGCGCGAGAACAAAGTACTCGGCGCCGCCATCGTACCGGTCGCGAATGAATCGCCCGACCGCGGTATTCGAGAGGTGTCCATACCGCCCGATCAGCCGCTGCTTGAGCGTCCAGGGATACGGACCAACGCGAAGCATTTCGAGATCGTGGTTCGATTCCAGGATCAGGACCTGCGATCCCGCGAGCCAGCCGGAGATGTCGTCGGGAAGATGCCCGATATCCGTAAGCTGGGTCACTTTGACGCCATCGCACGTCACGCTGAAGGCCAACGGTTCGCGGGCGTCATGTGGAACGCCAAACGGCACGACCTGGAGGTCCCCGATCGAGAAAGGTTCGCCCGCCTTGATCGTATGAAGCTGGGATCCGTTCATTGCAAAGTCTTCAGCGCGAAGAGCTTCCATCGTTCCCTGGCTCAGGTAGGCCTTTACAGCCAGGTCTTTCATAATGGTCTTAAGCCCGGATGCATGATCGTTGTGCTCATGCGTGACAAGAACGGCATCGATGCCGTCGGGATCCTCGCCGATCGACTCCAGACGGCTGGCCGTTTCCCTGCGGCTAAGCCCGGCATCAATAAGAAGACGCACCTGGCCGGTTTTGATAAAAGTAGAGTTGCCGCGGCTGCCGCTGCCAAGCACGGACACTGTTACTGTCATGTTCAAACAGTGTTACGGACAGGTTGGACAGAACTGGGGTAAAATATCCGCCATGCAGGTAAAGCCAATCATTTTTTTCCTTGTCGTTGGCCTGATTGCCGGGTCGTTCGTCTATCGCGAAATCTCCCGGACGGACAACTTTGGTGTGATCAACATTGGTCAGCAAGCTCCGGACTTTGCAATTAAGGACAGAGACGGCAAAGAAGTGAAGCTGAGTGACCACCGGGGCAACCTGGTCTTCCTGAATGTCTGGGCGACCTGGTGCGTTCCGTGCATCGATGAGATGCCCGAGATGCTGGTCGTCAACAACCTCTTCAAAGACAAGAAGTTCAAGATGATGGCAGTGAGTCTCGACACCGATTGGAGCTACGTCGACAAGTTCTACAAGGAGTACAAACTGGATCTGCCGACTTACCTGGATCCGGGCCGAAGAGTTTCTGAACTCTACAAGACCACCGGCGTTCCTGAGACGTTTATCATCGGACCAAACGGTACAGTCCTGAAAAAAGTCATCGGCCATCCTGAAAACTGGGCCGATCCCCGCGTTCTTGCCGTGCTGGAATCGATGCTTCCACCCGGTGAAGCCGGTGAGGCCAGTGAGGCCAGTGAGGATGGAAAGCAGGTTGCCACTCCGTAACCTTCCATGAAGTCTTTTTTTGACTACGAGCGGCCGGAGCTGGCCGCGACGTTGCACCCTTCTTTCCGCGCCACGCAACTTTTCAAAGCCGTCTATCAACGCCGCGTCGAGAATCTCGATTCCATCACCGAATTATCGAAAGGCGAGCGGGCTGCGCTGGCTTCGGAATGGGATATTCGCTTGCCGGCGTTGTATCGACGGTTCGAGTCGGTCGATGGCACGCGCCGCTATCTTTTGCAGCTTGCCGATGGCGAACTCGCCGAAACCGTTTTCATCCCTGAAGAGACGCGCAACACGATCTGTATTTCCTCGCAGGTTGGATGCGCGCTGGCATGCACGTTCTGCCTGACAGGACAACTGGGCCTCACCCGGAATCTGACGGCCGGCGAAATGGTGACCCAGGTTCTTTTCGCTCAACGCGACAACCTTTCGGAAGAGCAAATCGATAGCTTCAACATCGTTCTCATGGGTATGGGCGAACCGCTCCACAACTACGACAATGTAATGAAGGCCATCCGCATTCTCCATGACAAGCACGGGCTCAACATGTCCATGTCGCGGATGACGCTGTCGACCGCCGGCCTGCTGCCGGCGATTCAGCGGCTGGCGGCCGAGCCCCATATTCCGAATTTGGCCATCTCGCTCACCGGCGCCACCAATACGAAGCGCAACGAGCTGATGCCGATCAATCGAAAGTATCCTCTGGAAGAGCTGCTCGCGGCTGTGCGGCAATTTCCGCTCAAGCACCGGCAACGTGTGACGTTTGAATACGTATTGTTGAAGGGCGTGACCGATTCACTCGAGGATGCTCAGAACCTGGTGAAGCTTTTGAGGGGTATTCGCGCGAAGGTGAATCTGATCCCGCTGAATGAAGCCGATGAACTCGACTATCGGCGGCCATCCGAGATGGCGATTCAGCGTTTCCAGCAAGTCCTCATCGACAACGGGATCGCTGCCTATGTCCGGAAAAACCGTGGGAATGACATTTCAGCAGCCTGCGGTCAACTCAAGAAGATGGTGGTCTAATTCCTGGCTAGTACGTTTCTTTAAGCCACTGGAATATGGCGTCTGAGACAGCCTTTTCGGCGACCGACTGAGTGGTACCCCGCACTGACGGCACAACCAGGATGCGCGAAGGGGCGGTCACGTAGGTTTTCAGCCGATCGCCCTGGGCCTGGTCCGATACGACCAGAAGGGCAGACTTGGGTGTAAAGTCCTGGGCGCTGCCGGCCATTGCCAGCCCTTCGGTCAGGTTCGGATTGATTGCGGCCACGGTGCGAACTTCAGGAAACCTTCCGCTGGCGATGAGAGCGAGGCTGGCTCCCACATCCGATCCGATGACAACGATCTTTGTGTTATCGATCCGCGGCTGTGCCTTGAGCCAGTCGAGCGAGGGATCCAGGTCCAGTGGAAATTGCTGTGAGCTGACGCGCCATTCGGCCGTTGCCTGGATCGGCTGCCGGTTCCGCGTCTTGCTCTCGCCGTGTCCGCGAAGGTCCACTCTCATCACAGCCCAGCCCCGGCTCAGCAATTGGTTGCTGAACGCGTCCCAAACAGTGCGGTCTTCGCCATAACCATGAAGAAGCAGTATCGCGGGTATGGGCGCGGGCACTCCCGTGGGCAATTCAAAAGTGGCGTGGAGCGTAACCAGGTCGTACGTGTTGAATTCCGGCCCGGCGTCTTCAGAAGTGATCCCACCGCCAGTCTCAATAACGGCCACATCGACCTGGAAATTCAAGACGTTGTCCTGCCGGTTCAGGAATCCGCTCACGAACTTCTTCTCCGACGACTGGCCTTTGAAGTCGGCATACACCTCGTAGTCGATGTTGGGAGGAAGGGCAAAAATAGAAAACAACCCCTGCGCATCCGTGGTGAGTGTGCGCGTCACGTTGCTCTTCATGTCTCGAACGAATACCCGCGCGTCGGCCAACGGGCGGCCGCGCATGTCCTGCACGACGCCTTTGACGTTCTTTGCCTGGGGACCAGGGTCCGGCCGGCGGCGCTGGATGAACTGTGCGTCTGCGGGAACGGCCATTAATAAGAGGAGGAAAAAGAGCAGAAATCTCGAATTCATTCGGCGGCCTTTCCCAGGAGTCTCTGAATCACTCTCTCCGTGTCCTCGTACCGTCCGGCTCCGGAATGGCTGAGCTGAATAACCCCTTCCTTGTCGATAACAAAGTGGCTTGGCCAGGCGGCGCAAAGGTAGTCGCTCCATATGAGGTATTCGTTATCGATGACGACGGGGAACCGGATCGCCTTTTGAGCCACCGCTTCTTTGACCTTCGGAATGTCCTTTTCGTAATCAATCCGTGGCGTATGGACGCCGATGATGACCAGGCCATCCTTGGCGTACTTCTCGTGAAGCTCTTTCACGCGGGGGATGGCTTCGGCGCAGAACGGACAGTCATAGGCCCAGAATTCGAGCAGCACAACCTTCCCCCGCAAGCCCTCCAGCGTGAGCGCCGGGGAGTTGATCCAGGTATCGGAGGGTTTCAGTTCCGGCGCCTTCTGGCCGACAAACGCGTCTTCGGGTTGCTGCGCCCAAGCCGGGGTGGTGGACAGGACGAGCAACAACGCCAGGTTCCGAACCATAACTGTTCTCCTTGTGTAGTGCGGGCCCTATTCTGGCACAACTGTCCGCCGAAAAGCATGCCGTTTGGCTGAACAGTTGCACGGACTTCACCCGGTAGAAGGTAGGTGTCCATGGAGCAACATCCTCATCTGGACCGCAGGAAGGCCGCGCTTCGAATGTTCCTGGTTCGGGGCCTTGGGCTGAGATCTGCAAATGTTCTGATCCATCATTTCAAGACTCCCGAAGGCGTCTTTCATTCCAACCGGAATGAATTGGAGGCCCTGGGCATTCCTCAGGACGTCGGCGAAGATTTGCTTTCGCCGAAGTCGCTGGACCGGGCCGGCGAGGAGTGGGAGCGCGCCCTCAAGCTGGGCGTGGAAATCATTGATATTCTGGACCCGGCGTACCCGCCGCTGCTTCGCGAGATCTTCGACCCGCCCATTGTCCTTTACATCCGCGGCGCGAAGTGGACGCCGGCAATCCCGCAGGTCGCAATCGTGGGGACGCGCCGGCCATCCGGCTACGGGCTCAACTGCGCGGAGCGTTTTGGCGAGGATCTGGCGAGCCGGGGCCTGGCCGTAACCTCAGGTCTGGCTCGAGGGCTCGATGCGGCGGCGCATCGCGGGGCTCTGCGAGGCGGTGTGACATACGCCGTTTACGGAAGCGGACTCGACTTTGTCTATCCCAAAGAAAACCGGAAACTCGCCGAATACGTGGAACAAAATGGCGCGGTTTTCACGGAATTCCCGCTCGGCACTCCACCGGCGCCACAGAATTTTCCGATTCGAAATCGGATTATTGCGGGCATGTCGCTGGGAGTGATGGTGGTGGAGGCGGCTGAATATTCGGGATCGCTGATCACGGCACGGCTCGCCCTGGAATTTAATCGCGAAGTATTCGCGGTACCCGGCAACATTACATCGCCGAACAGCTTTGGGCCACACGTGCTGATTCGCCAGGGCGCCAAACTCGTCAGCAGCTGGCAGGATGTTGTCGAAGAGCTTCCACACCCGATCCGTGAGCAGATTCTCGCGCCGCTTGTGGCCAGGATGCAGGCCCAGCCCGAGCCGGAACTCGAAGGTGTGGAGCTGAAAGTATGGAAGGCCTTATCGCACCAGGAGCCGGTTTCGATTGACACCCTGCTGGCAAAGCTGCCATTTTCGGTCTCCGATGTTTATGGGGCGCTGCTTAGTTTGGAGACGGCCGAGCACGTCCGGCAACTTCCAGGAAAGAAGTATATTCGAAGGATGTAATAGAGGTTCGGGCAGTGGTGTTGATGCTGTCGAATTTGCTATTCGCCTCGTCCGAAGCTTATAGTGCGCCCTCGGTCGCATTGGGGACGTAGTGAATTTAGATTACGAATGCGGAGAACGGAAACGAGCGGATGCCTGCAAAAAAATCATTAGTCATCGTCGAGTCGCCGGCGAAGGCCAAGACCATTAACAAGTACCTGGGGGACGGCTACGTCGTTAAAGCTTCACTGGGTCACGTGAAGGACTTGCCGAAGAGCAAGCTCGGCGTCGATACCGATAATGATTTCGAGCCCGTCTACGAACTCATCCCCGGCAAGGAGAAGGTCGTCAAGGAACTTCGCGCGGCGGCGAAAGCGGCGGACCGCATCTTCCTCGCGGCTGACCCGGATCGGGAGGGCGAAGCGATTTGCCAGCATCTTAAGGAAATCCTCGATGGGCCCAAGGCCGAAATCTTCCGTGTCCTGTTTAACGAAATCACGCCCAAGGCCATTCGGGGCGCGATCGAGAATCCGGGCCGGATCAATCAGAACATCGTTGATGCCCAGCAGACCAGGCGCATTCTCGACCGGCTTGTCGGTTATCAGGTAAGCCCGCTTCTCTGGGACAAGGTACGGCGCGGTATTTCAGCCGGCCGCGTGCAGACCGTTGCACTGCGCCTGATCGTCGAGCGCGAGCGCGATATCCAGGCATTCAAACCCGAAGAGTACTGGTCGATCACCGCGAAGCTTGAAGGGCACGCCGCGCCGCAGTTTGATGCGAAGCTGGCGAAGATCAAGGGCAAGACCGCCGAGGTGAAGAGCCAGGCCGAATCCGATCACATACTCGACGCCGTCCGGAAATCGGATTGGCTGGTCGAGTCGGTTGTCACAAAAGAAAAGAAGCGTTATCCGGTGCCGCCGTTTACGACAAGCAAGCTGCAGCAGGATTCCGCGCGGCGCCTGCGGTTTACCGTCAAGAGAACCATGATGGTCGCCCAGAAGCTGTATGAAGGGATCGAACTCGGCGAAGAAGGCAGCATCGGCTTGATCACCTACATGCGTACGGATTCCACGCGCGTGTCGGACGACGCGATGCAGATGGTGCGTTCGTATGTGTCGGACGTTTACGGCGGGCCCTATCTTCCGGAGAAGCCCATCATCTATAAGAGCAAGAAGGACGCGCAGGATGCCCACGAGGCCATACGGCCCACATTTGTCGGACGCACGCCGGACGACCTGAAGCCGTTTCTCACCGATGACCAGTTCAAGCTCTACCGTCTGATCTGGACCCGCTTCGTCGCGTCGCAGATAAACCCGGCCGTCTACGACCAGACAACCGTCGAGATCGCGGCGAAGGACTACATGTTCCGGGCCAACGGCCGCGTCATGAAGTTTGACGGTTTCCTGAAGGTCTACGAAGAGTCCGCGGATGAAGACGCGAAGCCGGGCGGTGAAGACGACGAGCAGGACATGAGCATTCCTCCGCTCACTCAGGGCGAGAAGGTGCGTTTGATCGATCTCATGCCGCGTCAGCATTTCACCGAGCCGCCGCCGCGATTCACGGAAGCGTCGCTGGTGAAAACGCTCGAAGAGAAAGGCATCGGGCGGCCGTCAACGTACGCGACGATCCTGACAACGATCCAGGAGCGCGAGTACGTGCTGAAGGATCAGGGCAAGTTCAGGCCAACCGAATTGGGCACCGTCGTTACCAACATGCTGGTGAAACACTTCGAAGACATCTTCGACTTTCAGTACACCGCGCGCATGGAAGAGGAACTCGACGAAATCGAAGAAGGCAAGCTCACATGGGTCAATGCCCTCGACGAGTTCTACGGAAAGTTTAAGAAGGATCTGAAACTTGCCACGAAGAACATGGAGAACCTGAAGGCGCAGGAAATCCCGACCGACGAAGTGTGCGAGAAGTGCAACAGTCCCATGGTCAAGAAGTGGGGGCAGTTCGGCAGCTTCCTGGCGTGTTCCGGTTATCCCGAGTGCAAGAACACGAAGGAAATCGCACCGGAAGTCCCGGCGGGGGGGGATTCTGCCGGCGGTGAAGCCGCGGAGCCCGATCCCTGTGAGAATTGCGGCAAGCCGATGGCGCTGAAGCGCGGCCGCTTCGGCCAGTTTCTCGCCTGCACCGGATATCCGGAGTGCAAGACGACACGGAAGATCGCGCAGGGGGAGCGCGGTCCGAAGAAGCCCGATGTCATTCTCGACGAGACATGCCCGCAGTGCGGACAGGCGAAGCTTCAGATCAAGGAAGGCCGATTTGGCGCGTTCACTTCGTGCGGGAATTATCCGAAGTGCAAGTTCATCAAGCCGAAGACGGTCGGCGTGCCGTGCCCGAAACCGGGCTGCGGCGGCGAGATCATCGAGCGGCGGTCCAAACGCGGGAAAGTCTTTTATGGCTGCCTCAAGTATCCGGCATGCGATTTTGTGCTTTGGAACAAGCCCGTGCCCGAGCAGTGCCCCGACTGCGGCTCCCCGTATTTACTCGAAAAGTCCACCAAGCGCGAGGGACTCGTCCGCTACTGCAACGAAGAGAGCTGTAAATATAAGGTTGCGGTTGCGGCCGAAGAGGTCTCGCCGTAACGGTAGACTTCGGATGAGGAATGAAAATTGACTGGTGATTAATGATTAATGTCGTTGAAAGATCCTGTCTGCGGCCAGGTGCATCAATCATTACCCATTAATTAATTTTCAGTTTTCATCCGATGATGACACCCGACGATCTCTCCTACCTTTATTCCCTCACCAACGAATACCGTTCGATTCGTTATGACCTGCGGAATATGCAGGCTCTCGCAAGAGCGCTGGGCAATCCCCAGAATTCATTCAAGTCTGTTTTGATCGCGGGCACCAACGGCAAGGGATCGGTCGCGAGCTTTCTTTCGGCCATGATGCCGGATGCCGGCCTATACACATCGCCGCATCTGGTGCGGCTGAATGAGCGAATCCGGATAGGCAAAGATGAAATCCCGGATGAAGACCTGACGCGCGTATTTCAACAGGTCCGTCGCGCGGCCGATGCAGCCCCCGATCTTCTCTACGCCCCGACGTACTTCGAAATCGTGACTGCCATGGCGTTCTGCTACTTCCGCGATCGTGTGAAGTTTGCGGTGCTGGAGGTCGGCCTCGGCGGCCGTCTTGACGCGACCAATATCGTGAGCCAGGAAGTCTCGGTGATCACGAGCATCGGCCTCGATCACCAGCAGTTTCTCGGATCCACGATCGAGGAAATCGCCCGTGAGAAGGCGGGAATCATCAAAGACACCGAGCCGGTTGTTGTGGGATCGCAAGCGGACCTGCCGCCCGTCCGGGCTCGCGCCGGAGTCCGCATGATTCACACGCACAACCTGGAGCGAACCGTTCGTTCGAGTGGAGACGGGTACTTTGAATTCGACGTTCAGACTCCCGTGCGGAAGTATCACGGCCTGAAGCCGCGCCTGGCCGGCCGGCATCAGATCGATAATGCGATCGTGGCGATACGCGCCGCGGAATGCCTGAATCTGGACGCCATGCGAATTGAGGAAGGCATTAACAACGCCGAATGGCCAGGCCGTCTTGAAAGGGTTCAGGGAACTCCCGTTTTCATACTGGATGGGGCTCACAACATACAGGCCGCTGAAACGTTGGCCGCATTCCTGCGGGAATTCCACCCCAATGGCGTCTGGATGATCTTCGGCGCAATGGCCGACAAGCAGGTCGAAGACATGATTGCCATACTCGGTCCGCACGTCCGCCGGATGATTCTTACGAAAGCTCAAAGCCCTCGCGCGAAGGATCCCGTGGAAATGCAGCCGCTGGTCCCCGGATCGCGGGTTGAACCCTCCGTCACCGCGGCAATCGCGCATGTCCGGGCTCATGCGCCTGTGGGAACGGCGGTGGTGATCTGCGGGTCGCTCTACCTGATAGGCGAGGCGCGCGCCGTGCTACAGTAGCTTTCAGGCCGCCATGTCTGTTATCCCGGAAAAATTGAGTTACGCGCGTTCCTTGTTCGTTACGGCTCCACTCATTTTCATCTACACCGGAATCATGGGGTCGATCTCCGTGGCCAGTTCCCTGATTGACGCGAGGGGCCATTTGCAGCATGCGTGCGCCCGCATCTGGTCTCGGATGATTCTTTGGACTTCGCGAGTTCGATTGACTGTCAGCGGCCTGGAGAACATTCGGTCCGGCGCGCCTTATGTGCTCTGTGTCAACCATCAGAGCCACATGGATATTCCGATCGTGCTTGCCGCCCTGCCGATGCAGTTCCGTTTCGCGGCCAAGAAACAGCTCTTTCGGTACCCGTTTCTGGGCTGGCACCTGAAACGTTCAGGACACGTGCCGATAGATAGAGAAAATCCGAAGGCGGCCGTCAAATCTCTGCGTGAAGCCGCGGACACGATCCGCGCCGGCGCGCCGGTTGTAATTTTCCCGGAAGGAGGTACGAGCCAGGATGGAAGCATCCGTCCGTTCAAAGGTGGAGGTTTCATGCTGGCCACAAGGTCCATGGTGCAGGCGGTTCCGGTAACCATCCGCGGCTCGCGAAGCGTGCTGGTCCCGAAGACTTACCACGTTCGGGGTGGTCCGGTTGAGGTGATTGTGGGAAAGCCCATTTCACCCGAGGGCCTTTCGACTTCTGAACTGGCAAACCGCGTGCGCGGCGAGATCGTGGCTGCCTTTAATAATGGTGGAAATGACAAAGCCTCTAATCGGCGTTCCTACGCGCTATCACGAGAAAACTGAAACCGTCGGACAGATCCGGCATTATCTGGACGCCATTCTCTGGGCCGGGGGTCTCCCGCTGATGATTCCCTCCGTTTGCGAACGCGCGCAGATGCTGGAATATGTCGAACGAATCGACGGTGTGCTATTGCCTGGAAGTCCGACGGATATAGATCCTGCGCGCTATGGCGCGGAACCGCATCCCAGGCTGGGCCGCGTTTATGCGGAGCGGGAAACGATCGATTTTGCCCTGCTTGAATCGGCGGACCGTTTCGATCTGCCTTTAATGGGAATCTGTTTCGGCGCGCAGAGCCTGAACGTGCATCGTGGCGGCTCGCTCGTGCAGGACATTCCGGCGCTGGTTTCGAATCCGATTGAGCACAACGATAGTGTTCGCCACATGGTACGAGTTGCCGAGGACAGTCTTATCCGAACGCTTGCCGGGAAGGGAGAAGTCGAGGTTGTCAGCGATCATCACCAGTCGATACAGAATGTCGGGCGCAATCTGCGGTCTGTGGCCGTGGCCGCGGACGGCGTGATCGAGGCCGTCGAGGACGCGACCGGCAGATTTGTTGTGGGAGTGCAGTGGCACCCGGAGCGGGGCTGGCGTGACGACGCACTCTCGAAAGCCCTGTTCAAGGCTTTAATTGAAACAGCTCAAAAAAGAAATCCGCGGGCCCATTCGGTATAATGAGCCGCTGGGAATCCAAATGATGAATCTATTGAAGCATTTTGCATTGGTTCTTGCCGTCGTGACGATCGTCTGGAACTCAGCCGGGTGGTCACAGACCGGAGGCCGGCAGATTCTCAACCAGATGGTGAGCGTTCTCGGTGGCGGCGCCTTTACCGACGTCAAAGAGATTCACACGACGGGCCGGTTCTTCTCATTCAGCAAGGGGCAATTGTCCGGAGGCGATTTGTTTGCCGACTACATCAAGTTTCCGGACATGGAGCGTACCGAGTTCGGAAGAGAGAAGAACAAGTCGATAACGATCAACAAGGGCGCCGAAGGCTGGGTCTTCGAACCCAAGGACAAGGAATGGGGCCCGCAACCGGCCAGCCAGGCCGAGGAGTTCGTTGTTGGATTCAAGACCAGCTTCGATTACGTGATGCGTTTTGTCCTGAATCATCCCCAGACGACGATCCAGAATATCGGCAGTGAGATCATCGATTTCAAGAGGGCCGATATTGTGGAGCTTCGGGATTCTCAAAAAAATCGGATTCAAATATCGATCGACCGTCAAACACACTTGCCCATGAAAATGCAGGTGCGTCGAGCGGATGAAGCGGCGTTGCGCGAGGAGATTTACGCCAACTGGCATGAATTTCAAGGTGTAAGGACGCCTCTGCTCGTAATTCGTTCCACGGGTGGTGTAAAGATGATGGAGATTCGTCTGGAAGCCGCCGCATACAACACCGGGTTGTCGGACAGCCTGTTCGCTCCAGCAGCTACGGCCTCGAAGTAGTCAGTCATAATGAACCAGCAAGTACATGCCACGACCATCATCTGTGTGCGCAGGAAAGACAAGGTTGCCATCGCCGGAGACGGACAGGTAACGCTTGGCGACACTGTCATCAAGCACGGCGCCCGGAAAATCCGCAGGTTGTTCAACGAGAAGGTCATTGCCGGCTTCGCGGGTTCATCCGCGGACAGCTTCGCGCTGTTTTCGCGTTTTGAAGCGAAACTCGAGCAGTTTCACGGCAATTTGAGCCGGGCCGCCGTTGAGCTGGCCAAGGATTGGAGAACCGACCGGTCGCTCCGCCACCTTGAAGCCGTCATGATCGTTGCCGACGATAAGAACACGTTTCTGATTTCCGGAAACGGAGACCTGATCGAGCCCGACGACGGCATTGTTGGAATCGGCTCCGGCGGAGCATACGCGCTGGCGGCCGCCCGCGCGCTGGCCAAATACACGGAACTGGGCGCGCGCGAGATCGCCACGGAGGCGATGCAGATCGCAGGAAAGATCTGCATCTACACAAACGAGAACATTACGATTGAAGAATTGTAGAATTGTAGAATTGTAGCCGTGCCCTTTACGGGCGCGCGACCGTAAGCCCCGACCCATACGATACAATGAGCAACATGCACGTTCACGAAGCCGTAGACGAAGCGCCGCACCTGGACGATCTCACACCCCGTGAGATTGTGCGGGAACTCGACAAGTATGTGATCGGCCAGGCTCGCGCGAAGCGCGCGGTCGCTATAGCGCTTCGAAATCGTATTCGCCGGCAAAAACTCGCGCCCGAAATGGCCGAAGAGGTGATGCCCAAGAACATCATCATGATTGGGCCGACAGGCGTCGGCAAAACCGAGATCGCCCGCCGCCTCGCCAAGCTTGCCAATTCGCCGTTTCTCAAAGTTGAAGCTTCCAAATTTACGGAAGTCGGCTATGTCGGCCGCGATGTCGAGTCCATGATTCGCGATCTTGTTGAAATAGCGATCGAAATGGTTCGGAGCGAAAAGCTCGAAGAAGTCGCGGAGAAGGCCGAGGCTAATGCCGAGGAGCGAATTCTCGATCTGCTGCTGCCTCCTTTGAACACTCCTCACGCCGGCGCCGAAGACGGTTCCCGCAATCCGGCCGAGCAGTGGAGCCGGACTCGCGAAAAATTGCGGGCGCAGCTGCGCGACGGCAAGCTCGATGAGCGCATGGTCGAGATCGAGGTGAAGGAAAGAAGCTTTCCGGCGTTCGAGATCATCAGCAACGCGGGCATCGAGGACATGGATATCAACCTCAAGGATATCCTGCCGGGATTTCTCGGCCAGCGCACCAAGAAGCGGAAAATGAAGGTGGACGAAGGCATCGAGTACTTGATCCAGGAAGAAGAGGGGAAGCTCGTGGACATGGATCAGGTAACGCGTTTGGCGGTCGAGCGCGTCGAGAACAACGGAATAATCTTTCTGGACGAAATCGACAAGATTGCCGGACGGGAAACAGGCCACGGTCCCGACGTCAGCCGCGAAGGAGTCCAGCGTGACATCCTGCCGATTGTCGAAGGCACTACTGTCAACACGCGGTACGGCATGGTGCGCACGGACCATATCCTCTTTATCGCTGCCGGAGCTTTTCATGTGAGCAAGCCTGCGGACCTGATTCCCGAGCTACAGGGCCGTTTTCCGATCCGGGTCGAACTGGACTCGCTGACGATAAACGATTTCGTGCGCATCCTTACAGAGCCCCGGAACGCGCTGATCAGGCAGTACATCGCGCTTCTCGAAACCGAAGGGATCAAGCTGACATTCCTGGATGATGCCGTTCAGGAGATCGCGCGATTTGCGACGACGGTGAACGAAAACACCGAGAATATCGGAGCGCGCCGCCTGCACACGATCATGGAAAAGCTTCTGGACGAGATTTCATTCGAAGGACCGGACCTGAAGAAGAAAACCATTCGAATCGACGCGGCGTACGTCCAGAAGATGTTGGCCGAGATCGTCAAGGACCAGGACCTGAGCCGCTATATTCTGTGAGACCCTGCGCTATCCTCGCGCTGCTGGCCGTACTCGCCGGTTGTGGAAAAGTCGGCGCCCCGCTCCCGCCTTTTATTCGAGTACCGGAAGCAATCAGTGATCTTTCCGCGGTCCAGCGCGGAGACGAGATCGTTCTCGCCTGGACGAATCCGGCGCGCAACATCGACGGCTCGTCTGCAACCGACCTTGGAACCGTGCACATTCGCAGCGGTCCGGACACTCTGGCCAGCGTCGGCGTCAACGCCGCCGGACGGCAGCAATCCTTCGTGATTCCATCGAGAGAGCGGATCGGCAGGCAGGAGACCTACGTCCTGCAGCTGGAAACGACGGGCCAAAGGTTCTCTGATCTCTCCAATGCCGTTTCCATCGTGCCGGTCCAGGTTCCCGGTGCAGTCACGAACGTCCGCTCGGTCGTGGACCAGGGCCGGATCGTACTGGAATGGGAACAGCCGCAGGAGGCCCCGCAGTTCGCGGATGCTTACATCGTTTCCCGTTCGGACCGTCCCCAAACGGATATTGCCGCGGATCGAAAGTATGAAGACCCCCGATATGTCCCGGGGCAGAGCTATACGTACCAGGTAACCGCAGCAAGACGGACGGATCAGGGACTGGTTCCGGGAACCGGGAGCCGGCCCTTCGCTGTCGTGGCGTTCGACAACAGGGCGCCGCGGGCGCCGCGGGGACTGGAGACCGTAGCGGAAGACTCCGGCGGGTTCCTGACGTGGGAAGCGAACGACGAAACCGATCTGGCTGGTTATCGGGTGTTCCGTGGCGACGGGCCGGATGGGCCTTTTACAGCGTTACTTGACGGCATCCATGCGACCAACGCGATCTTTGATCCGGCTTATCGGCCGGGCATATACTACGCCGTCTCCGCGGTGGATGAATTTGGCAACGAAAGCGCGCGGTCCGCGCTTTACCGGGTGCCGTGAACATGAGCGGCTGCGAATGCAAGCCCGACAGGGCGCAGCCATTAAGAGATGAGCGGCTGCGAATGCAAGCCCGACAGGGCGCAGCCATCAAGAGATGTTAGAATTCTTTGCAATCAGGAGATCAGGGCATGAAATTTTTTCTCGACACCGCCAACATTGAAGAGATCCGAGACGTCGCAAGCACGGGAATCCTGGACGGCGTTACAACCAACCCGACGCTGATTTCCAAAGAAGGAAACACCTTCGAAGATCAGCTGCTGAAAATCTGCTCACTGGTCAACGGGCCGGTCAGCGCTGAAACAGTCAGCCGCGATGCGGCCGGCATGGTCGACGAAGGCCGCCATCTGGCGAAGCTGCATCCGAATATCGTCGTCAAATGCCCGATGACGAAGGAAGGCCTCAGGGCAACCAAGACCCTGAGTGACGAGCGCATTCGCGTGAACGTCACTCTCGTGTTTTCGGCGCCCCAGGCCATCATGGCGGCAAAGGCCGGCGCGTATTTCGTGAGTCCGTTTGTCGGTAGGCTCGATGATATCGGCCAGGACGGCATGGCTCTTATTCGCGACATCGTCACCATTTTCAATAACTACGAATTCAGGACCGAAGTGCTGGTGGCCTCGATTCGAAATCCTGTTCATATCGTGCAGGCCGGACTTATGGGCGCCGACATCTGTACGATGCCAGCCAAGGTCTTCGATCAACTCATGAAGCATCCTCTCACCGATCGCGGAGTTGAACAGTTCCTCAAGGATTGGGAGAAAGTCCCCGTTATTAAATAAGCTGTGGCAAAAGTTACGGCATCCAATCGCATCGAGCGCCTCCTCGAAATGAATCGCGCCGCCGAATTGGGCGGGGGCGAGCAACGGTTGGAACGGCAGAAGGCCGACGGCAAGCGGACGGCGCGCGAGCGCGTGGCGTTACTGCTCGACAAGGACACGTTCGAGGAGATCGATAAATTCGTCACGCACCGTTGCCGCGATTTCGGCATGCAGGAGCAGCAGTATCCGGGGGACGGCGTCATTTCCGGATACGGCCGGATCGACGGCCGTCTTGTTTACGTCTTCGCCCAGGACTTCACTGTCTTCGGCGGCTCCCTCAGCGAAACCAACGCCCGGAAAATCTGCAAGATCATGGACCTTGCCATGAAGGCCGGCGCTCCGGTGATCGGTTTGAACGACTCGGGCGGCGCGAGAATACAGGAAGGCGTTGTCTCGCTGGCCGGATATGCCGACATCTTTTTGAGAAACACGCTGGCTTCGGGAGTCATTCCTCAAATTTCCGCCATCATGGGCCCCTGCGCCGGCGGCGCCGTTTACTCGCCCGCGATTACCGATTTCATCGCAATGGTGGATAAGACCAGTTACATGTTTGTAACCGGTCCGGACGTCATCAAGACCGTCACCCACGAAGAGGTCACCAAGGAACAGCTCGGCGGCGCCATGACCCACAACAGCACGAGCGGCGTCGCCCACTTCTTGTCTCACAACGATGAGGAGTGCCTGCTGCTGATCCGGGAGCTGTTTTCGTTTCTGCCTTCAAACAACCTGGAAGAGGCGCCGCGGCGGGCGTCCAGCGATCCGTGGGATCGGGTCGATGAGTCGCTGAACGGCATTGTTCCCGCCGAGTCCAACATTCCTTACGACATCAAGGACATCATTCACGCCGTCGTCGACGAGAACTATTTCTTTGAGGTCCAGGAACACTACGCCAAAAACATCGTCATCGGATTTGCCCGGCTGGACGGACGCTCGGTGGGGATCGTGGCCAATCAGCCGGCGTATCTCGCGGGTTGCCTGGACATCGCCGCGTCGATCAAGGCCGCGCGGTTCGTGCGGTTCTGCGATGCCTTCAATATTCCCCTGATCACGTTTGAAGACGTGCCCGGATTTCTCCCGGGCACGAATCAGGAGTTCGGCGCCATCATCAAACACGGCGCCAAGCTCTTGTACGCGTTTGCCGAGGCCACCGTACCCAAGGTGACGGTTATCACGCGCAAGGCATATGGCGGCGCCTACTGCGTCATGGCGAGCAAGCATATCCGGACCGATGTGAACTTCGCCTATCCGACAGCTGAAATCGCGGTCATGGGACCGGAAGGCGCGGTGAACATTATTTATAAGCGCGAGCTGTCGAATGCCGAGGATGTCGAGCGAACTCGGGCGGAGAAAGTGGAGGAGTTCCGCGAGAAGTTCGCGAACCCTTATATCGCGGCGGAACACGGATTTATTGATGAAGTCATCGAGCCCCGGTACACGCGCCGGAAACTGATTGCCGCCCTCCGAATGCTCGACACCAAACGCGATTCCAACCCTCCCAAAAAGCACGGCAACATTCCGCTGTAAATAATTCGGAGACAGACGTGTAAATCCCCAATTATCTCCACGCGCCTTTGATGGTAATTGGGGATTTACACGTCTGTCTCCGAATTATTAGTGATGATAGAATCCGCCCTCGGATTTACTCACACGATGATTGGAACCAAGCTCGCACACTACCAAATTACAGCGCATCTGGGCTCGGGCGGGATGGGCGATGTGTATCAGGCCGCCGACTCGAAGCTGGGCCGGAGTGTGGCCATCAAGTTCCTTCCCGAAGCTTTCAATCACGATGCCGAACGCGTGGCGCGATTCGAGCGCGAAGCGCGGGTGCTGGCGTCGTTGAATCATCCGAATATTGCGGCCATCTACGGGTTCGAGCAGTCGGCGTCGCATCACTTTCTGGTGATGGAGCTGGTTCCGGGAGAGACCTTGGCCGAGCGTATCCGGCGAGGCCCGATACGAACCGATGAAGCGTTTGCGATTGCGAATCAAATCTGCGATGCGCTGGAGGCGGCGCACGAGAAGGGAGTGGTGCACCGGGACCTGAAGCCGGCGAATGTGAAGGTGACGCCGGAAGGGACGGTGAAGGTGCTGGACTTCGGGCTGGCGAAGGCCTTCGAGACGGACGCGCCGGATGCGGCGAGTTCGAACTCGCCGACGCTGAGCATGGCGGCGACGAAAGCAGGAGTGATACTGGGAACGGCGGCGTACATGAGTCCGGAGCAGGCGAAGGGGCTGACGGTGGATCGGCGAACCGACATCTTCGCGTTCGGCGCCCTGCTGTACGAGATGCTGACGGGGCGGCAGGCATTTCAGGGCGAGACGGTGGGAGATATTGTGGCGGCGGTGATTCGAGCGGAGCCGGACTGGACGCGGCTGCCATCGGACGCGCTGCCCTCGATTCGCAGGCTGTTGCGCCTCTGCCTGCAGAAGGACGCGAAGAAGCGGCGGCAAACCGCGACGGATGTGCGGATCGACATCGAACAGGCGTTGGCGGAACCGGCCGCAGAAGCAGTCCCTCTCTCGCCGGGAGAGGGCGCCCCGACAGCCAGCGGGCTGGCGGGGCGGGTGAGGGCGGCATGGTTTGCCGCCACTCTCGCGACCGCGACTGCTGTGGCATTCGCAATTCCGTACTTCCGCTCCGCACCGCCCGCACCGCCCGAGACGCGCGTCGAGATCAACACGCCCGCGACGTCCGATCCCGTTTCTTTTGCCCTCTCTCCCGACGGCCGCCAGATCGTCTTCGTGGCATCCAGCGACGGGGCCTCCCGCCTCTGGTTGCGGTCGCTGGCATCAACCACCGCGCAGCCGCTGGCCGGAACGGAAGGCGCGGCCTATCCCTTCTGGTCGCCCGACAGCCGCTCGGTCGGCTTCGTCGCCGACAACAGGCTGAAGCGGCTCGACATCGGTGGCGGCGCGCCGCAAACGTTGGCAACGGCAAACGCCGCCCGCGGCGGGACCTGGAACGCAGACGGCATCATTCTATTTACGACGGGCACCAGTAGCCCGCTGTTCCGCGTTCCGGCCTCGGGAGGCGAAGCGGTGGCGGTAACCAAGCTCGACCGGCAATCGAGTCATCGGTTTCCCTCCTTCCTGTCCGATGGCCGCCAATTCCTGTTCTACGCGCAAGGAACGCCGGAGACCGGGGGAATGTACCTGGGCGCGCTCGACTCGACTGAAACCCAACGGCTGACAACAGCCGAAACGGCGGGCGTCTACCTGTCTTTACGGGATGGGGGATGGCTTCTGTGGGTGCGCACGGGAACGCTCGTGGCCCAGCGCCTGGACTTGGAACAGAAGGCGCTCACCGGCGATTCGGTAACCCTGGCCGATCCGGTGGCCTTCGACGCTAACAATGGGAGCGCGGTCTCCGTATCGGCCAGGGGCCTGGTGGCCTACCGGACGGGCGCGGCCAGCCGGCGGCAACTGGCCTGGTTCGACCGGTCCGGCAAGGCTCTGGGCGCCATGGGCGCCCCAGATGAAAATGGTCTCACTAGCCCCAGCGTTTCGCCCGACGGCCGCCGAGTGGCGGTGCACCGCACGGTGCAGGGCAATGCCGACATCTGGCTTTTGGACGGCACGCGCACGAACCGCTTCACGTTTGACGCGGCCCTGGACCGCTGGCCCGTGTGGTCCCCCGACGGCAGCCGGATCGTATTCGACTCGAACCGGAAGGGACCGCGCGACCTCTATCAAAAGCCGTCCAGCGGCGCCGGGGAGGAGGAACTTCTCGTGGAATCCGCTCAGATCAAGGTGGCCAACAACTGGTCGGCGGACGGCCGTTTCGTGTTCTATCACAGTATCGACCCGCAAGCAGGCCGTGACCTCTGGGTGCTGCCGATGGAGGGCGATCGCAAGCCGTGGGTGTTCCTGAATACCGGCTTCGAAGAACGCCACGGCCAGTTCTCACCGGACGGACGCTGGGTGGCCTACGAGTCGAACGAGTCAGGGCGCAACGAGATCTACATCCGGCCGTTTTCGGAGCCAGCGGCTTCCGGCGCAGTGGCCAATTCTGCGGCCGGGCAGTGGCAGATATCGACAGCGGGCGGCATATTTCCGAAGTGGCGGGCCGACGGCAAGGAACTGTACTACATCGGGCCCAATGGCGAGATGATGGCGGCGCCGATCGCGGCCACGGTAACTACGATGGAGCCGGGCGCGCCGGTGGCGCTGTTTCCAACGCGGATCTTCGGCGGCGGCGTGGATAGTGGCCAAGGCCCGCAATACGACGTCGCCCGTGACGGCCGATTCCTGGTCAACACCGTCCTGGACGACGCCTCCTCCCCGATCACACTCATACAGAACTGGAGCCCGCCGGCACCGTAGCAGCTCCGGGCTTACCCGTCGTTCGGAAATGGGCGGCCGAATTAGACCACTACCGAACAAGATGTTGAGCGTCGTCTGAGCGCCTATATAATCCAGGAATGAAACTCCAGCGGCTCAGCCGGTGGTCCGGTATGCTCCTGCTGATGCTTCTTGCAGCCGCACCGGCGCAGGCGCAGGGCGCGAAGTGGTTTGAAGCCTCATCCGAAAGCTTCCTTCTTTTCACAGATACCAACCAGGAAAAGGCTCGAAGGCTTCTCACGGATTTGGAGACTCGAGTCGCTGCTGTTTCCGACGTATTCGGCGATGTGCCGCGGCGCCAGTTTCCGATCGAAGTGTTTCTTTTCAGGCAGGAACAGGATTTCGTTGAAGCATTGCCACGCCTCGCGCCAGGTGCCGATATCCGGACGGCCTTCGATAAGTCCGCATATGTAGTCCGGGGAACCGACCGGGTATTCGTTGTCGCACGCGACAAGTCACCGGAAGACATTGCCGGAGCCGCGGGTCACGCCCTGGGTCACGTCTTTTTCGAGCGGAAAGTAGTATGGCGTCCTTTCTGGCTGGCAGAAGGCGTGGCGGAATATTTGAGAAACGCCGGCAGGGATCCGGACACGAAGAAAGTTTCGGAAGAAGCCGGTTTTGCCGTAAAGGACATTCTGACGATCGTGCCGAGCGCGACTTACGACGACAGCGCTGACGGCGGGGCGTTTCGAAAGCAGTCTTACCGTTTGTTGCGTCTCATCGCGGGCGAGAATCCGCAGATCGTTCGGGAATACATGCGCCGTTTGATGGCCGAAGACGGCAATAGCGCGAAAATCGACATTCGGGCCGAAGCATTCGAAGAACGCCTGAAATCCTACGTCGAAACGCGGCTTGTGCCGCCCTCCGTCCTGGGCGTCGTCAAGGTCATCGATGCGGATTCCGACAGGGTCGCGGTCCATCGCGGAGATCTCCTGCTTGCAACGGGGCAGGACTCGAACGCAGGCACCTGGTACAGGGCCGACACCAAAGATGTGCGCGCGGCCCGGGCGATTCTTGCCCGTTTCTCGCGTTCCCCCATCGAGGCGAGCCGTATTCTCGATCGCGCTGCCCGCGAGATGCCCGATGCCGGGCTGGTGCAGTTTCATTTTGGAGCGCTGGAACTCCAGAACGATAAGGACAAGGAAGCCCAGGTTGCGGCGCTCGAGCGTGCCATACAGTTGCTTCCGCTCTTCGGGGGCGCTCATGCCGAGCTTGGCAGGCTATACGCATTGACTGGCAGGGCCGCTCAGGCGCTGCCCCTGCTGGATAAGGCTCTTGCCCTCGAGCCGGAATCCGCGGACCGCATCTATCAGATACAAGCGAAGGCGCTGCTCGCCGTCGGCAGACACGACGACGCGTTTCGGGTCATGAATCTTGCGGCATCACTTCCGCACGCGGATAAGGCAACCGCGGAACGTTATAGCGCGGCGGTGTTGGGCTTCAGGAGGGAAATCGAAAACGCCCGGCGCGAGGCAGACAATCGGCGCCTCGAACAAATCCGCAACGAAGTCGGCGCCGAAGTGCGCGCCCGTGAACCTCTGCCGCAGCGCGCCCCGCCACCGGCGCCTGTTCGCGAGGGCAGCATTAACTACCAGATTGAAGCCAGGGTGGCCATAGAAGTGATGGAGACTGTTTACCCCGATTATCCGGAGGCGCTCCGGAAAGCGGGGACAGCCGGCAACATTGCTTTGAGAGTCGATGTCGGCGCGGATGGGCGCGTGACTTCCGCGACCGTCGTCACGTCTGCGGTGCCTGCGCTGAATGCCGCGACCATCGATGCTTTGAAGCGATGGTCCTTCAGCCCGGCTCGGCGGCCCGGCACTCGCACCCTCAGAATTGTCATCAATTTTTCGCTTCAATGAGCGGCGCGTGGACATTGTGAAATTGGACGAATCCTGCATCTCAAATCCGAAATCCCGAAATATCAGATTGAACCGTGTGTGCCGCGGAGGATCGCCGGTCCAATTGAAGATTTCGGATTTCGGATTTGAGATGCAGGATTCGTACAATTTCAAAGTCGCCCCTCGCCTGAGTGCAGGATGAACTGCCCCCTCTGTCTGAATCCCTCCACGGTTCACGCCCTCACTGGAACCGATTTCCTCTTTGAGGCAACCGCAAAGAGTTTCTCGCTCGATTCCTGTCCGCAGTGCCGATGCCTCTTCCTGAATCCCATGCCGGACGAGCGGGAGATCGCCGGCTTCTATCCCACCCAGTATTGGTGGAGCGCCTCCAGGTCCGGACTGCTGAAGAAACTCGAATCGGTGTATCGGAAACTGGCATTGCGGGATCATGTGGCGTTCATCGTGTCGGCAGGGCGAAATGCAAACGGCACACGCCTGCTGGACTTCGGCTGTGGAAGCGGAACGCTGCTCGGGCTTCTGAAGACCCGGGGGTTCCAGGTTCTCGGCGTGGACTCTTCGGAAGAAGCCGCACGGGTTGCGGACCTGGAGAACGGCGTTCAAGTGATTGCGGGCTCTTTGGAGGAAGCCCACTTCGAGGCCGGTTCGTTCGACATCGTCACGATGTTTCATGTCATGGAGCATGTGACGAACCCGAGGGACATTCTTGCGGAAGTGTTCCGCATTGTGAAACCTGCCGGCCGCGTTGTCATCCAGGTTCCGAACATCGATAGCTGGCAGTTCAAGATGTTTGGAGCGCGGTGGTACGGGCTGGATATTCCACGTCACGTTATCGACTATTCCAAAGACTCCATGTTGAGGTTGCTGGCTGCGTCGGGTTTCGAGCCGAGGCGCGTCCGCCACTTCAACCTGCGCGACAATGCGCCGGCATTGGTGTCGAGTCTCGTTCCGTCATTGGACCCGGTGAGCCGCGCAATACGGCAGCGGCGGCGGAACGGTAAGGAGCCGGCTTGGGTTGCCTGGGCGCGCCATCTTGCATACCTTGCATTGGTGATTGCCGCTTATCCCATCGTTCTTCTGGAGTCGGCGTCGGGCCATGGGGCAACAATCATGATCGAGGCGAGCAGGAAATGAGTGTTTCGGTTTCGGTCATTGTCGTGAATCTCAATCGGCGCGATCTGCTGCAACGCTGTCTGGAATCGCTATGGCGGCAGACTTACAAGGACCTTGAAGTCGTGGTCGTCGACAATGGCTCAACGGATGGTTCCGTGGACCTGCTGAATGGACTGACCGAACCACGGCTGCGCATCGTGACGCTGGATTCAAACAGAGGCTTCGCGGGAGGCTGCAACGCCGGCATCACCCGCGCGTCAGGCCGTTACATTGCGACTTTGAATAACGATGCCGAGGCCGATCCCCGGTGGATCGAGGAATTGGTGGCCGGCATGGAATCGGATGCTGCTGTTGGGATGTGCGCCAGCAAAATTCTGTTTTACGGCGACCGGAAGCGAATTGACAAGGCCGGACACCTTATCTATCCAGACGGGCTGAATCATGGCCGCGGATCGGGAGAGATCGATCGTGGCCAGTTCGATCGCCGCGAAGAGGTGTTGTTACCCGACGCGGCAGCGGCTTTGTACCGGCGCGACATGCTCGATACGATCGGTTTGTTCGATGAACATTTCTTTGCTTATGGCGACGACGCCGACCTCGGTCTTCGCGGCCGGCTCGCCGGCTGGACCTGCCTTTATGTTCCCACTGCGGTCGTCTACCATGTCCACTCCGCGACGGCCGGGGAGTTCTCGCCCATGAAGGCTTTCCTGATTGAACGTAACCGCATGTGGGTTGCGGTTAAAGTTTTCCCCCTGCCCCTGCTTCTCATTTCTCCCGTTTTTACGTTCCTGCGCTTCGCATTTCACGCGTATGGCTCGATTTTCATGGTGGGTTCATCCGGGCAGTACGCCGCCGAGTGTTCGCGTTCCACCCTGGCGCTCATGATTCTGAAAGCCTACTGGTCGGGATTCAAATACCTGCCGGAGATGTGGAGATCGCGGCGGAAGATACGGCGTTTCGCGACGCTAACCGATCGGAACTTCACAGCGCTTCTTTTCAGGCACCGCATTACGCTTCGAGCGCTGACTCTGGGATCTTAGTCACACCTGATTACGCCGCAAGGCCGATTCGTCATGGCTTTGCTTCAAATTGACGGCGGGAGGCAGGATTACTCCTTTGGCGGCATGAGTGCCGGTATCGACATTTGTGGTGTTGGAGATGACGTAAAGCGGGCGGCCCTTCGTTTCCTCGTAAATACGCGCCACGTACTCTCCTAACAATCCGATGGCGATTAGCGTCGTTCCTGAAAAGATGATGTTCAGGCAAACCAGAGACGTCCAACCTGGCACGTTGGTCTTCAATACGAATGCCGCAAACACGCTATAAATCGCAAATCCAATTCCACAAGCCGTGACGAACAAGCCGGCGCCTACACTCAGCCGCAGGGGCATTGCGGAGAAGGACGAAATTGCGGTCCAGGCGAACCGCATCATCTTCCATGTGGAGTACTTCGTTGTCCCGGCGGTTCTTGGATTGCGATGATAAGGCAGAATGACTTCCTTCAATCCCAGCCAGGCGACCATTCCACGCATGAATCGATGCTGCTCGCGAAGCTGGCTTATTGCGACGATCGCGCGCCGGCTGAACATGCGAAAGTCTCCGACCTCCGGCTGCATGCGTTCGTCCACGAGTTTCTGGAATATCCAGTAGAACGCTGTTGCAGTCATCCGCTTAAAAACAGTTTCGCCGTCGCGGCTTGCGCGCTGGGCGGATACGACGTCGTAACCCTGCGCCAGGAGCGCCAGCATTTCCGGAAGCAGTTCCGGGGGATCCTGCAAGTCGGCGTCCATGACAACGACGGCCTCGCCTGAAGCGTGATCCAATCCCGCGGTGATAGCCGCCTGGTGTCCGAAGTTGCGGCTGAAGGAGAGCACCTTTAGTCGTGGATCCTCTTCGGCGGCGCGCCTCAGGGTTTCGGCTGTGCCGTCGAGGCTCCCATCGTCCACGAGAATCAGTTCATACGAAAACGGTGTGGAGTTCATTACAGCCTGGATGGACGAAAGCAGTTTCGGAAGGATTTCGGCCTCGTTATAGATGGGAACGACAATTGAAAGCTGCATAAGGTGTTCGATAAGTCTAGAGGCTGCCGGACGTTTGAACAAGATGGATTGACCGCCCCCAATCAGTCGGTAAGGTCAGCGAGGCAGCTGGATCGGGCACATGTGCTAGGAATTTGAAAAAATCTGGGGCCAAGATCACCCGACGTTTTGGTTTTGGTGGCCGCCGACGTAGTGGCACGGGTTTCGGGACCTTCGCAGACAATGCGGCGGCCTTCAGTGCGTCGCCGATTTGAGTTTTCCATCGTTGAGGATTTGCTATACGCGGATGGGCAAGACTTGAAACGCTTGAACCATGTCGCCAATCCGCGCTAACCGTGCAGCCAACCGCAGCTTCATCGTTCGTGCATGATGCAAGACCCGGCCAGCCAGGTTCAGAAACAGAAAACGCAGACGCTTGGGCCGTGCCGACAGATACTCTGCCGGTAAGGCCAACCGCTTGAGAGCGGTCAGAACATTGTGGGTGATCACGGCGAGCCGCAGCCATGCGGCATTCGCGCCGAAGCGGCCGCACGGCAAGACTCCAGCGGCTAATTCGTTCTTCAACACATCATGAACCATTTCGATCGTGCCGGCTTTTTCCCGATGCCACTGGATCAGTTTCGCGGCTGTCCATTCTTCAATGTTGGTTACGACCGCAAAATGGCGGACTCGGGAACCATCATCGTAAAGATGGCCTTGCTTTTTCTCGATCCGAATGGCGATGTAGCGCAGTGGCTGGCTATCCTTCTTCTCACTGCGTTCGCCGGGCACGAATGTCACTTCCGCGCAGGAACGTGTCGCGTCGATTTCCTCTTTGAGTGTCTGCCATTGATCGTCGGCAACACCGGCGATGGCTTTCTGCAACTCGACGCTCATTCGTGCCGATATCGCGAATCCAATAAATCCCTTCGGGCCGCCGTCGCGCTCCGGATCCCGCAACCAATCCATCAGTTCATGCTCATGACTGGCCGAGTCGCCCCGGTAATAGAACGTCTCCACAGTCGGCGGCAGCGCCCCAAACGCCGCCTTCGCCCCACTCAACGGGCTCATCATCGCCGGTACGTTGGCGTCTCGAAACTCATCCGACAAGATCAATCCCGTTTCCGCCCACACCGCCAACATCGGCTGATATCCGCGTTCCCCCTCGTAGGTTGCCTTGGCTTCCCGCTTCCGGCTTTCAATAATCGTGGCGTCCTGATCCACCGTTGCGATCTTTTGATCCCGACACCTCGCTCCCACCTCCGCAATTGCCGTCCGGTTTACCTCTGCCAGACCCTGTAATGGAATCGTCTCGTCGGGAATGTAGGCCTTCTCGTCCCCCTTCAACCGCAACTGCGCCTCTTCGATCTTGGCGTCTTCATGAAACGCATACAGAAAATTCCGCGCCGCCTCTGGTGACGGCATCGCATGTCCTACCAATTCCGCCAATCCCGGATCGGCTCGCAGTTGCTCGAAATCTTCCAGGCATTCGCCTCCCACCGCATTCAGAATCACGAAGCTCTCGATGAACGTTGCTTCGTCATATCCCCGCTCCCGCTGCTTGATCTGTACATGCTGCCTGATGGCTTGCGGCAATCCCAGCGATCGGAACGCCTGCACGACCAACGGGACTCCTCCATAACTGGTCAACGTTTCCGTCGCGGGTTCTGGGTCCAATTGAAACGGCAGTGGATTTTCAGTCGGCGATCGTCGGCGTGCTTTGATCATGCCGCATCATGCCCGCCTTTCACCCCAAGGGTGGTCCTTCTGACTGCGGTCATTTTCGTCCTTGACGAAAAAATCCTTCGTCCCGCGCCGTTCTCGGCGTGCTCCTTCACCTGAACTCTGTTTTTATCTGTGGTTATCGCCTAATCGGGGA
>CAMBFR010000062.1 GCA_945865815.1 Candidatus Sulfopaludibacter sp. SbA3
CGCCCTAAAATGCAAATCGATATCCTTCGCCGTGGACAGTGACGATGTAGCGTGGGTTGCGAGGATCGGTCTCAAGCTTTTGCCTGAGCCAGACGATGTGAACGTCTACGGTACGGGTGAAAGGCACGTCGTTGTAGCCCCACACGTGCTGCAGGAGTTCGTCCCTGGTGATGACCCGGCCCCTGTTGTCGACGAAGTAACGCATCAGGCGGCATTGGCGGTCGGACAGTTCCGTGAATTCTGAGCCGCGTTCCAAACGGGATTTCTCGAAATCCACCCGTATCCCATCGAACTCGTAAACCGAGCCGCGAGACTCCTGGCGCCTGGCGCGCCGGAGCAGCGCTTCGATCCGCGCTTTCAGCTCTTCCATATCAAAAGGCTTGGTCAGGTAATCGTCTGCTCCGAGCTTGAGCCCCTCTACCTTGTCCCGGACTTGCCCGCGGGCCGTGAGCATCAATACCGGCGTATGAACACCCTGGCTGCGAAGATTCCGGCAAACATCAAAGCCGCTCAAGGAGGGCATCATGACGTCCAGAAGAATCAGGTCATAGGATCCTGCGACTACGGCGTGGAGAGCTTCCTTGCCGTCATGGAATGATTCGACTTCGTAACCATTGGCCGTGAGCATGTCGGTCAGCGTGCGCACCAGCGCGCGCTCATCTTCGGCGAGAAGAAGCCTGGGAGGTCGTTCCGTCATGCCGCTCTTTGGACGGTGGGAACATGCAAGATGAAGCAAGTACCGGCCGAATTACTCGTGACCGAGACTCTTCCGCCCTGCGCTTCCATCATTCTATGCACAAGGTTCAGGCCAAGGCCATTGCCGGGGACCTCGTTGCCGGCGTTTGTTCCGCGATAAAAAGGCTCGAATATATGCGGCAAGTCCAGCGAGTCGATACCGAAGCCATGATCGCAAACGCGAATTTCAGTTTCATGGATTTCCGGGCGATGCGCCGCCGAGATCGTGATTTGGGCGGAGTCTTCTCGGCGGCCGTACTTCATGGCATTGGTGAGGAGATTCTGCAGACAGTGTGTTAGGGCGACGGGATCGGCCATGACGGCAGTCATGTTTGAGGGTATTTCCAGGGCGACCGTGCACTGAGCTTCGTTCAGCGATGTCGAAAGAGTTTCGAGTGCGCGTTTTACCGACTCGTCGATGGCGATTGGGCGTACTTCGTAACGAGCCTGCCCGGACTCCATTCTGGTAAACAACATGATCTGGTCGACCATGTCGGAGAGGCGCTTGCTCTCGTCTTCCACCATCTTTCCGTACTGCCGGATCTGATCCTTGTCCTGGACAATCCCGGTCGAAAGGTTGTAGCCCGCGGACCGGATCACAGTCACCGGTGTGCGCAGCTCGTGAGAGACCCGGGCGACAAAATCCAATTGCAGGGCAGCGAGTGCGCGCGCGCGGGCGCTGGACGTTCCGATTACGAGCACTCCCGCCGCCAGCACAAGCAGGATTCCGGAACTGATCGCGAAATTGCGCCATCGCAGCGATTCGACTGCGGCCTCCAGCGACCCGGCCCGGTGTTTCACCACAACCTGCCATGGTTCCGGCGCAAACACCTGCGAGCCCGGCGCCTGCGCAAACCCTCGAGGGCCTCCGAGACCACCCCTGGGACCGCCAGGGCCTCCGGGGCCGCCGCGCCTAAGTTCCCGTGGACGGATTTCCCGCGGCTCGAACCCCGGGGGAGGACGATTCGGCCTCGGTCCGAAGATATCCATGGCAATGTCGGGTGACGAAAAGTCCGCGTCGGAACCCGGTCCATCACTTTGATACACCGGTTTGCCGGGCTCGTCGCGCGAGATGATCGCGATCATGTACTCTTCCCGGAACGTCTCTGGGAAATCGCTCTCCACAAGGGCCGGGAAAAGATCCGCGACGATCGCAGAGCGGTCGAGCTCGACAATGGTCCAGTCGGTTGGACGGAAATCCGAGAATCGCGGTGGATCCGGCGGGAAGCCCCGGCCCTCCGGCGCCGCAGCAATTACAAACACCGGATTTTCCGCGGCAAGCCCTTCGCCACCCCCGCCAGTGAGGGTCTGCCGGAGCTGTTGAAACTCCGGTGGCCACTGGGCCGGCTTGACTTCGCCGGACTCGGTGTTGAACTCCAGCAACTCGAGGCTGCCGTTGGTTTGAGCCCGAACGGCGAATATACGCCGTATGATCTGAGGATCCCGGGCGGTCTGAACCCACTGGCTGTATCGCCGGGCGATATGATCTGGAATGTTGTCGAAATCCGGCCGCCTGAACTGGAAGGTTCCAAACACTCGCGCCAGTTCGGCGTTGAAATCGCCTGCGAATCTCTCCGTTGATGAAAACAGACTTGCCCGGAGGCGCTGACGGTCCGCTTCACTGACCTGGCCTATCCATTGGTATTGAAGTGTGGCCAGAAGCGGCAACAGGAGGAGCAATACCGCCATCAATGGATAGGAAATCGGTAGCCGTTTGAACCAATTGGAAGTGGCGGACGCCATGCTTTGCTGAGTATAGACACGCCTGTTGCGAGGCGCCTGTTAAATTTCATTTACATTCCGCGCAATCAAGCCGCGCAATCACGCTCGATCTGTTAAGAGAAACACGCTTCCTTCAATGGAGGCCTCTCCTGAAATTTCCTCAACATTCCTTAGCATCCAAGCCGAGCGGTCAGGCCTATAATCAGTGGTTTCTGGAGGAAGCCCTGGCACGAGACAATTCGATCGATTCGATAAGGCAGACGCTCAATCTTGCGGGAAAAGAACTGCAGGTACTGCAGAAGATCAGCCAGACCATCAGTTGCAGCCTGAATCTTGATGTCGTCCTCGGACAGATTATCGACCTTGTCGTTGAAGTCACGCATGGCGACTCATGTCTGATTTATCTGCTGGATGAGACCGAGGAGAACCTTTTCCTCAGGGCTTCCATGACACCGCATCCACGTTTGATTGGACAGATCTCGTTGAAAGTCGGAGAAGGTATTACGGGGTGGGTGGCCCGGGAAGCCGAATCCGTAGCCATATCGCGGCATGCGAGCAAGGATACCCGTTCCAAAATCTTTCACAACCTGCCCGAGGATAAATACGAAGCCTTCCTCTCGGTTCCGATCGTCGTTCCGACCGACAGAGTTGTCGGCGTCATCAACGTTCAACACCGCAAACAACGCCGCCATACCGTTGCCGAGCAGACGCTGCTGGCGATCATCGGTCATCAAGTGGGAGGCGCGATCGAGAACGCCAGGCTCTACGAGGAGACCAAGCGGCAGGCCGAGCGCCTGGCGGCCCTGGCGCAGGTGGGTCAGATCATCGGGTCCGGCCGGTACCTTGAGGAGATGCTCCAGCTGATCGTAAATCTCATCAGCGAGACGATGCAGGCAAAGGTTTGTTCCATCATGCTGGTGGATAGGAAACGCAATGAACTGGTTCTCAAGGCCGCCAAGTGTACGAGCAAGGAGTATCTCCAGCGGCCGAATCTCTCCGTGTCCAAGAGCCTGATCGGCCGGGTTGTGAAGGAAAGGACGCCTCTCGTTGTTCGCGACGTCATGAAAGAGCCCGCATATCAGTATGCGGACCTCGCAAAGCGGGAAGGCGTGAAGTCGCTGGTTTCCGTACCGATGGTTGTGAAAAATGACGCCATCGGGGTGATCAACGTTTACTCCTCGGAAGAACGCACTTTTTCGCGGGAGGACATTCGAACGCTCTGTACGGTGGCGGATCAGGCTGCGCTGGCGATCGAGAACACGAAGCTTGCCATGGAAGCCCAGGAAAGCCAGGAAGCTCTTCAAACCCGTAAGCTCATTGAGCGCGCCAAGAGCATCCTTGAGAAGCAGGGAGGCCTGAAGGAGGAAGAGGCTTACCGGCGGCTTCAGCAGCAAAGCATGCGGACCCGCCGGTCCATGAGAGAGATCGCAGAGGCCGTCATACTCTCCAGCGAAATCCAGGAATAGGAAGTCTGTCTCCGGATTTCCGAGCAACCTCACCGATGCTGAAAGACCTCAAAGGATCCCATATCTATCGCGATCTCCGGCTGCTGGTCTGGCCGCGGCGTTACCTGTTTGTGATCGGACTTGTTCTTATCTTGATAAACCGCGCCGCGGGACTCGTGCTCCCGGGTTCGACCAAGTATCTCATCGACGACGTCGTTCTGAATCGGCAGGAGCAATTGCTGGTTACTTTGGCAGCGATTGTCGGCGCCGCGGTGCTGGTGCAGGCAGTGACTTCGTATGCGCTGGTTCAATTGCTCAGTACTTCGGCACAGCAGTTGATCGCGGATATGCGTGTTCGAATTCAGCGTCACATCGGCCGCCTGCCCGTCCGATACTACGATTCGAACAAGACCGGCGCACTGGTCTCGCGAATCATGTCCGATGTCGAAGGTGTGCGCAACCTCGTCGGCACCGGCCTGGTCGAATTCATCGGCGGCCTGTTCACTGCTGTTATCGCCTTCTTTCTGCTCTTGAGAATCAACGCCACCATGACCGGGCTCGCGCTGGTTTTCATGGCGGTTTTCGGGATCATCGTCAAGAAGGCCTTTGGAAAGGTTCGGCCGATGCACCGCGAACGCGGAAAGATCAATGCCGAAGTTACGGGACGGCTCACCGAATCCCTGGGCGGAGTGCGGGTTGTGAAGGGGTTTCACGCCGAAGAGAGGGAAGCGGCCACGTTCGCGGCAGGCGCGGGGCGGCTGTTCGACTGGGTTCGGCGGACGCTGGTCATGCAGTCTACGGTCAGCTTGATTTCTACGCTGTTCATGGGCCTTGTGAGCGTAACGGTGATGATTGTCGGCGGAAGAATGCTTGTCCGCGGAGATATGACGGTCGGCGATTTTGTCGCGTACACGCTCTACATGGGATTCATGATCGCGCCGGTCTTCCAGATCGTGGGGATCGGCAACCAGATTTCGGAGGCATTCGCCGGCCTCGACCGGATGCAGGAAGTGCTTGGGGAAGAACCTGAAGATCTCGATCCCGGGAGAACGCAGACTGTCGGCGAGATCCGCGGCCACGTCCGGTTCGAAAACGTCATCTTCGAATACGACGCCGGAAAGCCCGTATTGAAGGAAGTGTCGCTCGACGCCTTGCCGGACACCGTGACCGCGCTGGTTGGACCCTCGGGTTCCGGCAAGAGCACGCTGATCGGGCTGGTGGCCGCATTCGCGAAGCCATCCGGCGGCCGCGTGAGAATCGACGGCATCGATCTCTCAACCGTGCGGCTCGATTCATTTCGTTCGCAACTCGGCGTGGTCCTCCAGGACAATTTCCTCTTCGATGGGACCATAAAGGAGAACATTCTCTTCGGGCGGCCAGAGGCCACGGATGAGGAGATGAAACGCGCCGCCCGGATCGCCCGCGTGGACGAGTTTGCCCTGCGAATGGAGCACGGAAACGACACGGTCATAGGCGAGCGCGGCGTGAAGCTTTCCGGCGGTCAGCGTCAGCGCGTCGCGATTGCGCGAGCGATCCTTGCGGATCCCAGAATTCTGATTCTGGATGAAGCGACGTCCAGCCTCGATTCGGAAAGCGAAGCGCTGATACAGGAAGGCCTCGCGGCTCTGATGAAGAATCGGACGACGTTTGTCATTGCCCACCGGCTCAGTACCATTCGCAGCGCGCACCAGATCCTTGTGCTTGAAGACGGCCGAATCATCGAGCGGGGAACACACCAGGAATTGCTGAGGCTCAGGGGCCGTTACTTCGACCTGTATACGAAGCAGGCCGGTTTCGAAGCGAATCGTTTCGTCAATCCGGGCGAAATACCGGAGCCGGAAGCATCCGATTCCGAAGCGGGACGAGGGTTGGCGGTTGCGAGTGTCCGGACGGAGGAAAAACTCTGACTCTCGGAGTCTTTCTCCGTCCTGAAACTGCTGGTCTGCCCGTTCTTTATCGCGTGGATGAAGAGAAAGATGGGCTGACTGACGCTTGTACGATCGTGAAAGATGAATTGGCGGCAGTGAATGTCGCCAGGCGTGCTTCACCTCTGTTCGCACTAGCCTGGAAAGTGACGGTTCCGTTTCCCGTGCCGGACAGGGGGCTCGTGATCTCAATCCACTCCGGATACGCGCTGACGGTCCACCGGCAATCCGGTGTCGTCGCCGAGATAGCCACACTTCCACTTCCGCCTTCAGCAGGGAATGACCATCCGTCCAGGTTCAGGGAATGACTACATACTCGGAAATGGGGCCATCCGTATTCGGCTGCAATCGCACGGATGATCTCAAGCCGAAGCTCGTCGCCTTTGTCGGAATTCGTCATAATGACGGCGCCGTCACCGGTGCGCGGATATCCCAGGATAATGCTGCGGAACCCACGATTGGCGCCTGTGTGATAGAAGAGAGTGCCGTCGGAACTGACCTGGATTCCAAGGCCATAGTTTGGCGCCTGCGGCCTCAACATCTCGCGGACAGAGTCCACAGACAACACGCGGTTGGATTTTCCGGAAAGAGAGTTTTGTATCTCGATCACGAAGCGAGCAAGGTCGGTTGGTGTTGTCCAAACGCCCGACGAGGCTAATTCCGGGTAAATCATCCACCGATCTGGAATGGGCGATCCATCGCCGAGATGGCCGCTTGCCGCATTTACGGCCAGTTCCGGCGGAAGCGGCTGCTGGAATGTACTGTGGTTCATCTTGAGCTTGCTGAGAATTTCCGCCTGCATCCATTCCGCAAAATGCATCCCGGTAACGTCCATGGCAAGCTGTTGAAGGATCAAAAAACCACCGTTGGAATAGTGAAACTCAGTGCCCGGCACCAGTCCCACGCGAATGGCAGGCGAGTTGGCCGGCGGGCGCTGGCCGTCCAGAATTTCAACGAGGCTCGGTAGTTGCTGACCAGCGAAGTAGCCGAAGTATCCAAAGCTGGGTGTTCCCGCCATGTGCGACAAGAGGTGGCGCACCGTAACACTGCGGACTGCGGTGAAGTTGTTGTCCGGGATCCGCCAGGAATCGAGCTTCCAGTTCACTTCATCGTCCAGCGCGAGAATGCCTGCCCGACTAAGCGATAGGATTCCCATCGCGGTCAAAGGCTTACTTATGGACGCCGCCTGGAAGAGTGTCTCCGCGTCTACAAGGTCTGATCCCCCCGCCTCAAGCGCGCCGTAGCCGCGCGCCCAATCTACTGCGAAGTTATGGATCACCGCGATGCTCACACCCGGAACCTTGTAGAACTCCATGCGGTCACGAATATTCCACGGCGTTAAATGGGAAACGCCGTCAACGGCGGGAGGAAGTAGTCCCTCCTCAATACGAGTGATGCGATTCTCGATGGAGTCATTGAGATCCGAAGCGACTAACGGCGAAATCGCGATGAGAACCCCTATGGCAAGGACGAGTGCCAATGTCTGCGTGTTAAGCATGCGGTTTACCTGTATGTATTAGAGCGACTGTCCCGACAGAAGGGATTCGTAATAGCGAATCAGCGCCGCCGCAGCCTCATCGCACGCAGCGGCTGCGTTACTGACTCCGCTGTTGGTAACAACGAGCACGGCAAAGTCGCGTTCCGGCGCGACCCATACCACGGCGAAATTCATCGTGTTGCTGCCCCAATTGGAACAGCACCGGGCCGCCGCTCCACGCGCGTTCACCTGTGCCCCAGCCCAACGCATAGCTTCCCCCAAAAGGGGCCGTGTGCAATCTCCGGTATATGGCCCGCGCAAGCATTGCGGGTTCACTCCGCGCACCGAGAAGTTGATCCGAGATGAACCTGGCCCAATCGGACAACGTACTGTGAACACCGCCAGCAGGACCCAAAACCGGAGGGTTGTCGGCGGCGGGGCCGTTGGAAGTGGGCGTGCCATCCCCCCGGTGCGGCCACGGCTGATCGAGCTGTCCGGGTGTGCCGGTACCCCCGAAGCCCGTGCGGTTCATACCAAGCGGGTGAAACAGTTTTTCGACCATCAGGCTTTCCCAGGAGTTTCCCACGATCCTCTCCGCCATCGCACCGGCGATCACATATCCGAGATTCGAATAGGCGTATCGAGAACCAGGTTGCCAGAGCGGTCTAACTGAAGTGGCTACTCTTACGGCCCTTTCACGCTGTTGCCTGAGGTTTCCGGTGGAAGCGATCTGCTCCCAGTTGAGGTTTGCCGGTAAGCCGGCCTGATGTGAAAGCAGGTGAAGAAGCGAGATCCCGCGCTGATCCGCATGCATAGACGGCACGAGATCAGGGAATGCCTGTTCGATGGTGGTTTCCCAACTCAAACTGCCTTGTTCCACCAGTGCGCCGATCAATGTCGCCGTCATCGCCTTGGTATCCGATCCGAGGTGCCATTGATCATCAACGGTCACCCGAACAGTGCTGCCGGCTTTCCTCACTCCTACCGCACCAATGCCAACGACATTGTTGCTGGTGAGAATGGCGGCTCCGAGCGCCGGAAGGTGATATTTTCCGCGAATGGGTTCCAGCAGCGCATCGATCCGAGGCGTCATCGAAACCTGGCCGTCCAGTGCGCCGGCGGGAATGCTCGCCATCACATTGAGGTCGCGTGTGAAAACAAGCGCGATTCCAAACAGCGGAACGTCGTTCGTTGTGCGTACGACGACGAAACCGTCATTGAAGCGCGATTGAGGAACGAACTCGGATAGCAGTCCCGATCTCTTTGTCCCGGCCTTGAGAATGAAACGCGCTGTTGCTGGAGCATTTGCAGGACCGCCGACGAGTGACCCGTCGTACCTCAGCACCTGCACTTCGACCGCGGCGTCGGTAGATGTTGTATTGAGCAGGGCCAGCCCAGTCCACCATTGCGGCGGCTCATCGGCAACGTGTGCAAAAAGCAGACTTGTTCTCGGAACAGGGTGCATTGCCGCGACAGCGACTCCCCCTGCCGACGTTTCGGTGTAGGCGACAAATCCGCGGAGTGAACCGCCGCCTTGCACCTGCACCCAGCCATCCTCATCGCCGGTTAAGACATTAAACAGGCTCTGTGCCGTCTCGCGCAATAAGCCGTTTGGTGGAATGATCCGCCGGACGGAAACCGATGCGTCCGCAGTCTTCCCAGCCGGAATGAACGTTATCGTGACGCTTTGTTCTGAAGCCTCCAGATTACTGATGCCAATTAAAGTCAGCCAGCTTGATCCTGCGGGCACGTGCGGAAAGTGAATTTCAGTGGCGGTTATGGAAGAGTCGGTTCCATTCATGACACCCCATGAGGGGCTCGCCAGAAAGTCCCTCAATACGGCCGTTGCGGTGACCGGTTCCGTGCTGCTGATGCGGAGCTGCGTAGGCTGCGAGAAGTTCGCTGAGGGAAACAGCGCGGAGAGGTCATGCTGAAAAATGCCGTGCGCTTCAATGGAGCGACTCTCAGAGAATCCGACTTCGATCCCGTCGGCTCCGAACAATGTGAGCGTGATGAGAGCGGCGAACCGGTTGGGGTTTGCAATGTTGAGCTCGGTCCGTGTTGAAAGGAGAGGAAGAACCAAACGGGTCGCTGCCGGTGCGGCGTCTGCGCCGTCGCTGAAGGTCGACGAATCGCCGCCAAACCAGAAGCCCTGCAGGCCGGGCGTCGAACTGGCCGCCTGGACCCAGCCGCCAATGTTGATGTCCGGAAACAATCCCGCTGCGCCGTATCCCGTTTTCCGCAACTGTCCTCCGGCACGCACCGTTTCCAGGGACGTTGCCACGGTCTGGCCGTCTGGGGCGTAAAGCGTAAATGTGACGGCGGCATGATCAGTTGAGGGATTCACTACGGTGAATGCCACGGTCCGCAAATCTGATGGTGTAAATGCGCGCGCGAAGTGCAGCGCGGACTGGCCCTGTACTGCGACAGGAAACGCAAACACCAGCAGAAGGAATGTACGGATGTGACAGGTCGGCGATATGAACTCTTGACGGCAAACCGGAGAGCTATAGTTCCCATGCTCATCCTCAATCACGTTAATAGGCGTACCGGTCCTGGGGCGGTTGAAAACCTGGATTGTGTTTTGAATAACTTGCATCAAATAATTCGCCATGTTCTTCCTCCTGTTAACTACGCGAAGAAAAACGCCTGCGAACGCCACAGGAATTCAAAATATTTCGCTACAATCAGCAATGTTTATGAACGATCCCGCAACAGATCTGACGGTCCTATTAGGGAAGATGAAGGACGGCGATACCGATGCGGCCTCGCGGGTGATTTCCGTCGTCTACCCTGAATTGCGGAGAATCGCCCGCTCGTACATGGCGAGAGAGCGAATCAGTCACACTTTGGAGCCGACAGCCCTCATACACGAAGCGTGGCTGCGCCTGGTGGATCAGACACGTGTTGACTGGCGTGACCGCGCCCACTTCTTCGGCGTCGCCGCCTCGATGATGCGGAGGGTACTGGTCGACCATGCACGACAGCGGCTTGCGGACAAGCGGGGATCCGGAATGCGGGCCGAGTCCCTGGACGGGCTCGAACTTCCGGGAGGGGAACAGAAACTCGAGGAGATTCTCTCGGTCCACGAAGCGTTGGAGCGGCTTGGAAGAGTGGACCAGCAACAAACTAAAGTCGTCGAAATGCGTTATTTCGCAGGCATGGAAGTGGACGAAATCGCGGCGGTACTGAGTGTTTCGCCGCGGACTGTGGACCGCGAGTGGGCAATGGGACGGGCCTGGCTTCAGGTCGAACTCGCTCGGAAAAATCCGTCGTGACCGAAGAACGATGGCCGCAAATCAAGGAGACTTTTCTGGAGGCCGTATCGCTGGCGCCCCACGATAGGGCGGCATTCCTGACCCGTGTCTGCGGCGACGACCACGACCTGCGCCGTGTGGTCGAAGACCTGTTGCAGGCCAGTGAATTGCCTGAACTGGAAAGTCCGCTTCGTTCCGTTGATCTGTCGGGCAGTACCATCGGCCGCTACGTCATATCCGCAAGAGTTGGCAGGGGCGGAATGGGTGTGGTCTATAAGGCAACCGATTCGGTCCTGGGCCGAACGGTCGCGCTGAAGTTTCTTGCTCCCGAGATTACGGCGAGCGACGAATTCAGAATGCGATTCATTCAGGAAGCGAAAGCTGCCGCCACGTTCGACCATCCCAATATTTGTGCCCTCTACGGCATCGAACAGGTCGCCGGCCAGACATTTCTCGTGATGTCCTACATCGAAGGCAAGACCCTGAAAGAACGCATCGAAGAGGGACCGGTCTCCTTCGACGACGTCCATCGAATCGCCACCGAAGCCGCCGAGGGTTTGCGTGAAGCCCACCGTCAAGGCATCATCCATCGCGATATCAAACCTTCGAATATCCTTCTGGGCGTCAATGGACGGACAGTCATTACGGACTTCGGTCTCGCCTGGTTCGCCGGGCAGGAGAGCAACTCCAGGACCGGTCCGTCTGTCGGAACGCCGGCCTATATGTCACCCGAACAATTTCGAGGAGAAGGCGCCGGTGAGAGGTCGGATATCTGGTCTTTGGGCGTTGCAGTGTACGAGATGATCACGGGGCGCCTGCCTTTCCCGGAGCGGAGCATGTCCAGCCCAGAGCCGCTTTCGAAATTCCGGCCCGACGTGGATCCGCGCTTGTGCCGAGTCGTGGACCGCATGCTGGCCCCAGACCCCGAAGACCGCTTTCAGAGTGCCGATGCATTGCTTGGTGAGTTGAAGGGCTTGAGATCTTCCGCGGGAAATCTGCCGGCGCGGCGTCTCTTCTGGCCCATCGCAACGGCTGCCGCGCTGGGACTTGTTATTGTTTTGTACAGCTCGTGGCAGGAAACCGCACCGGCAACGCCATTCGAGACGATTCCGATAACCAGTTATACGGGAATGGAAGACAGCTCAAGCTTCTCGCCCGATGGGGAGCAAATCGCCTTCTCATGGCGGTCCGAGGCCGTGGGCAACTCGGAAATCTGTGTGAAACTCGTTCATGCCGTCGATCGACGTTGTATCACATCGGATCCGCGCTCGGATTTTCTGCCAAGCTGGTCGCCAAAGGGTGACTGGATCGCTTTCCTGCGGAGTTTGAGCCCGCAACGGCTCGGTGTCTATATCATTTCACCGCTGGGGGAGCAGGAACGCCAAGTGACCGAAGTCGCAACGCGGGAGACATTGGAGTACCTCGGCCGAATCGCCTGGACTCCCGATGGCGAGAAGTTGATCGTCAGCGATCGCGATCCGGCGAGCGGGCAATTTCGGCTGTGGTCGCTGGCACTCGAGTCACTGGAGCGAATCCCGTTGACCACTCCTCCAATGTCTTCTCAAGGAGACAGGAATCCTTCTGTGTCACCGGATGGACGCGCTCTGGTGTTTGTTCGCGAAAGCAATCTGCTCGGCGATCTCTATATGCAGGCGATTTCACCGGAATTTCTCCCTACAGGCATTCCCCGGCAGCTTACCTTCGAAAACGGGTTCACTGTCGATCCGGTTTGGATTCCCGGTAAAGAAGAGATCCTGTTTGCATCAGCGGAAGCAGTCTCCATAACGAATCTCCAACTCCGGAAAGTGTCGGCATCCGGTGGCGAAAGTGGCGCCGTTCCGTTCGTCACCGGCGAAGGAGCCTATGCGCCGGCGGTTTCACCCGACGGCCGGAGAATCGCGTTTACGCGTTATCAAAACGACCGGAATATCTGGCGCCTGGACCGTGCGAATCCATCTGCCGCGTGGACTCAGCCTCGCAAGTTGTCAGAGCTATCTTCGACGCGAGACGAGGCTTTTCCGGCAATGTCGCCTGACGGCACCCGCATCGCATTCGTATCGAACAGGTCTGGAGCATTTGATATTTGGGTCAGCAATAGCGATGGATCGAATGTGGTACAGAGGACGTTTCTGGGCAGTCTGTCCGGTTCCGTCGAATGGTCTCCGGACGGGAAGCAGATTGCCTTCGATTGGAATCCCGACGGGAATTGGGACGTGTACATCGTCGGCGCCGATCAAGGAGATCCTCGCCGTCTGACCACCAGTCCTTCTGACGAATTTGTGGATGCGTGGTCTCGCGACGGTAGATTCCTGTACTTCAACTCGAACCAAACCGGTAGCGTTCAAATATGGAAAATGGCGCCCGCCGGAAACCCTGGGCCGATCCAGGTCACGAGGAATGGCGGATATCTTGGAGCCGAGTCTCTGGACGGAAAGGACCTTTACTACACGAAAGAACCGCGAACAAGCGCCATTCACAAGCTGTCGCTTAGCACTGGTATTGAGGAGATCGTCGTTCCATCGATGCGATACTTCGGGTTTGCTGTCGCAGCACAGGCCCTCTTCTACTTCACGACCGACGTGCCGGAGCAAATTGGCGCGTCACTGAAAGTCTTTGATCTCGCCAATCGGCGCACAACGACGATTGCTACGGTAACAGCGCCCGTGTCGGGCGGCGTGAATGTATCGTCAAATGCGCAGACTATCCTTTATTCCCAGCGTGACCAGTTGGGAAGTGACTTGTTTCTGGTGACTACCGACTAGACACGACAAGATGTATCGGCGGCTCGGCGTTGGGGAAGACGCTTAGGCTGATAGGAAGCAGAGCAGATCGCGAAGAACGGTTTCCAGTCTTCGAGACTTTCGCGGCCGGGTTTGCAATGCAACTCACCGGACGGAGGAAAAACTCTAGAAAAGTTGATGCCCGGGACGTACAGTAGCCTTCTTTGCAAGGAGGATACGTCCATGCCAGGACGGCACGTATTGGTCTTACTGATACTGCTCGCGGTTTGTCCCCACCTGTTGTTCGCCCAGTCATCCATTGAATGTCCTACCGAGATCAACGGCGCCTTGCGCGGCGGCCCTGGAAACATCCAGGATCATATGTTCCACTCCATTGCCATCGATCCGGCCAATGAGAACGTCGTCTATGCCGGTACCGAGACGAACGGCATCTTCAAGACAACCGATGGCGGAGCGTCGTGGACACGGCTGCGGCTGGGCTTCAAATGCGGCACGCAGCAATCCGGATACCCCCAGATCTTCGACATTGCCGTCGATCCGTCGAATCCGCAGGTCATCTATACGGCCACTATCAACGGGCCGGGTCCATCCGACAACCCGATCCACCCAGCCGCTACGGCAGGCATTTACAAGAGCACGGACGGCGGCCTCACGTGGACGCAGAAAATCCAGGGCTTCACGACTACCTATGCGAGTTACGTGATCGTGGATTCCACGAACTCCAACCGCGTCTATGCCGGATTGGGCGGGGCGAAGTCGACGTTTGCGGCGCCGTTTCCATTTTATGAAGGCGGTATCTGGGTCAGTAACGATGCCGGCGAGTCGTGGGCTCCTCTTCCGGTTTCGGCTGTCCTGAAAACAAACATCCTTGTCGACATGGTCGTGCGTGGCGCGAACCAGCGAACGATATATGCATCCGGAACAATCCATGGCGCTGACGCTCCAGTTGCAGAGGGATTCGTCCGCAGTGTGGACGGCGGACAAACCTGGACGACGTCCAATCCGAGCGGCGGCAAGATCCTGGGATTCGACGCCTATCCGCAGGATCCCAGCATTATTTATGGTCACGACGACAGCACCGGCAGAAAGGTTCACAAGTCGACGGACGGCGGATTGACGTGGACGCAGTTGCAGGCGGGCTTCTTCGGCGTCGTTCGAATCCACCCCCGCGATCCGCTCACGGTCTGGTACACCGGCCGGACCAGCATCATTAAATCCAGGGATGGTTTCCTGACGTCGCGCGAGACCTACAACGATACAACGCTCACAGAAGCGCAACAGATGGTCGACATCAAAGTCTCAGTTTCGAATCCGAACGTCGTTTGGGCCGCGGCCAAGGGGTACTACCTCTACAAAAGCACCGATGGCGGCGAGACGTTCACGAAGACGACGGCCGTTCGCGACCTTGTTTACGGAAACGCCGTGTCGTATTACGCGTCGGCGGTTTCCAACAACGCTTTGAGCCAGACCGGCCTCGCGATCGTCAACTCGGGAACAGCTTCGGCAAGCATCACACTGACGGCAATTAAGGATGATGGGACGCTGCTTGCCGGTACGGGGATCCAGAATCCCGTAAACGTTACGCTCCCCGGCAAGGGCCAGTTCAGCGGCGTCACTTCGCAGGTCTTTGGCGGAACCGTCGAAAACACGTTCTGGACGAAGATCGGTGCGGACAAGCCTGGCACGACCGGATTTTTTCTCAGTTTCGATCCGGCGCTGAGCACGATGGACGGGGCGAATTTTTCCCACCGGCTGCTCACCGATTTCATTTTGCCCGAGATCCGGAATGTAGATGTCATTCTCGTCAATCCACACAACACGACTGAAGAATTGACGCTGACCTGGTATACCAACGACGGGATTGTGCAGGACGCTCGAGTGCTGCCGATCGGCGCAAACGGCCGCTTTTCCGGAATACCCGGGTGGCTCTTCCCATCGTACAGCGGCGCGGACGGATACATTCGAGCGGCATCACGCCGCGGGATCATTGCCAGCGAACGTTCCAGCACTTCCGCGGCTTCCACTTTCGTGTCAGGCCTGCACGCCGATACAGGAAGCCGGTTCCTCTACAGCCCGCAGTTTGTGTTTGGAGGCGGATTCAAAAGCACCCTCACGTTGATCAGCCTCGAAAGCGGGTCCTCGACAGTTTCATTGACCTGGACAGACAAAAACGGATCGCGGATCGGTCAGCAGGTCAGCGTCACCATTCCCGGGCGCGGCAGAACGGTCATTTCGGATGCGACGATCTTTGGAGTAGCGCAGCCTCAGGCGCTGACGGAGGGGCATCTTGGTATCCGGGGTGGCGGCCCGCGTCTTACAGGCACGGTTACGTTCGGAGACGCCGCGGACGCGCAATTTCGAACGTCGCTGCCGTTGCTATCGGAACCGGCGAAGGATGTGATCTACGGCCATGTCGCGCAGGACGCTACTTTTTACACGGGCATCGCGATAGTCAACATGAACAGCCAGCCCGCAAATGTCACGGTTTCCATCTTCAACAAAGACGGTGTCCAGATCGGTAGCGGCGCCCGGACGATCGCGGCATTTGCCCGTATATCGGAAGTCCTGAGTCAGATCGATTCGAGGCTTCCTCCGCAGAGCAGCGGGTACTTCCGCGTGGTTTCCGACAAACAAGTATTCAGCTTCGCACTTTTTGGCACGCACACATCGACGGCTCTCGCCGCTATCCCGGGGCAGGTACTGCCGTAATAAGAACGACTAGCGGATGACTAGCGGACAGTGAAGGGCAGCGGAATCTTTTCGCTGCTCTGGCGCTCGGTTATTTTTTCAAAGACATCCACTTCGAATGGACGATCGAGGCCGTTTCCGGAGAGGTCCTCGAGCTGGGCTTCAACGAGCACCGTGTAATCGCCTGCCTGCCAGGGATCGCGCGGTGTGAACTGCCATCGTGTTTCCTCACGATCGACGCGAACACTGCCGGCAACGCGCGAGTTGTTCCGGGTGAGTTCCAGGAGACGTTCCAGCAGCGCATGGTCCAGGGGCTCTGGAAAGTCGATGCTCACTGCGTCGCGAGTACCGGCTTTCGGCGCGGTGATTTTCCAGGTGTCCGGGTCGGGCGATTCACCGTCGGCGGGACCGACGCTGAAGGTTTTTCGAAATTCTTCCTTCAGGGGAACTCCTTCTCCATCGGCCCAATCGCGGTCTACGACGAGTGTGTAAGACTTTCCTTCTTCCAGCGGTGCGCCGAGCTCATTGTGGGGCACAAGGCCACTCTTTATGCGGCCCGGGTCGAAAAGGATGGTCAGCCGGCGGTTTTCCACATCCCACAGCTCTTCGTCGAGTTCGAGAAAGGTGAGGGGCATGACGTTTCCCGACTGATCCAGAAGGTGAACACGCCGGTACGCTTCGCCTCGGCTCATCGGCGCCGAGAAATGGAAATACAGCTTCAGCAGATTTTCAGGAAGGCGGTTGCGTGAGGGATAAACGTGTTCGACGACAGTCGTCGGCTCGGTTTCCACTTTTGGAATGTCGAACCTCGCGACAATAGGCGCCCGGTTAGCGGCCGTGAACTCCGCACGGTAACGAACGCCGGGTTCGAGAGGAAATCGCGGAGTAAATGTGAGCGTCCCGGCTTCCACGGCGTACGTTCCCAACAGTTGCAGGGGCGCTTCGGAATCAACGTAGATTGGAAAAACGGCGGCGGCTGAGCCGGTCCGGATTGTGGAGATGCCATCCCATCCGGCGAGTTTGAACGTGCCGTTCTCGAGCTGGATGGAAGGGTCGGCGAGTAGTGTAAAGAGAAGCAGAAACAGGTTCACAAGTTTTCCCGTGGGCACGGGGCTTCAGCCCCGCGCCCAAGTATTGTCCGTAACTTCCGAACTACGGCAGTGCGACGGTTTTCAGATCCAGCATGCCGCCCGCTCCACGCGCCAGGATAACGGCGTTGGTGGCGTCGTAGGCATCGAGCTGTTCAACGCCCGTAAGGCCGGCGATCGTCTGGTAAGGCAATCCGGCAATGTCGGTCGGCTTGGTGATCGGGCCGTATGTTTCCATCTTGGCAGTCGGCATCTTCATGACGCCGCGGCTGCTGTTGTTCATCAGGATGAACTCGGCGCCGCCCTTTTTGTAAACGATCATATCGAGCGGCCGGTTGCCGGCGCCCAATTCGGCGATCGTGGTTCCGGTTACCTTCGAGCCCGGCTTCAGGGATTCGATCGGCAGCTTGACAATCGGAGTGCAGGTATACGCGGCGATCAGGTGCGGCTTGTTGCCGATTTCGTAAGCAACGAACGTGCGGACGGGAGAGTTGGTTTCCCACTGTCCGTGCGAGCCATGGTAGATCTGGACGCTCGTACCCTTCTCCACCTGCTTGAACGGGAACGGAATCGAGCGCAGGTTCGACGAGAACTCTTCATTCGACAGGCCTGCGACGTAAACCACGTCCTTCAGGAACGCGAGATCGGTAATGGTATCCAGGCGCTGCCGTTCTCCCGTAGGTGTATTCGGAAGCGCGGCGCTCGAGTGAGCAATGTTTTGCAGAGCGAGTTCTTCGATCTTTCCGCTCGCATCCACGCGCATGATCAGTGGTACGGCGGCCGTCCCGCGCCCTCGCGAAACGGATACGTAGATTTTCCGGGATATCGGGTTGACGGCCACGTCATTGATGAGGATCTGATCGGCCGTGGTGCCCAGCATTGCTGAGATCTTGCTGTTCAGGCCCGCGACTTCCACCTTTGCGGCGCCGGTCGCGGCAGTCTGATCGTTGGTGTCGAGAGCGTAGACGGCTCCACCTGCCGAGTCGCCGACGAAAAGAATCCCTTCGGGGCCGAACGTCAGGGCGCCGGCCGATTTGAGTTGCGCCTTGCCGGCCTTCAGGCTGGCACGATGTTGTCCCTGGGCCGATACCGCAAACAGGACCGTAATGCACACTATCAGAAGCGTACGAAACTTCATTGAATCCCCCTCGTTGACCTTGGTCATTTTGTCAGTCCGGAATATTTGATGCCGTGAGACTACCGGAGCACTCTCTATGATCGGTATTATCGGTCCTTATTCTCAGCGTAAGTAGCGGCAGTGTAGTCTCTTACAAAACCGGCGGCAAGTAGATTTTTGGCCCGGCGGGTGGCTACCGATGCTGAAATTTGATACGCTTTTGGGCTTACGTTGGCTTAACTCGAAGGAGGCAGAATGAGTTCGATTGTGAACGGCCATATTCCGTCTACGGCTAGCGGTGATTCCTCCACTGAACAGAAGGTTCAGTTTCCGGGGATTCCGACGACTGCAGACGGGTCCGGTACGGTCGTTTGGGTTGAGACCCACATAACACAGGGCGCTTGTGCGTACCCGATCACCTCATCCACGACCATGGGGGGCGGCTACCAGGCTGAAGTCGCGAATGGCACGCGGAATCTCTGGGGTGATGAACTCGCTTTTATTGAGCCGGAGTCTGAACACAGCGCGGCTAGCACGTGCGAAGGATTCGCGGTGGCCGGCGGCCGCGTGACGAATTTTACGTCAGGACAGGGACTGGTCCTGATGAAGGAAGTTCTGTTCACGATATCCGGCAAACGCCTGCCCGTGGTTTTTCACATTGGCGCTCGCGCTCTCACGTCGCACTCGTTGAACGTCCATGCCGGACATGACGACGTTTGTTCGGTGGCCGATTGCGGCTGGGGAATCCTGTTTGGGCGTAACGCCCAGGAGACCGGCGACCTTGCGCTTATCGCGCGGCGCGCGGCGGAGGATTCCGAGACGCCTTTCATGAACGTCCAGGATGGTTTTCTTACCACCCATACGATCGAGAACGTGCGGCTTCCGGAGAAGGAATTCATGCGGATGTTTGTCGGGCACCCGTCCGAGAAAATCCGTAATCTCATGGATCCCCGCATTCCCTTGATGTCGGGCGTGGTGCAGAACCAGGACAGCTACATGAAGGGCAAGATTGCTCAGCGGCGGTACTACGATCGTGTCCTTCCGACATTGAAGGCAGTCATGGATGAATTCGGCCGTTACACCGGCCGCAAGTACGACGTCGTCATGCCGTATCGGCTAGACGACGCCGATTACGCCATCGTCGGTTCCGGTTGCATGATGGAAACCGGCGAGGCCGCCGTGGATTACATCCGCGAGCACTACGGAGTGAAAGTCGGCCTTCTGCACCTCACGTCTTTCCGGCCTTTCCCGTCGATTGAAATTGTCGAAGCCCTCCGTCATGTCCGGGCGATATCCGTGCTCGAGAGACTCGATATTCCGATGATGCAATCCAATCCGTTCCTGTGCGAGATCAAGGCGGCATTTGCCGATGCGATGTCGGGCACCCCGGGTTATCCCGCACTTACGCATATGCCGCGGTTCTTCAGCGGATCGGCGGGTCTCGGAAGCCGCGACGTCCGCGCGGGAGATTTCATTGCGGTCATGGAGAACATGCGCAGCGAGAGTCCGCGCTCCTACTTCACGCTCGGCATCAAGCACGAGACGGCCCTTCCAATAACCCACGATCCGGACGTTCGCGGCGCGGGTTCTTTCTCGATGCGGGGCCACTCCGTCGGAGGTTATGGATCGGTTACCACGAATAAGGTCATCGCGACCATCGCAGGGGAAGTTTTCGGGATGGACGTTCAGGCATATCCGAAGTACGGATCCGAGAAGAAGGGACTTCCCACCACGTACTACCTGACGATCGCAAAGGAACACATCCGCGTGCATTCGGAACTCGAGAACGTCGAGTTCATTCCATTGAATGACGTGAACGCGTTCAACATGGAGAACCCGCTTATTGGTCTGGCGCAGGACGGCATGGTATTTGTCCAGAGCCAGAAGAGCGATCCGGCGGAAGTCTGGAAGGCCATACCCTCGTGGGCCAAGAGAGAAATGATCGGCAAGAACGCGCGTCTGTTTGCGCTCGACACTGTTCAAATCGCACGTGAAGTTTCAACGCAGGCGGACCTGCAACAGCGCATGCAGGGTATCGTTCTTCTGGGCGTCTTCCTTCGCGTCACGCCGTTCCAGTCCGAACACAGCATCAGCCAGGAGCGCCTCTTCCAGGGAGTTGAGAAGTCGTTGCGCAAGTACTTCGGCAAGCGCGGCGAGCAGGTGGTGCGAGACAACCTGGATGCCGTGAAGCGCGGCTACAACGAAGTCATTGAGGTCCCGCGGTCCGTAATGATGGCAAATGCCCCAGCGGCCATTGCTAAGCAAAGCTAAGCAAAGTCAAGCAGGGTTAGGCAAGAGAACCAAGGGAGTACAAGTACAGATGGAAAGAATTGACGTCACTTTGGAGCAGATGATCGAAGACTTTCGGGTGAATGTCGTCGATCCGGCGGATTTCAACAATCGAGTCGTTGACGCCTACAACAAAGGCACTGCCGAGAAAGGCCTGGCAGCCGACGATCAGGTTGCCCGCAGCATCGTTCCCGGAGGCACGGGAGTGCTGCGCGACTTCAGCTATATCGCTCCTGATATTCCGGAATTCATCACCGAAAACTGCGTCGGTTGCATGGACTGCGTGACGCAGTGTCCGGACACGGCGATCCTGGGTAAGGCCATTGAGCCGTCGGTTCTTGAGCAACAGCTCTCCACCATATCGGATCCCGCCGAAAGGCAGAAAATGTCCGAACAGTGGGCGAACACAAAGAAGTACTGGGATGTTCTCGAGAAGAAGGGCGTCGGGGGAGGGAAGTTCGGAATCTTCATCGATCCCTCCAAGTGCAAGGGTTGCGCGGAATGCGTGGACGCCTGCGGAGACCACAACGCCCTCAAGATGATTCGCAAGGACGACGACAATCTAAAGTGGTATCAGTCGGCCTTCAACTTCTACAAGAAGGCGCCCGAAACGCCGGCGAAGTTCATCAACGACAAGGCGCTTGCCGATATGATGCTCGCCGAACGGGCGCTGCTCTACGTGGGCGGCGCCGGCTCATGCATGGGCTGCGGAGAAGCCACTGCCCTCCGCATGATGCTTGCCGCCACAGGGTTCGTTTACGGCAAGGAAAACATCGGAATGGTAGCCGCAACCGGCTGCAATACCGTGTACACATCGACCTATCCCTATAACCCCTACATCATTCCGTGGACGAACTCGCTGTTCGAGAACGCCCCGGCCGATGCAATGGGCGTGCGAACGCGCTGGGATCAGCTTGGATGGAAGAGCAAGCGCCTGTGGATCGTGGGTGGCGACGGGGCGATGCTCGACATCGGATTCCAGTCACTCTCGCGAATGTTCGCCGCCGGAATGGATATCAAAGTCCTGGTCCTCGATACGCAGGTGTATTCCAACACCGGCGGACAGGCTTCGACCGGCTCGTTCAAGGGACAGGACGCGAAGATGAGCTTCCACGGGAAGGAAATCAAGGGGAAGAAAGAGAACCGGAAGGAAATTGCAAACATCGCGATGATGCACAAGGACGTGTATGTCGCGCAGACCACGTGCTCGCATATCAACCACTTCTACAAGGCGGTTATGGAGGCCAACGAGTATCCCGGCCCGGCCATCGTGAACGTATTCACGACATGCCAGCCCGAACACGGCGTGGCCGATAACATGGCCGAGCATCAGGCAAGGCTGGCGGCGGATTCACGGGCATTCCCGGTATTTATCTACGATCCGAGAAAAGGGTCGAGGTTCAAGGAACGTCTCAGCCTGGCGGGGAATCCAAATTCGAAAGAAGACTGGTACGTCAATCCCAAGACAGGCGAAGCCGTCAATTTCGTCACCTTCGCGAGGAGTGAAGGGCGCTTCGCCAAGCAGTTCGACAAAGAGGGCAATCCTTCGGACACTATTCTCGCCGCGCAACAGGACCGCCTGGAGAACTGGCACCTGCTGCAGGAGCTCGCCGGACTTCGGTAGGGCGATAGCAGATCAAACTGTAGGCGCGGTCTGTCTGACCGCGCCTCTTTTTTTGCCCGGATATTCATGGGAGCAAGCCATCTCGCAGAGATGGTTGCTGCACTTTGCGATTGCGTTGAAAGTTAGCAGATGCTAACTTTGTTGATTATGTCGCGCGCGCAAGATTCGAGTGCTTTCATCGTCGAGGAGAACGACCCTCCGTCACGCCAGGCAATTCTTCGCGCGGCGCTCAAGCTGTTCGTCGAGAATGGTTATGAGCAAACGACGATCCGCGCGATCGCCGACGAAGCAGGCTACACCAATCCTGCCTTGTTCAAGTTCTTCAAGAACAAGGAAGCGCTCGGGATCCACGTCTTCGAAAGGACCTACCGCGAGCTGATGCTCGTGCTCGAGTCCGTCCTTCGCCACGATGGTCCGCTCCAGGAGGCGATACCAAAGTGGGCAGACGCATTCGTCAAGCTTCTAGCCGAACGCCTCCACGCCGTGCTCTTCGTGCACGATCACCTGGCGCTATTCTGGCCTCGCGTCGCAAAGAAATTCGGTGGCCAGTCGCTCTTCACGCTCATGACGCAGTGGATTTGCCGCGGCCGAGACAGCGGGCGAATCGGGTGCGATCTGCCCGTCTCTCTTCAGACCGCTGCCGTGAGTGGGCTCTTTCACCAACTCGCCGTCATGGTGCACTTAGGGGAAATCGATCGCGCCGCGCTCTCGACGATGAGCGACAAGATCTCCGTCATGCTCGTAAATATCTTACAAGGCGCTGCTCAGCCGCAAAGGAGATAGCCATGATTCGCCTCCGCCACGTGTTCGCGACATTTCTGCTGTTGTCGACGGTCTTCGTTGGCACGCACCTCGTGAGCTATCCGGGATCGGTCGCTCACTTCTTAAAAGCCACGGGTGGTCAGAAAATTCTCGACATGCAAGCCTCGGCGTCCGCGGCCGAGACCTATGAGCGCCTCGCGGCAATGGGTGAGAGCGGACGCGCGCTCTATCTGCGACTCATCGTCACAGTGGACATCGTGTTCCCGATTGTCATGTTGATCTTCCTGGTCACGCTTGCACGCTTTGCGGCGCAGCGCGCGGGGCTGAGACGCTGGACCAAAGCGATGCTCGTCGCCCTTCCTGTGATGTACTTTGGCTTCGACATGCTCGAAAACGTGTCGTCGCTGGCGATGCTACTTCGCTATCCGGATCAGCTCGTGTGGGTCGCTGGAGCGATTGGCTCCCTGACACGAGCAAAGCGCGGGTTCATGCTTCTCGCTCTGGTCGTGCCTCATGTATTGCTCGTGCTGGTGCAAGTGAGTGGCTGGTGGCGTGCGCGGAAGCTGCAACCTACGGCTTGACCTCGACCATGCGGCTCATACCCGATTCGGCGTGCTCGAGGATGTGGCAGTGGGCCATCCACATGGCGGGGTTATCGGCGATGATGCCGAGCTTCAGCGTCGAGCCATCGGGCACATTCACGGTATCGCGCCAAGAACGCCACGCAGCTTCGGGCCCCGCTTCGCCAACCCCTATATCACCGCCGAGCGCGGCTACGTGGACGAAGTGATCGTCCCGCGCCAAACGCGCCGCAAGCTGATCGCCTCACTCCGCATGCTGGCCGGCAAGCGCGCCACCACGCCGCCGAAAAAGCACGGAAATATCCCGCTTTAACACTTAAAACTTGCCGCCATCCACATCGCGAATGAAGCCGATCAGACCGTCGAAGTAAGTCTTCTGATCGTCGTACATCGCCAGATGGCTGCCATTGGGACAGTAGAGATATCGTCCGCGTAGCAGGGCCTTGGACATGGCTTCCATGTGCGCCGGGTCCATCGTGTCGTGCTTCGCGCCCACGGTTAGCGTGGGGACGGTGATCTTTCCCAGATCGGCCATGCGGTTCCAATCTTTCATGCTTCCATTCCAACCCATCTCGCTCGGCCCGTTCACCTGCACATAGATTTTATGGTTGAGCTTCGCGAAGCCCCGGTTCAGAGGATCGGGCCATTCCGCGGCGGGCATGCGGAGGATGTGGTGCTCGTAGAAGTTCGGGATCAGTAGCTCCATGTAGCGCGGGTTCTCATAATCCTTGGCTGCCTCAAGCTGCAAGATCTCTTTCAGCGCAGTCTGGTCCATGGCAGGCATCAGGACCTTGTGGGCATATTCGTTGTAGGCCAGCACGTCGGCCATCATATTGGAGATGATCAACCCCTTAAGGTTCTGCTGGTATCTGAGCGCGTATTCAATCGCCAGCATCCCGCCCCAGGAATGCCCGAAGAGATAGAAATTGCTCTTATCCAGATGCAGGGCAAGCCGGACTTGCTCGACCTCCTCGACGAAGCGCGGCAGTTCCCACAGTGATGGGTCGTCGGGCTGATCGCTGTTGCCTGCCCCCAGTTGGTCATAGTGGTAATATTCAATCTCAGCGCCGGGGAAGTAGCTGTCAAAGGCCTCCATGTAATCATGCGGCGCCGCCGGGCCGCCATGCAGCAGGAGAACTTTGATCCTGGGATTGTTGCCGATGCGTTTGGTCCAGACGCGGAACTGGCCCTTGGGCGTCTCGATAGGAATCATCCTCGCTCCGCCACTCAGCAAATCGTCGCGGTTGGAGTAATCCAGATAACCTGACATTTTCGGCGCCTCCGGCGCGGGAGCTTGACTGCAGGCTGCGAGCAACAGGGCAATCGATAGAAGTAGCAGGCGGGGCATTGGCTTTCTCCGGAAACCTTGTTTGCGAGGCGTGCGCCACCGCCAGGCAAGCGGCATTATAAGGGCTATGTCTGAAATAACAGCCTCATGTCCAAAAAAATACTTATTGCCAATCGAGGGGAGATCGCGGTGCGCGGGATGCGCGCCTGCCGCGAAATGGGCATCGCCACCGTGGCCGTGTACTCCGATGTGAACCGCCGCTCGCTGCACGTGCTCAAGGCCGCGACGGCCTGTGGCCGCGCGCGAGGTTTACATAACGTCCATACTGTGACATTGTCGCCGCTGCCCTCGTCGCCACTACGTGCTTGAACCGCTTATCGTGCGCCAAGAGGCGTGAATGGAGCTTGTGATATGCAAAGATCACCGCCTTAAAGTCGAGCAGACAGAGGCGAAGAACGCACCCTGGCGAGAAGGGTAACCGACGCGCCAAAGCGGGTGCCGTTCGAGCGGACAGGCCGAATCGGTGAGATGAATGGGCTTCACCCCGAAACGGTTTTAAGTTGTGGTCGCCGACCCGTTGGATAAGACGGGGAAGGCGGAGGAAAGACAGGCGCTACAGCGAGCCTGTCCTCGGCCACCGGGGGCGCTGGCTCCGGCATGTTCGCAAGAGCTTGTTCACGAACTTGGGAGATCCCTGTGTTTGTTCACAGGAGGTGGACAGTAGAGCGGCGCAAGCCGCGCTATGCGAGCACAGGGAAGTCAGACCACGCCATATTAGCGGTGAACCGGGTAATGACCGGGGAGCGAAGGGCGTGGCGGAAAGATGAAGTGGCGAATGAGGAAATCGGAACCGCACTCCGAGGCGGGCAACCCTTCCGGACCCAGAGCTGGCGAGGGGTACGATCCAGTTTCCAGGCGAGCCGCGATAGCAGCAAAGGCTCGGAAGAATCCAAAAGAGCAGTTCAACAACTTGCTTCACCACCTCACTTATGAATTGGTTGCGGAGTGTCTCGACGAGATACCGCAGTCGAGCGCGGCGGGGGTGGACGGGATGAGCGCAAAACAGGCCAGAGAGAATTTGAGCTGGCTGCTTCCGCCAATCCTGAAGCAGATCCACGAGGGGCGCTACACGCCGCCGCCGGTTCGAAGGGTGTACATCCCAAAGGCGGATGGTTCAAAGCGTCCAATCGGGGTTCCGGCGGTGATCGATCGCGCGATCCAGGGGGCAATGGCGAAGGTTCTGAATGAAATCTACGAGCAGGATTTCCTGAAATGCTCGTTCGGTTTCAGGCGGGGGCTCGGTTGCCATCATGCTCTGGCGACGATCAACGAGGTTCTTTACCGCCAGAAGATGGA